>CAYZVO010000046.1:0-43414 GCA_964481655.1 uncultured Enterobacterales bacterium | reverse complement strand
GGAAGGGCTCGCCCCAGTAGCGCTGGCGGCTGAACAGCCAGTCGCGCAGCTTGTACTGGATCTTGCCGTAGCCGAGCTTCTGCTCCTCGAGCCAGGCGGTGATGGTCTTCTTGGCCTCGGCCACGCCCTGGCCGTCGAACAGCGGGGAGTTCACGGCCAGGCCGTCGCCGGTGTAGGCGGCCTCTTGTACATCGTCGCCGCCGGAGATGACCTCGATGATGGGCAGGCCGAACTTGGTGGCGAAGGCGTGGTCGCGCTCGTCGTGGGCCGGGACCGCCATGATGGCGCCGGTGCCGTAGGAGGCCAGCACGTAGTCGGCGATCCAGATGGGGACCCGCTCGCCGTTGACCGGGTTGATGGCGTAGGCGCCGGAGAACACACCCGTCTTCTCCTTCTCGGCGGCGACCTGACGGTCCAGGTCGGAGCGCTGGGTGGCCTGCTTGACGTAGGCCATCACCTCGTCGCGCTTCTCGGCCGGGGTGACCCGCTCGACCAAGTCGTGCTCGGGGGCCAGCACGCACCAGGTGGCGCCGTAGAGGGTGTCGGGGCGGGTGGTGAAGACCTCGAAGTCCAGGCCGGGATGGTCGGCCACGGCGAAGGTGACCATGGCGCCCTCGGACCGGCCGATCCAGTTGCGCTGCATCTCCTTGGTGGACTCGGGCCAGTCGAGATCGTCGAGATCGTCGAGCAGGCGCTGGGCGTAGGCGGTGATGCGCAGCATCCACTGGCGCATCAGGCGGCGCTCCACGGGCTCGCCGGTCTCGATGTACTTGCCGTCGGCGACTTCCTCGTTGGCCAGCACCGTGCCCTGGGCCTGGCACCAGTAGACCGGGACCTCGGCCATGTAGGCCAGGTCCAGCTCGATCATCTTGAGGAACATCCACTGGGTCCAGCGGTAGTAGTCGGGGTCCGAGGTGACGACCCGGCGCTCCCAGTCGTAGGAGAAGCCCAGGCGGTCGAGCTGCTTGGTGAAGAAGGCGATGTTGTCGCGGGTGATGTCGGCCGGGTGGCGGCCTTCACGCACGGCGGCGCGCTCGGCGGGCAGGCCGAAGCTGTCGAAGCCCATGGGGTTGAGCACCGAGAACCCGCAGGCGCGCTTGTAGCGGGCCACGATGTCGAGCGCGGTGTAGGACAGCGGGTGGCCGACGTGCAGGCCGGAGCCCGAGGGGTAGGGGAACATGCCCAGGGTGTAGTACTTGGGCTTGTTCGGGTCCTCGACCGCCCGGAAGGCCTTGGTGTCCTTCCAGTGCTGCTGCCACTTGGGCTCGATGGTGTTGGGATCGTAGTGCGACATGACGGCTCCTCACGAAGGGGCCGCCTTTAACCGAGCTGTCAGCCATCAGCTTGCAGCGCGTGCGCAGCGTTTCAGCTCTTGTGGGTCGCGGAGGGGTGGGGCGGTGGTGGTGAGCACCGACCGATGGCTAGGGGACGACGCTGACGTGGGCCACGCGGGCGGAGGGGTCGCGCCCCGCGGGCGGGGAGCGGGGGGCCCGGGCGGGCCGGGGGGGGGGCTCCCAGTCTTTCTCGGACCAGGGGAGGAACCAGACGGCGAGGCCGGTGGCGCCGATGGCGGCGGCGGAGGCGAGCAGAGTGGCGATGAGGTCGAGAGTCAGGGCATCCATGGTACCTCCCAGCGCTGGTGGTTCCGGAGGCTGGAACCATGGGCGACGCGCCAGCCACGCGGACATTCGAAAGACACGGAGATCGCTTTCGGGGGCCCGTGGCGGTGTGGCTGGCGCGCGCCGGGCACGACGATAGAATGACCACCGACTGAGCCAAAAACTGTCCGCATCCAAAAAAAGTGCGGAAAAGGGGTTGCCGGCATGAGCGACACCTCGGGCCTCAACAAGGGCCAGAAGATGGTCCGGTTGGTCGAGTGGATGCAGCGACGCGGCGGCATCCGGGTGCGCGAGCTCGAGACCTCCTTCGACCTCGACCCCCGCTCCCTGCGCCGCTACCTGTCGGATCTGCGGGACCTGGGCCTGCCCGTCTGCGAGGAAGGACGGGGCGAAGAGCGCACCGTCTACCTGGACCCGGCCTACCGGCGCGCCGGGGTGCAGCTCAACCTCGGGGAGATGATCTCCCTGCGCTTCGGCCGCACCCTGTTCAACTTCCTGGCGGGCACGGGCTTCGCCGAGGACCTCGAGCAGGCCATCGACCGCCTGCAGCCCACCATGAGCCGCGGCAACGCCGACGTGGTGCAGCAGTTCGACAACACCTTCCTGGCGGTGCCCGAGCACGCCAAGGACTACCGGGAGCAGGGCGAGGTGGTGGACGAGATCCTCTCCGCCCTGCTCTACACCAACCCCGCCGACGCCACCTACCGCGCCGCCCGCGGCAACCACAAGGACTACCTGCTCGAGCCCCTGACCCTGGCCACCTACCGCCAGGGCCTCTACCTGTTCGCCAGGGACGCAGAAGAGGGCAAGGTCAAGACCTTCGCGGTCGAGCGCTTCCAGGACTTCACCCGGCGCCGCAGGGAGAAGTTCGAGCGCCCGGCGGACTGGGATCCCCAGGCCTTCGTGCGGGACGCCTACGGCATCACGGTGGGCGAGCGCCGCACGGTGCTGGTGCGCTTCAGCCCCCGGGTCGCCGAGTACATCCGCGAGCGGCAGTGGCACACCTCCCAGGGCATCGTGGACCGCCCCGACGGCTCGGTGGAGGTCCTGCTGCGCTGCGCGGTCACCCCCGAGCTCAAGCAGTGGATCCTGGGCTACGCCTCCGACGCCGAGGTGCTCGAGCCCCCCGAGCTGCGCGCAGAGATCCACGCCACCCTGGCCGAGGCCGCCCAGCGCTACCAGGCCGGCCCGTGATCCCCCAGCCGGACGAGACCTGGCCGCTGCTGCAGGTCGCCGCTGCCCCCTACGCGGGGGACGAGCTGTGCGCGGTGCCGCTCCCCGAGGACCCCCACCAGGCCGAGCTGGTGCGGCTGCACGCCCTGCTGCTGCGGGGTGAGCTCGCGGCCGGCGATCCCCGCCTGCGCGCCACGGCGGAGGCCGGCGGGCTGATCGAGCCCGCGCCCCCCGCCCTGCGCCAGCTCGAGCAGCCCCTGCCGGTGGCGCCGATCCTGCCCAGCGACAGCTGGCTGGCGGACGTGACCGAGAACGTCATGCCCGACGCCGGGATGTCCTCCGTCGAGCGGGTGCTGGGGCCCTGGGCCGACCAGGCGCCCCCCCGTCGAGCCCGGCGGGTGGCCGCCGGCGTGATGGCCTTCTCGCCCTACATCCAGCCCCGGGTGCGTCCCTTCGACCGCTGGGCCAAGGACAAGCGCGGCGGCACCGACGCCGACCGGCAGGCCCTGCGCGCCATCGATCGGGCCCCGGCCATGTGCTGGGTCGTGGACGAGCCCGGCGCCGTCCGACCCTTGCTGGCCCTGCCGGGGCGCCACACGCCGGACGGCCCGGTGCGCCTGCTCCCCGACCGCCAGGGCTCATCACCGGGGCTCATCCCCACGGGCACCTGGCTCGCCAGGGTGTTCCGCGGCCCCGACGGCTGGTACGCGGCCCTCGCGCTGCCCCTCGAGGCGCGGCCCGACCAGGGCTGGCTGCTGCAGCGGCTGTGCGCCGAGCTGTGGCAGTTCCGCTGCTTCGTGCCCGAGGCCGACTGGTACCTGCTGCTCCGAGAGCGGGCCGAGGTGCTATACCGATGCTGTCACGAGTGGGCCTGGACGGCCCGGGAGGCCGCGCCATGAGGTGCTCCGCGCTGCTCATCCTGCTCCCCCTGGCCGTGGCCTGTGCCCCGGAGGAGGGCCTGCTCACGGTCGAGCCCCCGCTGCACGACTGGGGCGAGATCGACTTCCAGCAGACCCCGCCCATGAACGGCTTCGAGCAGGTTCAGGTCGACCTCATCAACGACGGCGTGAAGGACCTGAACATCTGGATTCCGTCCTACGACCAGGAGCGGCTCTGCCTCGAGGGCTACGAGAACGACGAGGGCATCATCGAGCTGCCGACCCTGAGCCCCGGCTCCCGGGCCGTGCTGCTCGTGGGCGTCTGCGGCTACCTCACCGGCGACACCTGGAGCGAGGTCGACACTCTGGTCGAGGGCCGCATCCAGCTCATCAACGACGGCGCCGACCCGGTGGAGATGTTCGAGTACAGCTTCACCCCGGTCCGGAACCAGGGAGACTAGCCCCACCATGATCACCGAGCACGAGCTGCGGGAAGAGCTGGTCCGCTTCGGCAAGCTCACCTACGAGCGCCGCCTCCTGGTGGCCATGGACGGCAACCTCAGCGCCCGGCTGCCCAACGGCGACGTGCTCTGCACCCGCGCGGGCTGCCACAAGGGCTTCATGAGGGACGAGGACCTCCTGCTGGTGCGCCCCGACGGCACCGTCAAGCGCGGCGAAGGGCGGCCCACCTCCGAGATCCACATGCACCTGGCCTGCTACCGGGAGCGCCCGGACGTCCAGGCGGTCATCCACGCCCATCCGCCCATGTGCGTGGCCTTCACCATCGCCTCGGTGAGCATGGAGCGCCTGGTGCTGCCCGAGGTCGTGCTCACCCTGGGCTCCATCCCCACGGCTCCCTACAAGACCACGGGGACCACGGATCTGGCCGCCCAGATCGGGGGCTATGCCCGCGAGTACGACGCCATCCTGATGGACACCCACGGCGCCATCACCATGGGCGGCTCGGTGCTCGAGGCCTTCTGCCGCCTCGAGACCATGGAGCACACCGCTCAGATCCTCTCCACGGCCCACCAGCTCGGCGGCATCAAGAACCTGCCCACCTCCGAGGCCGTGAAGCTGCGGCGCCTGGGCCTGTCCCGCTACGGTGGGCCCCCCGCGGCCGTGGCCCGCAAGGATCTGCCCGGCGCGGATCTGCCCATCGGCGGCCCCAAGCCCCCGCCCCCGCCGGCCGAGGCGCCGCCCCTGCGCATGCTGCGGATCACCGCGGCTCCCCTGAGCACCCTGGGCGAGATCCAGGGCGAGCTGCGGGAGAAGCGCGAGCGCGCGGCGGCCGAGCCCGGCGACGGGAAGCTCGAGAGCATGGTGGTCGAGGAGCTCGTGCGGATGCTGGGCCGGGACTAGAGTCCGTTCGAGATCTCGGGGTCGCGGCGACCCACGACCACAGCCAGTGATGCGAGCAGCGCGAGCAGCGCGGCCGCGCTGCGCGCCGGGGTGGCGCAGCCCCAGCCCTTGGGCGGATCCCCTGCGACCGCCGTGTCATCGGGCAGGCCCGTGTCCAGGGCGTCGGGCTCCGGGAGCCCCTCGAGCTCGCACCAGGCGCGGGTGCCGTCGGCGCAGCGATCGCGCATCTCCTGGTCGATCCAGTCCCGGAACGCGCCCACGCGGACGTTCCAGACCCCGTCCTCCTCGCAGCCGGAGAAGGGCACGCACTGGGAGGCCACGCCCACGACGCGGAGGCTGTCGCCGGCCTCGTCCAGCAGGATCGCGCCGCCGCTGGTGGTCTCGATGTCCACGCAGTGGGCGGTCAGCAGCACGGTGTCGGGGGCCAACAGCGTCGAGGAGCACAGCAGCGCCGCGTAGCGGAACTCCTGGCCTCCGCTGTGGTAGGGCGCGTCGATGAGCAGCGCCCCGGTCTTGGGGAGGTCCTGCGCGGTGGCCGGCTCGCCGTTGACGATGGGGGCGCCGTGCAGGGCCGTCACGGCCAGCAGGGTGGTGAGGACCATGGCTGCATCCGGGGGAACGAGGCGTTCCCTGAGTCGGTGCGGGGGACGCTTCCGGAGTTTACACGCCCGACAACGCCGCCTCGATCCACCCCAGGATGCGTCGCCCGTGGGCGTGCAGGCGCCCGGGCAGGGGCCGCAGCCCGTCGCCCCCGTTGGCCTGGACGCGGGGCAGGCCGGCCGCGCGGGCGGCCTCGAGCATCAGCTGGGCGTGCAGGTCCAGGCGGCCGTGGATGTGGTCGAGCTCGGCCTGGAGGCGGTGGTAGGGGCAGGCCAGGCCCGTGAGCAGGCGGGCGGGCTCGCGACCGGACCAGGCCTGGTCGTCGTGGAGGTCCAGCGCCGCCAGCGCGTCGTCCCTGGGGGCGTCGGCCCCGGCGGGGGGCCGCAGGCTGTGGCGGTCGGCCGGGGCCTCGCCGTCGATCAGGAACGCGAAGGGCTCGCCGGATCGCAGCGGCGGCAGGATGCCGCTGGAGAAGGACATCACGCCGACGGGGGTGTCGGCCGCCAGGCGCGCACGCACCGCCCGGATCACCGCCCGGAAGTCCGCCACGTGCACGGGGTTGCCCGGGGTGAGCGCGATGTCGGCGGGGCTGCGGCCCGTGCCGCTGCGGTCGTAGGCCACCACCGCGACACCTGCAGCCGTGAGACAGGCCGCGTCGACCCCGAAGGGGCGCAGCAGCGTCCGGGTGCCCCCCTGTAGGCCGGCGTGGGACAGCAGCAGCACAGCGCGGGGCTCCGCGGGCCCCAGCCAGAGCGCGTGCAGACGCCGGGGGCCCGCGCGGACCTGGAACGGACCCGGCTGCGCGGCGACCCGGCCGGTGAGCCGGCGCCGGGCCGGGCGCGTGGCCATGCGCACCCGCCGGGCGAAGCGCAGGCCCCGGTGCTCGGGGGCGGCTCGATCGAGGGTGGGCTCCCTGTGGCCCGCCGCGAGCTCACCCGAGGGCACGACCCGGTGCTGGCTCAGGAAGGCCTCGAGGGCATCCAGCGCCTCCTGCCGGGGCTCGAGGGAGCCCTCGGGGCAGAGGTTGTGCTCGTGCAGGGCGAAGGAGAAGTAGGGCTGGCAGCCAGAGGGGAGCGGGCGAGCATGGCCGGCCAGCAGCTCTTCGAGGCGCTCGAAGTGGGCGGCGCCGAGCTGGTGCTCATGGCGGACGCTGTCGCCGTCGCGGTGGAGCAGGCCCCAGGCGAAGGGGTCGGCGCTGGTCTCGATCATGACGGGACCCAGGGGGGGCTGGTCCGGCCGGTAGTCGGGGCCCGGCCGCCACGGGAGCACGCCCCCGTAGGCCCATGGCCGATGGGGTGGATGGTCGGTGAGCCAGGCGAACCCGAGGGAGGCGGCCTGCCGCCAGCTGCGGCCCAGGCGCGCCCCGGCCTGGACCATGCCCGGGGTGGCGGCGCGGTTGGCGACGCCGCAGGCGCTCACGGCCTGCTGGGCCTGCAGCAGCCCGCGGCCGTGGGCGTGGGTGCCGACCTCGTGGCCCGCGGCCTCGAGCGCGGCCAGGGGATTGTGCGATCCCAGTCGGGCCGCTTCGCGCGCAAAGCCGCGTCGAACGCGGAAGCTCAGCCGTGCGTCCGCCCCGGCGGCCAGCTCGCCGATGGTGCCGATCAGACGGGCGGCGTCCCGCCACGGAGCACCCGCCTCGAGGGCGAGGTCGTCCACGTGAAGCTCCGCGATCACCACCGGGTCGATCCCGTTCATCCGTCGAGCTTATCCACTGGCTCCCGCGCTGCCTCTCCCTTCGCTCAGAACGTTGAACCCGGGGTGTCCGATGTGATAGTGTCCCGCCGACGTAATGCCTCTTTTGTCCTCGGGACCGCGCGGAGCTGACGTGACTGAGCAGAGTACCCATAAGTTCGCCACCGGCGACGTCATCGCCAAGAAGTACGAGATCATCCGCTTCCTCGGCGAAGGTCTGTCCGCTGGGACCTACCTGGCGAAGCACATCGCCTCCGGCAAGGAGCTCGTGATCCGCTTCTTGCGGCCCAACCTGGTCTCCGACCAGAAGGACCGCGAGCGCCTGCGCCAGCTCTTCGAGCGCGCCCGCGGCGTGCGTCACGAGATGCTCACCCGCTACGGCGAGCTGGGCGTCCACGGCGAGTACATCTACCACACCGAAGAGTACTTCGCGTCGGAGTCGCTGCGCCAGATCGTCGACGCCTACGTGGACGAGGGCAAGGCCTTCTCGCTGCAGGAAGCCTGCCAGCTGGCCATCTCGGCGCTCGAAGCGGTCGAGGTCGCCCACAACGCGGGCATCATCCACCGCAACCTCAAGCCCGAGAACGTGCTGGTCCACACCAAGCGCATCGGCCCGGCCGCCAACGCCAAGGTCATCCGCACGGTCAAGATCACCGGCACCGGCCTCGCCGGCGTGCTGAACCCCACCATCCTGGCTGACAGCTTCGTCAACCGGGAAGAGGCCCCCTACCTGGCCCCGGAGCTCACCGGCTTCGACGCCGAGTGCGGGCCCCAGGCCGACATCTACTCGGTGGGCGTGATGCTCTACGAGCTGCTCTGTGGCCAGCGGCCCATGGGCACCTACCTCTCGCCGACCCAGCTGCGTGAGGACCTCCCCGATCACGTCGACGACATCGTCGAGATCGGCCTGGCCCACAACCCGGAAGATCGCTACCCCACCGCCCGCGACATGATCAACGACATCCAGCGTTCGTTCTCGCTGGAGATGCAGGCGGGCAAGACCAAGGTCTCGTTCCGCAACATCATGATCGGTCTGGGCACGGCCATCGTCATCGCCGTCGGCATCGGCGCCTGGGTCATCACCTCCGACAAGCCCGACCCGGTCGCCGAGGCCCGCAAGCAGGACGACTCCATCCGCCGCACGGTGCAGATGCAGAACCCGGCGCCGGACGAGGCGCTGGTCATCACCATGGGCAACAAGCACAGGGAGATGATCTGGGTTCCCAGCGGTACCTTCGTCGAGGGCCGGTTCGGCTCCGAGGCCACCGGCGTGGCCACCTCCTCCGAGCCCCTGCGGCAGGTCACCAAGGTCCCCACGTTCTTCATCGACCGCTACGAGTTCCCCAACAAGCCTGGCGCCAAGCCCGCGACCCGGGTCACCTGGGACAAGGCGGCCGACGCCTGCGCGGCCATCGGCAAGCGCCTGTGCACCGCACAGGAGTGGGAGAAGGCCTGCAAGGGCCCGGGCAACACGATCTACGCCTACTCCGACGAGATCAACGACGCCTGCGGCGCCGAGGTCAACGACACCTACACCCTGGGCGATCGCAAGGACTGCGCGTCGGCCTACGGTGCCTTCGACCTGTCCAGCGGCCTGCGTGAGTGGACCTCCAGCGAGCACCCCACCAAGGGCAACCGCAAGCTGGTCAAGGGCGGCCTGCGCTCGAACCCCGTGCGTGGCACCCGCTGCGCCTTCGCGGTCGATGAGAACCAGGGCTTCTCCGAGTCCACCCTGGGCTTCCGCTGCTGCCTCAACGCCGACGGCACCGCCAGCGATCCCAACGCGCCAGCGCCCGAGCCCGAGCCCACCGAGGATGCGCCCGCCGAGGACGCGCCCGCTGAATAGCGCCTAGCTGCTCCGCTCCTGCCACAGCTGCGAGGCCTGCTCGAGCTGCGCCCGCACCAGGCGATAGACCCCGGCGTCGTGGGTCAGCTCGGTGTGGCCGACGCCCTTGACCATGACGTTCTTCATGGCGGTGTCCCCCGCCCGGGGACGCAGGATGGAGAAGGGGTAGGGGCTCACCAGGTCGTGCTTGCTGTAGATGCTGGTCAGCGGGATGTCGGGGGGGAAGCTGTCCCGGGAGAGGCGCTCGAGGAAGCGCGAGCCGGGCATCAGCTCCCAGGGGGTGGCGGACAGCAGGCCACCGGCCATCAGGTAGACCCCCAGCACCGCGGTGGGGGTGCCGTGGTGGGGCGTGCCCAGGGTGACCAGGGACTTGGCCCGGCGATGGCCGCCGTACTGCTGGATGTAGTGGCGGGCCACGAGGCCCCCCTGGGAGTGGCCGATGATGTGGAACCGGTCCAGGTCGTGGCGGTCGCAGACCCGCTCGATCTTGTCGGCGATGCGCTGAGCGAGGGTGTCGGTGCGGCGGGTGTTGAAGCGGTAGAACAGGCCGCCGAGATCGAAGCTGAACACGCCGTAGCCGTCGTAGCGCAGCCGGTCCTCCATCACCTCCCAGACCGCCCGGGTCTGGAAGAAGCCGTGGAGCAGCAGCACGGTCTCGTTGTGCTGGGCGAAGTCCCCCCGCCGCACGATGCGGTTGCCGCGCATGTAGACCTTGCGGACGCTGCCCAGGTTCGCGCGCAGCAGGTTGTAGAGCCAGGTGGGCGGGGTGGCGGGCAACGGCGGCTCCTGGGGGCTTGGTGGCACTCCGGGGATGCTACAATGCGGCCCGCTCCGCGTCCATCCCGGGAAGCCACGATGAACCGTCTGTTCCTCCCCTGCGCCCTGTCCGTCCTGCTCCTGGGCTGCCCGCCCGAGGCCGAGGAGGGCGACCCGCCGCCGATCCCCAAGGGAGGGGACACCGGCGACACCGCGGTGGAGTGCTCGGGCACCGCGCCGGTCATCGCCAGCCTGAGCGGCTACGCCGACGGGCTGCACGAGAACGAGCAGGGGCAGACCTTCCCCACCATGATCTTCGAGGTGCAGGCCGACGACGTCGATGGCGACCTGAACTTCGTCTACTACCAGATGTGGTGGGACGATGATCTGGACGGCACCGTGGACACATCGGGCGCGGCCATGGTCCAGGGCCAGGCCGCCATCAGCTCGACCCGCTGCGACAGCTTCTCGATGGGCCTGAACCTCTCCCTGGGCTCCCAGGGCAACCCCGCCTACAACACCTGGTACGACTTCGCGGTCATCATCGCCGACGAGGCCGAGCTGTGGTCGGAGCCGGCCTACTGCCAGGGCGCGATGCCCAACGAGGACGGCTCGGATCCGGACCCCCTGTAGCTGTCAGCTGTCAGCTTCGTTTCCGCAGAGGTGCGACCTGGCCGACCCCCGCAAGGTGCTCGTTTCCGCTTGCCTGCTCGGCGTGCCGTGTCGCTACGATGGGGCGCACAAGCGGTATGCGGGCATCGAGGCGGCCCTCGCGGGCGTCGAGGTGGTGCCGGTGTGTCCCGAGCAGGCCGGGGGGCTGTCCACGCCGCGCGTACCCTGCGATCTGAGCGGGGGCGATGGCCACGCGGTCTGGGCCGGGGATGCTTCGGTGGTCGATCGCGACGGCGTCGACCGGAGTGACGCGTTCCGAGACGGCGCCCGCGCGTGCCTCGAGCTGGCCCCCGATGCGGCCTGGGCCCTGCTCAAGTCCGGCTCACCCTCGTGCGGGGTGCACCAGACCTGGATCGACGGCGAGAGGGTCGCGGGCTGCGGCGTCTTCGCCGCCTTGCTGGCGCGACGCGGCATCCCTGCGAAGACCGAGCTGACCGCTGACCGCTGACCGCTCCGCGCTACTTGCGCACTCGACGCACCGAGATGACGCCCTTGATCTTCTCGAGCTTGCCGATCAGCTTGTTCAGCTCGGAGACGTCGCGCACGGTGACCTCCATGTGGATCTCGCTCTGCTCGTGATCCAGGGGGTCGGCGGAGGCCCGGGTGATGTTGATGCCGGACTTCTCGCAGGTGCCGGAGATGTTCGCCAGCAGGCCCATGCGGTTGAAGCAGACGATGTTCAGCTCGCCGGTGTGCTGGGCGTTGACGCCCTTGGCCCACTCCACCGGGACCCGCCGTTCTTCCTCGAGGGCCAGCAGCTGGGGGCAGGAGGACAGGTGCACGGTGATGCCGCGGCCGCGGGTGATGTAGCCGGTGACCGGCTCCCCCGGCAGCGGGTTGCAGCAGTTGGCGTAGCCCACCAGCATGTCGCCTTCGCCGGCGATGCGCACCGGGCTGGCGGCTCGGCCGCGGATGCGCTCGAGGAAGGCGGTGAGGCCGTTCTTCTCCTGGGTGGACGGGGTCCAGTCGACTTCGGGCAGCAGCTCCTTGACCACCTTGGCCAGGGGCACCTGGCCGCGGGCCAGGGCCAGGAAGAGCTGATCGGTGTCCTTGAAGCCGTGGGCCTTGAGCACCACCTTGACCTTGCCCTCCTTGGCCAGCTTGGCGACGGTCTTGCCGTGGCGCTTGAGCTCGCTGGTGAGCAGGTTGCGGCCCATCTCGATGCCCTGGTCGCGCTCGGCGTCTCGCAGGGCCTTGCGGATCTTGGCCAGGGCCCGGCCGGTCTGGGCGATCTTCAGCCAGTCGCGGCTGGGGGTCTGGTCCTTCTTGGTGATGATCTCGAGGCGCTCGCCGCTGATCAGCTCGTGGCGCAGGGAGACCATGCGGCCGCCGTCGATGCGGGCCCCGGTGCAGGTGTTGCCCAGGTCGGTGTGGATGGCGTAGGCGAAGTCCAGCACCGTGGCCCCCGCGGGGAAGGACCGGACCTCCATGGCGGGGGTGAAGACGTAGACCGAGTCGTTGAACAGCCCGGACTTGGCCACCGCCAGGAACTCGTTGGAGTCCTGCACCTCGTGGGCGGCCTCGAACAGCTCCCGCAGCTTCTCGAGGGTCTCGATGCTGGTGGGGTCGAGATCGAGGTGGCCCTCTTTGTAGCGCCAGTGGGCGGCGATGCCGTTCTCGGCCACCTGGTGCATGTGGTGGGTGCGGATCTGCAGCTCGATGCGCTTGCGCTCCGGCCCGATGACGGTGGTGTGCAAGGACTGATACCCGTTGACCTTGGGCATCGCGATGTAGTCCTTGATCTTGTCGGGGACCGGGGTGAACTGCCCGTGGATGGTGCCCAGGGCGGCGTAGCAGGTCTGGATGTCGGGCACGAGCACGCGGAAGGCCAGCAGGTCGTGCACCTGGTCGAACTCGAGGCGCTGCTCCACCATCTTGCGGTGGATGCTCGGCAGGCTCTTGGCCCGGCCGTAGACCTCGCACTCGACGCGGCGGTTGTGCAGCCGGTCGGCCAGCAGGTCGGTGGTGCGGCGGATGTAGTCCTCGCGCTCGCTCGCCGACGCCGCGACGGCCTCGGTGAGGTCCTTGTAGACCTCGGGGTGCAGGTAGCGCAGGCAGAGGTCGAGCAGCTGCTCCTTGATGCGGTGCAGGCCCAGCCGGTTGGCGATGGGGGCGTAGATCTCCTCGGTCTCGGCCGCGATGCGCCGCTGGCTGGCGGGCTTCATGTGCTCGAGGGTGCTCATGTTGTGCACCCGGTCGGCCAGCTTGACGATGACCACGCGGACGTCCTCGGCCATGGCCAGGACCATCTTGCGGAAGTTCTCGGCCTGGGCCTCGGCCTTGGACTTGAACTGCAGCTTGCCGATCTTGGTCACGCCGCTGACCAGCTCGGCCACGGTGGGGCCGAAGAGGGTCTCGAGCTCCTCGCGGGTGGTGAGGCAGTCCTCGATGGTGTCGTGCAGCAGCGCGGTGGCGATGGTGTCCACGTCCATCTGGACCTCGGCCAGGATCCCGGCCACGGCGATGGGGTGGATCAGGTAGGGCTCGCCGCTCTTGCGCTTCTGGCCCGCGTGCATCTTGGCGGCGTACATGTACGCTCGCATGATGAGGTCAAGGTCCGCGTTGGGGGCGTACTTGCTGACCGAGTCGAGGATGTCGTTCAGGCGAACGGTCATGTCACACGCGAAGTGTCGGCGGACGTGGTGCCGAGCACTTAGCGGAACAGCATAGGAGCCCCTCCGCTTCCGAAACAAGCGCTGTTTGTGCGGTTGTACACAGTATGCACTGGGGAAGCAGGGGTATTCGCGGCACGAATCTCTCTCGGGGGAGGCGATCCAGGCGTCAGGCGGTGGTGCCCCGGTCCTCGAAGCGGGCGACGAGGCTGTCCCGGCGCTCCCGCCGGAGCAGCTCGGAGACGAGCACGGCCTGGAACTGGTCGATGGCCGCGGGCAGCTGATCGTTCACGACGAGGTAGTCGAAGTGGCCGCACTCCCGCAGCTGCAGGTGGGCCTCGCGCACCCGGCGCTGGATGACCTCCTCCGGATCCGTGGCCCGGGCGCGCAGGCGCTGCTCGAGCGCGTCCTTGCTCGGGGGCAGCACGAAGATGGACACGGCCTCGGGCCAGCGCGCGCGCACCTGCTCCGCGCCCTGGGTGTCGATGTCCAGCACGATGCTCACGCCGGCCGCCACGGCCCGCTCCACCGGCTCGCGCAGGGTGCCGTAGCCGTTGCCGTAGACGGTGGCGTGCTCGAGGAACGCGTCGGCGGCCACCAGCTCGTCGTAGCGAGCGCGATCGAGGAAGTGGTAGTCCTCGCCGTCGGTCTCGCCGCGCCGGGCGGGCCGGGTGGTGGCCGAGACCGAGAACGTGAGGTGGGGGATGGCCTCGAGGGCGGCGTGGACCAGGGTGGTCTTGCCGGTACCGGACGAGCCGGTCACCACGAAGAGCACGCCCGTGTCGGGCTTCTCCCAGCAACTGAGGTCGAGGGCCATGGTGCCTCCAGGGGGCGGGGGGCCCTCTTAGCACCTTTTGCGTTTTGGGGACACTCGGCCCATCAACGTGCCTGCCTACCTTGCCCGTCCACCCGCCGTACGGTCCACCGCCTGCGGCGGCGGCTTTCGCCCCATTCGCTGCGCGAATGTCGCTTCGCTCGGGGTTGACGGTGCCTGTAGTCGCGCTGTGTAGCGCGACTACTCTACATTTGCGGCCTGCTCTCTGAGCTTCTCGAGCGCCGACTTCATCTGCACGACGGTGCGGCTCGCGTGCTCACCGATGGCCTTCGAGCCCACGGTGTTGACCTCGCGGTGCATCTCCTGGATCAAGAACTCCATCTTGCGGCCGACCGGTTCGGTGGCGGCGAGCAGATCCTTGAACTGGTCGCAGTGGCTGCCCAGTCGGGCGATCTCCTCGCTCACGTCGGCCTTGTCGGCCAGGATGGCGGCTTCCTGCGCCAGGCGGGAGGGATCGACCTTGTCCTGCAGCAGGTTGCGCAGGCGCTCGTCGAGGCGGCGGTGGAGGTGGGCGGTGATGCCGGCGGTCAGGCCACCCATGGTGTCCAGGTGGCGGATGAGCTCGCCCAGGTGCTGCTGCAGGTCGCGCTTGAGCGCGCGGCCCTCGCGGGCCCGCATGGTGGCGAGGTGCTCGGCGGCGCCCTCGAGCGCGGGCTCCAGCAGCTCCCACTCGTGGGAGACGTCGTGGTCGGCCTCGGTGACGGTCAGCACGCCTGGCTGGGCGAAGACGTGCTGCAGGGTCACGGCGCTGTCCTCGATCTGGAGGCGCCTGGCGACCTCGCGCATGGCGGTCCAGGTGGCCTCGGCCAGCTCGAGGTCCCGGCGCACGGTGTTGGGGCCGCCGGGCCCGACCCGTCGCACGGTGCAGTCGATGCGGCCGCGCTCGAAGCGGGACCGGAGCAGGTTGACCACGCGGGGCTCGAGGGCGTTGTACTCGCGGGGGATGCGGGTGTTGAGGTCGCGGAAGCGGTGGTTGACGGAGCGAAGCTCCACCACCACGGTGACCACGCCGTTGGTCGCTTCGCCGCGACCGAAGGCTGTCATGGAGTTCATGGGATGGTGATCTCGTAGTCTGCGTCGAGGAAGGTGTTGGGCCACGGCCCGTTGTAGCTGGCGTCATAGCACGGGTCGGAGTCGCAGGACGCCGCGCAGATGGCCTCGTTCAGGGGAAGGAACATGCCGGTGCCGAAGTGCAGGTACAGGGTGTCCAGCTGCTTGCGGCACTCGTTGATGTCCCAGGCCGTGATGTGGATGATGCTGCCGACCTCGGCGTCGAACTCCACCGGAGGGTGGTTGTCCTGGGTGTGGTTGTTGTCGGCGAAGATGGGCACGCCGTCGACGCTGATCTCCACGTCGTCGTCCGCGGTCCAGTAGTGGTAGACCGTGGCGCCGCCGCTGAGGGTGTAGCGCACGGGCTCTTCCGCATCCCAGACCGTGACGGCGACCGAGTCCGAGCCGGTCTCGAGCTGGGTGTCCATGGCCACCAGCATGATGTTGATCTCGCCCGTGGGGATGGCGTCGGTGATCAGGTAGACGTTGCCGTCGCTGTCCGGGGTGGAGTTGCCCAGGAAGGTGGTGTTGGCGTACCAGGCGCAGGTGAGGTTCTGGGCGGCGTCTTCGATGTCGTAGACGTAGCCGGTGAGTTGGGTGGACTCGCCCGCCACCAGGTAGTTGCCGTAGTTGGGATCGGTGATCTCCACCTCGGGCGGGTTGTTCTCGTCCGGGTTGTACTCGGCGTTGCCCAGCAGGCGCACGGCCGCGGTGGGCTCGTTGGGGTCGTTGGACTGGATGAGCAGGTCGGTGTCGTGCTCGGCGGTGGCGGTGGGGCTGTAGGTGATGTCGATGGAGAACGAGAAGCCGGCGTCCAGGCCGTAGGGCAGCTCCGAACACTCCGATGGCAGCTCGTAGGAGAACACCCCCAGGTCGTCCTCGAAGAAGATGTCGCTGATCCAGGTGGTGCCCGTGCCCGCCGCGGCCACCTCGACGCTGAGGGTCTTGGTGTCCGGGGCCTCGACCTCGCCGAACCACAGGGTCTCGGGGTCCACGTCGATGTCCGGCTCGACACCGAAGCCCACCAGGTCGATCTCGGTGAGGTAGCTGTCGGGATCGTCGGAGACGATCCGGATGCGGCCGAAGTCCTGGCCCACCATGTCGGGGGTGTAGACCGCGGCGACCGTGATGGACTCGTGGGGGTCGACGGAGTCGGCCTCGAGGGCCACCAGCTCGAAGTCCGCGCTGGTGGTGCCGTCGAGCTCGAAGGTCTCGAGGTGCAGCACGCCGCGGCCGGTGTTCTCGAGCAGGATCCCGATCTCGGACTGCTTGCCGACCACCACCTCGCCGAAGTCGATGGTGGAGGTGGACAGCGCCAGCTCGGGTGGGAGCTCTTGCACGGTGACGTCGGGCGTGCAGCCCATCGCCAGCATGGCGAGGATGAGTCGCTTCATGGGAGCCTCGGGGAGAGCCTGGGGCTAGAAGTCGAAGGCCACGCCGAAGGTGGCGCCGTCCTGGACGGGCACCACCGCGAAGACGCCGCCGGTCGCCGCGAGCACACCCGCGGCCACGCCGAGGCCGACGTTGAGGGTGTACCAGCGCTCATAGCTGTTGTAGATGTCGGCATAGGTCTGGCCGTCGGGAACGTCCGCCTCGCGGAACACGACGTCCTCGAGCGGGCGGCCCCTACTGTAGGCGAAGACACTTCCACCCGCCAGGATCGCCGATGCCCCCAGCGCCGGGGCGGCGATGCCCCAGCGGCGGGAGCGCTCGGACGCGGCCCCTGGTTGGGCGGGATCGACGACCTCCGGCAGCGCGGTGGGCTCGTCCGCCACCGCGGGGGCCGTCGCGGGCTCGGCGGGCGGCGTGATCGAGGCGATGACCATCCCCGCCGGGTAGTCGCCGGCTTCGGCGGGATGCACGGCGTCGTCGCTGGCCTCGGGGACCCGATCGATGACGTAGCGATGCAGCTCGCTGGCGGTGAGCAGGCCGTCGCCGGAGCGGTCGGCTCCGCCCTCGAAGGCCTGGACCACGATGGGGGCGAACAGCCCCTCGATGGAGGGCTCGCGAGGTGATGAGGCCGAGAGGATGACGGTGTTCTCGGGCAGGTCCGGCCAGCTCTTGGCGTTGGGGCCCAGCAGCGCCAGGCCGCCGAGCTCACCGCTGTGGGCGGTGTCGGTCAGCAGCACCAGGGCCTTGACGTCCACCGCGTCCCGCACGCGCCGACCCAGCTCGGCGATGCTCATGGCGGTGTTCTCGATGTCGTCGGGCTCAGCGTCGTAGGTCAGGACGTAGGGGTCGTCGAAGTCGGCCCCCATGCCCCGGGCCTCGATGTAGATGAGCAGGGTGTCGTCGGGGCCCACCATGGGGGGCAGGCTGTCCACCAGGAAGCTCTCGAGGGCCTGCCGGGTCGCGAAGCCGTCCTTGAGCTCCATGACCTCGAAGCCGGCGTGGTCCCGCAGGGCCGCGGCCACGGCCTCGGCGTCCGCCCGCGCGCTGGCCAGGTGCAGCTCGGCGGGCAGGTGGGCGTACTCGCCCACGCCCACCACCAGCGCGACGTGCTTGCCGTCATCCGCCGAGGCGGTGCCGGAGGCGGCCAGGCAGAGGGCCATGGTGGCGAGGGCGCGTCGTCCGACGCGGTTGCGTGTGGTGCTGGGCAAGGTTCGCTCCTGATCAGGGCCCGGGCGCGCAGGCCAGGCCGTCCCCTGTATCTTCGCAGACCCAGCCTCCCCTTTGAAGGATCTGCAGCTCGACGCTCTGGCGTCGGCCGTCGATCACCGCGCTGGCGGTGCAGCTGCTCGGCTCGATGTCGAAGACGTAGCAGCTCGGGTCGCAGGCCACGACCGGCGCGTGCTCGCAGTGGACCGTGGGGGAGACCCCACTGCGGAAGATGAACTTGGCCTTGTCGATGCGATCCCGGGAGCCGGTCGAGGCCAGGATCGCGGCGCTCGCCACCGCGAAGGTGGGGTCGTGGCCGGCGCTCACCGTGGGGTGCTGGGTGTCATCGGTGGCGCTGGGGACCGCACCGATCAGGTGGCGGGAGAGCTCGCCGCTCGAGACCACGCCATCGCCCGAGCTGTCGGCCCGCCCGGACACGGCGCCGGCGAAGGCCTGGGCCAGGGCGCCGGGATGGGACGCTTCGCGGGGGCCGGAGCCCGAGATGATCATCGAGGGCCGCCCCAGGTCCGGCCACTGGTCGGGCGTGGGGCCCATCAGCGCCAGGCCTTCGAGGGAGCCGGCGTGGGAGGCATCGGTGACCACCAGCACGGTGCCGGCCTGCACACCCTGCTGCAGGGCGGTCGCGAGCTCCGGCAGCAGCCAGGAGCTGATGTCGGGGCTGACGGGGTCGAACTCGTAGGTGAGCAGGCGGGGCTCGTCGAAGTCGCCCCCCATGCCGTGGCCGATGAAGTACAGCACGAACAGGTCGTCCGGGCCCAGGCCCAGGCCGTCGGCCAGCAGGGACTCGATGGCCGAGCGTGTGGCCGTGGCGTCGGTCAGCAGGCGGACGTGGTCGAAGCCCGCGCGGGCCTCGAGGGCCTCGGCCACCAGCATGGCGTCCTGGCGCGCGCCGGTGACGCGGTGTTCGTCACCGAGGTGGGCGTAGGACTCGATGCCCACCACCACCGCGGCGCGATGGGGGGGCTCCGCCTGCGCTGCGGCGGTCAGCGTGAGCGCCAGGCAGGCGGCGGTCGCGATCATTGACCGTCGGGCTCGGCCGGGGGCATGGCGTCGCCGGCGGTGGGCTCGTACTCGACGGTGCTCTCACCGGCCTCCGGGGGCAGCTCGCCGGTGGTGGCGGCCTGGTGGGCCTGCACCAGGTAGTCCAGGATCTCGGTCATCTCGGCGTCGAGGGACAGGGCCTGGGCCCTGGTGATCAGCTCGCCTTCCTTGTCGAGTGCGGCCTGCTGGCCGGCCTCGGTGCCGTCGGGGCGGGACTGGGCGCGCAGCTCGCGGGACAGCTCGCGCATCTCCTGGGCGATGGCGTCTTCGCCGGCGGGGCCGATGGTGTTGGCCATGACCAGCCAGCGCTTGGCCGCGGCCTGGACGTGCTGGTAGTACGGCGTGGCCTTGCGGGCCTCGTTGCGGGCCTTGGCGGCGTCCTTGGCGTTGGGCCGGGGCGCGTCGCTCACGTCGTTCATGCCGCGCTTGCGGGGCTTGGGCTCATCGGGCTCGTCCACGGTGGTCTTCGGGGAGTGGTCGTGCCCCACGGCGACATCGGCGTCGACCTTGTCGCGGGCCGGGAAGAGGAGGATAGCGGCGCAGATGCCCGCGATGGCGGCCAGTGCGATGAGGATCTTGCGGTCCATGGAGGCTCCCTCGTGGTTCGCCACGAAGACGGCGGGGACGGTAGAACCCGCCCACTAACCGAACCTATCCGGGCCGGGCCCCCCACGTCACGCCGGGGGCCGCTGCGATAGGCTTCCATCCCTGACATCGAGTGGAGTCCGCCGTGATCCGAGCCGCCGCCATCAGCCTCATCCTCGCCCTGTCCGCCTGTGAGCCCGCGACCGACTCGCCGCCTCCCGGGGGCGGCGACGACACCGAGGCGCCCTCGGCGCTGCCGGACTGTCCGGCCTCCTGGAGTGAGCACGACGAGGGCATCCAGCTGCAGCCGGTGGCCTGCCTCGCCTGGAGCCCCCGCGCGGATGCCGCGATGGACTGGTTCTCGGCGGTGGGGCCGGAGGACGCCGTGGCCGGCGGCTGCGGTGAGAACTGCAGCGACGAGCCCGGCTACTGCGACGAGCTCGAGCTGGCCGGCATCACCAGCTGGCGCCTGCCCGCGCGCCTCGAGCTCGAGGTGGCCGGGGAGTCGGATCCGCCCCTCGAGCCCTTGGATGAGCCCCTGTGGTCCCGGGACAGCAGCACCGCGGTGGAGAGCATGGCCCACCAGGTGAAGCTCTCCACGCCGGAGCTCGAGTTCTTGGTGGGCAAGGACCAGGACGGCCAGGTGCGCTGCGTGGCCGACCTGTAGCTCGCGCTCGTACTAGGAGGCGCGGGCCTCGCGGAAGATGCGCTCGACCTCGGGGTGCAGCTGGTAGAGCGTGATGACCTGGCCGAAGGTGTTCTTCCACTGGCGCACCCGCTCGCGGGACACGCCGAACTCGTTCGCGATGGTCTGCCCGCTCTCGCCCGCCTCGAGGGCCTCGATGAGGCGTCTGAAGCGTGTGCGTCCGTAGGACTTGATGAAGTTTCGGGCGACGCGTTCTCGACTCTTGGCGGATACGACTGCCATGGCCAGCTCCCTGCACCGTTCTGCGGTGGCCGTGTTGGTGATCCCTTTCTCCTTCGGGGTCGTCACATGAGCCTACCAGAATCAGTTGACGTGTCAACCAGGGGCGAGTGCATTCCGGCGTCAACCGAGGGGTGACCGCCAATCTTTGCGTGTTCGTGACCTCTCGGCGCTGTGATGGGCGCCGTGGCGCGTTCAGCCGTCGTCTCCGGTGGACGGGAGCCGCTCGACCCGCCACAGCTCCACGGGGACCTTCGCCTCGATCAGGAGGTGGAACCAGGCGGCTTGCGCGTCCCTGACCTGGTCTCCGGGGCCCTTGACCTCGGCCAGCAGCAGGTGCGGGGGGATGGTGCCGGCGCCGGATCCCGGGCCAGCGATGGGCTCGCCCGGTAGGACCACGAGATCGGGCAGGCCCCGCGCCGCCTGCCAGCCCTCGTGGGCCAGGCGGCCGAGGATGGTGGCGAGGGCGGGCCCCCCCAGGGCCTCCACGATGGCCTCGAGGGCGTCGGCGTCGGCGATGTGCCAGTGGGCGCCTGCGATGGCCTGGCCATGGAGGCTGGCGTGGAGGTCGCGGACCTCGCCTGCCGGGAGCCCTGCGCGGATCGCGGCCAGGCGCTGCTCGAGGGGCTCCCTGCGCTGCTCCGCGAAGGCGGGTCGGCCGATGTCCAGGGGGCCGGAGAGCCAGGGCACCGGCAGCATGCCCGGGATCGGGAGGAAGTACAGCTCGTGCAGCAGCAGGGCGAAGAGGGTGGTCCAGGGGGCGGACTCGCCGTGCAGCACCCGCCGGCCGGGGAGCGCGGCGACCACGGCCGCCTCGACAGGGAGGTCGACGGCCTGGTCGTCGACGCTCACCCGGTACAGGGGGCGGTGGCTGCGGCGAGCTCCGGCGGCGGCCGGGAGCGCCAGCTCGCGCACCGGCGGTGCCTCGAGGGGAGGGTGGTCGTGTTGGACCTTCAGCTTGCGGGCCAGGCGCCGGGCGGTACGCCCGATGGCCACGGCCGCGGCGGGATCGACCGCGGGCAGCCAGCGTCGGGCCAGGGCCAGGGCCGGCTCGGGGCCGTGGGCGGCCTCGGTGGCGAGGACCGCGCGCTGGGCGAGCTCGCCGGGCTCGAGGGTGCCTTCGTCGAGCAGGGCCTGGTACAGCTGGACCGCGGCGGCGGGCTGCTTGGCGCGCTCGAGCTCCCGCGCCGCCACGGCCACGATGGCGGCGGACACCCGCCGGGTGGAGAAGCGGCGCTGGCCCGGGGTGGGCGGGGGGCTCGCAGCCAGCCACGCCATGGCGTGCTCGAGGAAGGGCAGGGCGGACTCGCCGTCGCGGCACAGGTCGAGCACGGCCCGGGCCTGCTCGAAGGCCAGCATGGCGTCCCGGGACGAGAACGGGCTGGCGCTGGGGGTGGTGCTGTAGCTGGGCTTGGGCATCACCCCGATGGCGTCGAGCACCACGACCCGGTAGTCGGCCCGCGGGTGGCGCAGGAACAGCGCCTGCATGCGGTGGAACAGCGGGCGGTGCAGCACCCGATGGGCGTCGATCTCCACCGCGTCGGCCTGGGGCTCGAGGCGCTCGAGCAGGGCGGCCCGGCGGCCCCGGTGGGGCAGGCCATGGGCCTTGCACCGGGCGGCGAGCTCCGGCACCCGCAGCAGGGCCAGGCGCTCGGCGCCGGGGACGGCGGTGTCGATGAGCCCGCGAGCCTCGAGCAGCGGGAGCCTGGTCTGATCGGCATCGGACAGGGCGTCGTCACGCAGGTGGTCCCGCACCCGGTGCAGCAGCCGGGCGTAGAGGTGCCCCGCGTCTTCGGGCAGGTCCAGGTAGGCCTGGACGGTGTCGCGCTCGGCGTCGTCCAGCAACCAGCCGTGCTCGGTGATGGAGGCGGAGACGATGCGGTGCAGGGTGGGGCCGGTGGCGTTGGGATCGTCGATGGGCATCGAGACAAGGGATAGCGCGGCGATGGGACGGATTCTGTCCTCCACCCCGATCCTTGATACTGCGGTGCTCCCCTCCCGCCCGGAGCACGCCATGACCTGTCAGCCCGCCCGCAGCACCCGCATCGTGGCCACCATCGGGCCCGCCTGCAGGCCCCCCGCGGTGCTGGACGCTCTGCTCGAGGCCGGGGTGAACGTCTGCCGCATCAACGGCAGCCATGGGGATCCCGCCAGCATCGCCCTCGACGTCACGCGCATCCGCGAGGCCGCGGCCCGGGTGGGGCGGCGGGTGGCCATCCTGCTCGATCTGCAGGGCCCCAAGATCCGCACCGGGCCCGCGTCCAGGCCGGTGAAGCTCGCCGCGGGCGAGCGCCTCGAGCTGGTGATGGACCCAACGCTGCAGGCCACGGCCCACAGGGTCGGCTGCACCTGGCCGAACCTGGTCCACGACCTCGAGGTCGGGGCCCGCGTGCTCTTCGCCGACGGCGCCCTCGAGGCGGTGGTGGAGGACGTCCAGCCCCGCGCCCGGCCCCCCTTCGTCGGGATGCGCATGCGCTACGGCGGTGAGCTCGGGGGTCACAAGGGCATCAACCTTCCGGATCTGTCCCTCTCCGCGCCCTGCCTGACCCCCAAGGACAAGCTGGACCTGGCCGCGGGCGTGAAGGCCGGGGTCGACTACGTGGCCCTGTCCTTCGTGCGCCAGCCCGACGACATCGCCCAGCTGCGGGCCGAGCTGTCGCGGCTGGGCCGCGAGGACATGCCCGTCTGCGCCAAGATCGAGAAGCCCCAGGCCCTGGAGCAGCTCGACGGCATCCTCGCGCAGGTGGAGGCCGTGATGGTCGCCCGGGGTGACCTGGGGGTCGAGATCGAGCTGGAGCGGGTGCCGGTGGTGCAGAAGCGCATCATCGCCGCCGCCAACCGCGCCGGGGTGCTGGTCATCACCGCCACCCAGATGCTCGAGAGCATGATCAGCGCGCCGCGCCCCACCCGGGCCGAGGCCACCGACGTCGCCAACGCCATCCTGGATGGCACCGACGCCGTGATGCTCAGCGGGGAGACCGCGGCCGGCGCCTGGCCCCTGCGGGCCGTGCAGGCCATGGACCGCCTGGCCAGGGCCGCCGAGACCAGCAGCTACCTGCCGCGGCCGCCCCTCGAGCAGCTCCCCAGCATCCCCGGGGTGGGCTCCACCGTGGCCCGCGCGGCCTGCTTCGCCGTGCGCGAGCAGCCCCGTCCCTTGATCGTCTTCACCTGGTCGGGCTTCTCCGCCATCGTGGCCAGCAAGTCCCGGCCCCCCTGCCGGCTCTACGCCCTGACCCCCTGCGAGTCCACCGCCGACAAGCTCGCGTTGGCCTGGGGCGTCACGCCCCTGCTGGTGCCCGAGGTGCGCGACGGGACCACCAACATGATCGCCGCCGGCGAGCAGGCCCTGCTGGACGCCGGGCTGCTGCAGCCTGGAGACGAGGTGGTCGTGATGGCCGGCCGGACCCACACCCGGGGCTCTACCAACATGATGACGGTGGAGCGGGTGGGGCTCGATCCGGACTAAGGCCGCAGCAGCAGCAGCTCCACCACGGTGCCCGCGTCGAGGCTGGCGATCCCCTTGGGGACCGCGAAGAAGCCGTCGGCGGAGCCCTGGGCCAGCAGGTGGGCGGTGCCGTGGGCCCGCACGTGCTCGAGCCGGCCATGGGCGTCGATGCGCCCGGGCTCGAAGCCCAGGCGGGCCACCTTGCGGCGCTCGTAGGCCTGCGCGAGGGGGAGGCGCAGCCGCCGGACGGGTGAAGCGGCCCCTTGCAGGGCCGCGGCCGCGCGCAGGACGAACAGGTGGAACATCAGGTAGACCGGCACCGGGTTGCCGGGCAGGCCGAAGACCAGGCCCGCGGGGCCGTGGGCGAAGGTCATGGGGCGGCCGGGCTTGACGTCCACCCGGTCGAAGTCCACGGAGAGACCGCAGGCGATCAGGGCCGCCTGGACGTGGTCGAAGACCCCCGCGGAGACGCCGCCGCTCATGGCCACGAGGTCCGCGTCGTCGAGGGCCTGCGCCACCACGGCGCGGGTGGCGTCCTCGTCGTCAGGGGCGTGGGCCAGCAGGGTCAGCTCGAGGCCCCAGGTCTCGGCCAGGGCCGCCAGCAGGGGGCCGTTGGCGTCGAGGATGCGGCCGGGGCCCAGCTCGGTGGGGTGCGCGACGACCTCGTCGCCGGTGGAGATCACGGCGAGGCGCACACGGCGGGCCACCGAGACCTCGGTCACGCCGCAGGCCGCCAGGTTGGCCAGGTCCACGGCGGCCAGGCGGTGCCCGGGGGTGAGCAGCTCCTGGCCAGCCCGGGTGTCCTCGCCCCGGGGGCAGATGTTGGGTCGGCCCGGGGGGCGGGTCAGGCGGACCCAGCCGTCGCGCAGCTCGGTGTGCTCCTGCATGACCACCCGCCCGGCCTCGGCGGGCACGGGGGCGCCGGTCATGATGCGGACCGCGCAGCCGGGCTCCAGGGGAGCCTGAGCCACCGCGCCCGCGGGCACCAGCTCGCTGACCCGGTAGAACGGACCCGCCGCGCCGGGGAAGGCGGGGCAGGCGTCCAGGCCGGGATCACCGCCGCGGACCGCGAAGCCGTCCATGGCGGACTTGTCGAAGGGGGGCTGATCGATGGTGGCGTGGGGGGCGTCGGCGAGCACCCGGCCCAGGGCCGCGGCGATGGGGACGGTCTGTCGGGGCCACGGGTCTCCGTGCGGGGCCACGGCGTCGTCGATCAGCGCCAGGGCGCGCTCGAGGGGCACGGCTGGGCGCTGGCTCATGCGTCGTCTCCCGGGGCGAGCAGCTCGGCCAGGCGCCGCTCGGCGATGGCGGCCAGCTCGCGGTCGAGGGTCTCGAAGCACTCCACCAGGCGCAGGCCCAGGGGGGTGAGGGAGGTGCCACCCCCGCCTGCGCCGCCGGGCCGGGAGACGATCAGCGGCGCGCCCAGGTGGGTCTCGGCGCTGCGGATCATGTCCCAGGCGTGGCGATAGCTGATGCCGGTGGCCTGGGAGGCCTTGCGCAGGGTGGCGCAGGCGTCCACCTGGCTCAGCAGCGCGGCCAGCCCGCGGCCCATGGCGTGGCCGCCGGGGAGGGTCAGCCACAGCTTGGTCCCCGCCCGCAGCTCGGGGGTGGGCAGGCGCCGCACCTGCGCCAGCATGAGCGCGAGGATGGCGTCCCGGGTCGGGCCGGGGCCCAGCGCCCGGTCCAGCTCCCGGCGCCAGCTCCCCAGCGGCTGGTCGGTGTCCAGCACGATGTGAGCGGCCGCGCGCAGCTCATCGACGTCGTCCCGTCGAGGCATCCCGCGGGTCTCGCCCTCGACGTAGACGATCACATCGCCCCGCCCCTCGAGGGCCAGGGTGTTGCTCTCTACCACCAGGTGGGCGTGCTCGTCGCCCTGGACCAGGAAGTGGTCCACCTGGTGCAGCTCGTGCAGCAGCAGCCCCGGCTTGTCCGGCTGGACCTCGCCGTGCCCGTGCTTGGCGTAGGCGGCCTGGGGCAGGTGCTCACACAGGCCGCGGGCGACGGTGGTCTTGCCCACGCCGCGGCCAGCGCCGCACACGACCCAGACGCAGGGCATCTAGAAGCAGCCCAGGGAGCAGGTGTGGACCTTGATCTTCAGCTCGTCCAGCAGGGCGCCGAGGCCCAGGGCCGGGATGCGCAGGCGCTTGGCCATGCCCAGCGCCACGGAGCAGCGGACGCGGCCACCGGCGACGAGGGTGTCGGCGTCGGCGTCACCGTCGCCCTGCTCGACGACGATCATCGCGAGGGTGTCGCTGGGGGCTTCGGTGGAGACCCGCAGCTCGAGCTGCTGGGCGGTCACGAAGGCCTGGACGGTCGCGAGCAGATCCTGGGGGACGACGAGGGTACCGGTCATGGCTTCTCCTTGGGGATCGGGACGGCGCAGGTCCTATCTCGCTCTCAGTGGTGGTGCTGCCGGGCCAGCTCACCGCTCGGCGGGCTAAGCTCGCCGCCCCCTCCACCCACGGGTGCGCCATGGCTCGCCGCCGCCGCCGCTACACCCCTCCCTTCGACCTGCGCATCGACCGCCTGGGGCCCAAGGGCCTCGGCGCGGGAGAGCACGAGGACCAGACCGTGCTGGTGCGCGGCGCCCCTCCGGGGGCGGTGGTCCACGTGCGCCCCTTCAAGCGCAAGCGGGGCACCATCCACGCACGCCGGGTGCACCTGGTGGAGCCCGCCCCCGACGCGGTGCAGCCCCGCTGCGCGGTGTTCGGGTCCTGCGGTGGCTGCGTGCTGCAGGAGGCGCCCCTCGAGGCCCAGCGGGCGGCCAAGGGCGATCTCGTGGAGCGCTCGGTGGGTGATCTCGAGGGCGTCGTCGTGCACCCTCCCGTCGGCCGGGACGCGGCCTACGGCTACCGCAACCGGGTGGAGCTGACCTACGGCAACCGCCGCTACCTCTCCGATCAGGAGGCCCGCGACGGCGTCTGCAACCTGGGCCGCTACCTCGGCTTCCACGCGCCGGGGCGCTTCGATCGCATCGTGGACGTCGAGCGCTGCGAGCTGGTCTCCGAGGGCATGAACGCCCTGATCACCGCCGCGCGGGCCCAGCTGGCGGTCTCGGCCTTCGAGGCCTGGGACACCCGCGAGCACACGGGCTTCTGGCGGCACCTGATGCTCCGCGAGGGCCAGGACGGTGATCGGCTGGTGGTCGTCTTCACGGCTCCGCCAGACGACGAGGCCCTGGCGCGGGCGGAGCTCGACGCCCTGGCCGCCGCCCTGCCCGACGTGGGTGGGGTGGTCTGGTTCGTCAACGAGCGCAGCTCGGACGCCGCCGTGGGCACCCAGCGAGCCGTGCTCCGCGGTCGCAACTGGCTGCAGGAGCGGCTGGGTACGCTGCGCTTCACCCTGGCGCCTCAGGCCTTCTTCCAGACCAACTCATCGGGCGCCGAGCTGCTCTACGACACCGTGGCCGCGGCCGCTGGCGGCGGCGAGCGGCTGCTCGATCTGTACTGCGGCTCGGGCAGCATCGCCCTGTGGCTGGCGGGCTCGTTCCGCGAGGTCGTGGGTGTGGAGCTGCACGCCCCGGCGGTGCAGGACGCCATCGAGAACGCCGAGGTCAACGGGGTGGACAACGCCCGCTTCATGCAGGGTCAGGTGGAGACGGTGGCGCGGGGCCTCGAGGGCGAGGTCGTGGTGGTGGACCCGCCCCGGGCGGGCCTGCACCCCAAGGCCGCCGCCTGGCTCGCCCAGCTCCCCGCCGAGCGCCTGGTCTACGTGGCCTGCAACCCCGCCAGCCTGGGCCGGGACCGCGCCATCCTCGAGGACGGCGGCTGGCGGCTGCAGGAGCTGTGGACCGTCGACATGTTCCCCCAGACTGGGCACGTCGAGGCTGTGGCTCGCTTCGAGCGCTAGCTACTCCACCAGCCGCCCCACCGAGTCCCAGGTGACCACGCGGGTGCCCAGGTCGCGCTCGGTGGTGGGCTCGACGGGGGCCTCGGCGACCATGGCGGCCTGCAGGGCCTGGGTCAGCTCGCCGGCCTCGTCGCCGTGGTGGCGGACCACGATCACCAGGTTGCCGTCGCGCATGATGATCATGCCCTCGGTGTCGCCCACGGCCTCGATGTCGCGATCGGGGCTGTGGGGCCAGTCCAGCGCGGGCAGGGAGCGGGAGGCGGCGGACAGCTTCTCGAAGGAGTAGCCGGTCTTGGCCTGCCGGTCGTCGGGGTAGAAGATGAGCTTCACGAAGCCACCATCGGCCACCGGGGCCTTCCAGGCCGAGCGGTGGGCGTCCAGGCGGGGGTCGCCCAGGCCCAGGTCGGGCAGCGCGGTCAGGGGGATGCCCGCCCAGGGGGTCTCGCCCACCACCGGCGGTGGAGCCACCGGGGTCTGGGCCTGGCTGTGGGGACAGTCGGGACCGTGGTCGTGGCCGGGGCCCGCCCAGGTGCTGGCGGTGATGAGAGCGGCGATGAGGATCGGGGTCATTGCAGCAGGGTCTCCCCTTCGTAGTTGATGCTGGCGCGCCCCTGCATCACGAGGCGCTCGAGGTACTCGTCGGCGTCGATGTCCTGGACCATCAACAGATCGTGGGGCGGGCTCGAGGGGTCATCGTCACCGTCCAGGGCCAGGGTGGCGTCCCAGATGCTGGCGCCGCCGTCGTTGGTGGTGACCGCGTGGTAGCTGAACGAGCAACCCCAGCTGCCGAAGGGGCAGTGGGTGAACTCGTCGCCGCCGATGGCCTTGATGTAGTTGAGATCGAAGTTCTGCAGCACGATGCTGTAGACCAGCGGGGCGCCGAGCATCGACGACCAGGTGGCCAGGATGGAGGCGCAGTCGGAGCAGTTCACGGTCCGGCCGGCGCCGGGGCGCAGGAAGGCGGACAGCTCGAAGACCGCGGGGCTCCAGCCGCTCTGGTAGTTGGTGAAGTACGACGCGCCGTAGCGGGTGTCGTAGGCCAGCCCCAGGTCGTCGTAGATCCACTCCACCAGCGCCGAGATGACGGCCTCGTCGGTGGGCTCGACCCCGTCGATGGCCCGCAGGGCCGGGTCGATGGCCGCGACCCAGGCGTTGTACTGGGACTCGGTGCGGGTGAACGCCGGGCTGTCCAG
The DNA here is from genome assembly GCA_964481655.1 of uncultured Enterobacterales bacterium. Taxonomy (GTDB): domain Bacteria; phylum Myxococcota_A; class UBA796; order UBA796; family JAFGLY01; genus CALDOK01. The sequence goes on along the minus strand of CAYZVO010000046.1, from coordinate 14,662 downwards.
CAGCATGTACCAGCGCACGGGGATGGTCTGCTGTCCGATGGTGATCGGCGCCCCCTCGGCGTCGTCCACCACGAAGCTGAGCACGAGATCCTCGTCGAGCACGCCGGGGCCGGAACCGAGGGCCTCGTCGGCCTGCAGCACCACCGGCACCGAGGCGTCCAGGGCGTCCGCGCCGCTGATGGCGCTCCAGCCGTCGAGCTCCAGCCGCACGCCGGCACCCGCCAGCCCGCTGTCACCGAGCACGGTCAGGTCCCCCAGCTCGAAGGTGAGGATCGGGCGGGAGTCCCATGTGAACGCCACCGGCAGAGCCTCGCCGACGGGCATCACGGCCAGCTCTTCGCCGGGGGCGGCCAGCTGGACCGGCGCGCCGTGGGCGTCCTCGAGGCTGTCGGCCTGGGTGAAGGCCAGCTCCGTCCCCTGCACGCTGCGGTCGACGTGCCAGTACAGGGGCACGTGGGTGGCGCTGGTGCCGCCGTCGCCTTCGGCCCAGGCGCCCAGCACGCCGCAGCGGACCATGTGGACCTCGACCTGGTCTTCGACCTGGATGGCGCCGAGGCTGGCCTGCAGGTGGATCGTGTAGGCACCCGTGGGCAGCCAGGCGCCGCTGTCGTCGCGGCCGTCCCAGCTGTCGGTGACCGTGGCCACGACATCGCCCAGCTCGTCCAGCACGGTGACCGTGCTGCTGTCGGCGCCGTCGGCCGCCGAGCGGATGTCGAGGGGGCCGCCGAGGATGGGGTCGAAGGCCGGCGCCACCTCGAGCATGGCCTCGAGGGGGGGCTGGGTGTCGATGGGGGGGGCCGTGTCGTCGCCGACGACCACCGGCTTGGTGTGGCAGGCCAGGATGAGCAAGAGCAGGTGCATGGCGGCACGATAGCCGGCAGTCCTGGCCATGCCCACACCCGGTCGGGTAAGAAAGCGTCATGTCTCAGCGCACCCCGAAGCTCGACGAGCTGCTCACCTTCCCCTGCGCCTTCACCTTCAGGGTGGTGGCGCTGGACAGCCCCGATCTCTGCGAGCGCTGCCAGGGTGTGGTGGAGCAGGCGCTGGGCCGCCCCATCGACGGGCTCGACCACCAGCCCTCCCGCACCGGCCGCTACGGCACGGTCCGGTTGAAGGCCACCGTGCGCGAGGCGGACGAGGTGCACCGGGCCTACGGCGCCCTGGGCGCCATCGACGGCCTGAAGATGCTGCTCTGAGGGCGCCTATGCGTCGGTGGGGGGCGTGAAGACCCGCACACCCAGCTCCCGGTCGATCATCAGCATGCCGTGGCCGGACTGACCGATCATGCGCAGCTGGTTGACCAGCTCGGAGGCGGTGGCCTCTTCCTCGACCTGCTCGGCGATGAACCACTGCAGGAAGTTGAGGGTGGCGTGGTCCCGCTCGTCCATGGCCAGGCTGGCCAGGTCGTTGATCAGGCCGGTGACGTGCTGCTCGTGGGCCAGGGTCTTCTCGAAGACGTCCAGGGCGCTGTCCCACTCGGTGGGGGGCGCGTCGATGGCGGCCAGGGTGACCTTGCCGCCGCGCTCCAGCACGTAGTGGAAGAACTTGTCCACGTGGAACATCTCCTCCTGGTACTGGGCCTTCATCCACCGGGCCATGCCGGGGAGGCCGGCGTCGTCGAACCAGGCGGACATGGAGAGGTACATGTAGGCCGAGTACAGCTCGGCGTTGATCTGGGCGTTGAGGGCCTGCTCGAGGGAGGGCTTCATCATCTCGTCTCCGCGCTGCGCCTCGCCGACAGCACGCCGGCGGGAGGCTCACGAAGCTATCCACCTCGAGCCGCCCGGACAGGGCGCACGATCACCCTTTGGGCTTGTTGCTACGGGCCGAATGCCGTGGCGACCGTGGGCTCTTCCAGCAGGGGCTCGAGGTCGCGCACCAGGCGCCGGGCCAGGTCGCGGCCGGCGTGGGATGAGGTGTTGCTGCCGGTGATGACGAAGCTGTAGCGATCCTCGTAGCGCAGGAAGACCTCGCCATCGGCGGCCACCAGGGCCAGCCCGACGGTGGCCTCGGCGAGCACGGGATCGGTGTGCTCGTCCACGTAGACCAGCCGGTCCGCCGCCCGCAGGGTGGTCCCGGGGGCGGTGGTGGTGCCCAGGGGCTCGGCCTCGATGTCGGCGATCCAGCGGAACATCACGACCTCGCCGGGGAGCCGGTCCACGGCCAACTGCAGGGCGTTGTCCAGGGAGCTGCGGCCATCCAGGCCCGCGGTGAGCTTGGTGCGGGTGCTGGCCTTGACCCGGGCGTCCGAGAAGTGGCCGTGCCAGTCCTGGGGCAGGGCCGAGGCCAGGGCGCCCGGCAGGGCGTCGGCGAAGGAGTCGGCCACCGCGGCCACCTGGGTGCTGCGCAGGGAGCGCAGCTGGGCGGCGTGGCCATGGAGCTCTTCGCCCAGGAAGCCCACGGGCTCGAGGTCGGGCAGAGGGCCGACGACCATCAGGGGAGCCACGCGGATGTCGCTGCCCAGATCCAGGGGGGCCCAGCCCCACTCGAGCTCGATCATCGGCAGGCTGGTGGGGAGGCCGGGGGAGGCGTCGGCGGTGGGGGCGGTGCCAGCGAGGGCGAGCGCGGCGGCAGCAGCGAGGGCGAGCGAGCGCAAAGGACGGTGGGGCATGCTCGTTCCGAGGGCGCAGGGAGGGCGACGGACCACGGCCAGACGGGTGGCTTCAGCCATTGTGACACCGACCGCGGCGGTTGGTTCCGCCGGGGGACGTTTTTTTTGTCAGCTTCATTCGAGTCGCCTCGACATTTTTCCAACGGGGGCGGTCGAGGCGGCTTGCTGGGGCTCGCCGGGGCCTGTAGCCTGCTGCCCATGGCCGCATCGCCCCGCCGCTGGCTGCTCTGCACGGCGCTCCTGCTGGGGCTTTCGCTGCCGTTCCTGGGCAAGCCCGTCCACATCGACGACGCCAACTTCCTGGCGCTGGCCCGGGGAGCCCGGCTCGATCTGTGGCGCCCCCACGACGTGCCCATCAACTGGCAGGGCACCACGGAGCGGGCCTTCGACGTGCTGTCGAACCCCCCGGGCATCGGCTGGTGGCTGGCCCCGGTGGCCGAGGCCGCGCCCTGGATGCAGCACCTGTGGATGCTCCCCTGGCTGCTGCTGGCCTCCTTCGGGGCCTGGCGCCTGGGACGGCGCTTCGGCGGTGACGCCGCGGCGGGCACCGCGTTGGTGCTCACCGCCCCGGTGGCCCTGCTCGCGGCCCAGGCCCTGACCCCGGACCTTCCGCTGCTGGCCCTGACCCTGGCGGGGCTCGGCGGGTTCATCCCGGCGGTGGACCGCGGCCGGCACGGCGCCGCCGCGGCCTGGGCGTTGGTGGCGGGCTCCGCCGTCCTGTTCCGCTACAGCGGGCTCTGCCTGATCCCGCTGCTGCTGCTCTACCCGCTGCTGCGTCGCCGTCCCCCCTGGGCGGCCCTGGCCGGCCTCGCCCCCATCGCCCTGCTGCTGCTGCACGACCTGCACGCCTACGGGCAGCTGCACATCGTGGCCATGGGCAGCTTCCAGTCCACCAGCACCAGCGGCTGGGAGCTGTACCGCAAGCTGGTGGCCGCCCTGGCCATGCTCGGCGCGGCGGGGGTGCTGCCGGTGCTCGCCCTGCGGGGGCGCTGGCGGGCCCTGATCCCGGCGCTGGCCGGCGCGGTGCTCGGGCTCGTCGCGGCCCAGGCCTCGGGGCTGTCCTTCGGCGCGGCGGCGTGGGCCGCGGCCTGCACCGGGGCCGGCGCCGCGGTGCTGATCGGGCCCCTGCTGCTGCGGGGCGACGACGAGCCCGCCGCGGACCGCCTCTTCCTGGCCGCCTGGGCCCTCGGTGGGCTGCTGTTCCTGCTGGCCCTGCGGTTCACCGCGGCGCGCTACTGGCTGCCTTTCCTGCCCGCGGTGGCCCTGGCCTGGCTGCGCCTGCGACCTGGCCGCGGCTGGGTGCTGGCGGCGGTGGCCGCCCAGGTGGTGCTGGGCCTCGGCCTGGCCGTGGACGACTTCGCCATGGCCCGGGCGGGTCAGCAGGCGGCGGCCTGGGCCGACACCGAGGCCCTCGCCTGCCTCCAGTGCGAGTCACGGGAGGATCGGCGGCGGGTCTACGCGGGTCACTGGGGCTGGCAGCACGCCCTCGAGCAGCGGGGCTGGCGGGCGCTGGAGGACGAGGAACGGCTGGCGCCGGGCCTCGTGCTGGCGGTGGCGGAGTCTCCGTGGCCTCAACAGCCCCACGAGTCCACCTGCCTGCAGCGCCTCGCCGAGCATGCCGTGCCCGATGGCTTCCCGGGCCCCCGGGTACACAGCGCGGCCGGTCGCGCCAACCTGCATGCCTTCATGATCGCGGGGGAGCCGCCCCTCGAGACCTACGCGCCGTGGACCCTCGCGAGCGACCCCTATGAACGGGTGACGCTCTACCGGGTCTGCGAGGACGGGTGAGCTAGACCCCGTCGCTTCCAGCCGCGGCGCAGCTCGTGGGCGCAGCCAGCCGCGCAGAGCAGGTGGTGGCCCAGCAGCCAGCCCCAGCCCCGCAGCCCCAGGTCCGGCCCGATGAGCACGGTGATGCCGATGGCGGTGAAGAGCCAGGCGAAGGCCACGATCACCCCGAGGTCCAGCACCCGCCCGCCGCGGGCCACCCGCGGGTCGTTCACGAAGGCCCACAGGCGGCTCATGGCAGCACCCCCCGGTGCGAGAAGAGGACGTTGCCCAGGCCCGGTGTCCAGTCGGTGATGACCAGGTCCGGCTCGTCGCTCACCCGGCAGGTCACGGACAGCTCGGCGTCGGTGGGGGCCGAGAACCAGCCGTCACCCACCGCGCCGTCGAGGCTTGTGTCGAGCACCTGGCAGGGGCGGGGCAGGGCCAGCAGCGGCCCGGGGCCGCTCACGGTGATCTCGCTGGCGGCGGCGCCGTCGAGGTCGTGGAAGGCGAAGGCCTCCATGACCGGCGCGTCGCTGGCGCTGATGTAGCTGGGGCTGGGCTCGAGGCCGTCGTCGTTGCGGTACAGGCGCAGCGCCCCCCACCAGGCGCCCGCCGCCAGGTCGAGATCGCCGTCGGCGTCGAGATCGGCCAGGCCCACGGCGCTCTGGTATGCGGGCTCGTCGGCGCTCTCCCAGCTGCGGTCGAGCTCGGGCCCCGCGTAGAGGCTGACGGTGCCCGGGCCGCCCAGCTGGACGTTGTCGCTCACCACCAGATCGAGCCAGCCGTCGCCGTCGACGTCCCCGAAGTCCACCGTGTTGCCCTCGAAGGTGTCGCCCTCGGCCTCCCAGGCGGGGAGGGGCTCGGGCAGGCTGGCCTCGAGGGCGGCGCCCTGGTTGAGGTACAGGGCGTGGGGGCCGTCCTGGCGGGCGAAGGCCAGATCCAGGGCGCCGTCGGCGTCGGCGTCGAGGAAGGCGACGTCCATGGACCAGGAGGGGTCCTCGCTCTCCCAGCTGGGGGCGTCGTCGAACCAGCCGCCGTCGTTCAGCCAGAGCAGATCCGGCTCGGGGTCGTGGTAGTAGGGTTCGCCGGTGGCCGCGGCCAGGTCGAGATCGCCGTCGTTGTCGATGTCGCCCAGGGCCACCGAGAAGCAGTAGAACTCCTCGCTGCTCTGCCAGGTCGGGTTGGCGGGCAGGCTGCCGCCTTCGTTGAGGTACAGGGCCACGCCCCCGGGGGAGTCGAAGCCCAGCGGGCCGATGAACAGGGCGGTGACCACGTCGGTGAAGCCGTCGCCGTCCACGTCACCCACGGCGATGTGGCCGTGGTAGGCCTCGCCCTCGGTGCGCCAGGAGGCGGTCTCGGGCAGGGCGCCGTCGGCGGCCAGGTAGACGGAGACCGGGCCGATCTCCATGTCGTTGCCGTAGGCCACCACCAGATCCAGGGCCCCGTCGCCGTCGATGTCGGCCCAGGCGCCGCCGGTGCCGTAGCCGCTCTCGGCGGACTCCCAGCTCGGCTCGGGCGCGTAGGGGGGCCAGCCGTCGAAGGGCTCGCCGCTGTCGCTGTCGCGGGGGCTGTCGCCGAAGGGGGCGCTGTCGGAGTCCGGCGCGGCGGAGTCGCCCGGGGGACAGCCGGCGGTGAGCAGCAGGGCGATCGGGAGGAGGGCGCGCATGGGGGCAACATACCCGCTGGTCCCCCGCGGGGATACCCTGGCTGCCATGGATGAGCGGCTGGCCATGGATGCGCTCCCCACACCGCCCGAGGGCTTCCAGTGGGACGTGCTGCAGGTGAACAGCAGCGGGAACAACCGCCGGGCCGACGTGTGGCTCGCCTCGTACTTCCCCCACTACTCGCGCAGCGCCATCTCCCGGCACTTCCGCGCCGGGCGTATCGTGGGCCTGGATCGCACCGTCAAGGCCAGCACCCTGCTGCGCACGGGGGAGTGGCTGCGCTTCTGTCGCCCCATCCTCAGCAGCGACGAGCCCCCGCCACCCCTGCCCGAGGTGGTGTACGAGGACGCGCGGATCCTGGCGCTGAACAAGCCGGCGGGCATGCTCGTGCACCCCGCGGGGGGGACCTTCGTCTGGTCCCTCATCGCCCTGGCGCGCCTGGCCCGCCCGGAGCTGCCCCTCAACCTCGTGCACCGCCTGGATCGGGACACCTCCGGGGTCGTGGTGCTGGCCAAGGACCCCGAGGCCAACCGCGCGCTCAAGCTCGCCTTCACGCGCCAGGCCGTCGACAAGGTCTACTGGGCCATCTGTTGGGGAACGCCGGCGTGGAGCACGCGCCTGGTGGACGCGGGCATCGGGGACGACGAGGCCAGCATCGTGCGCGTGCGCATGGGCATCCGCGCCGATGGGCTGCCCGCGCGGACCCGCTTCCACGTGCTGGCCCGCTGGCGGGATCGAGCGCTGGTGGCGGCACACCCGCGCACTGGGCGGACCCACCAGATCCGCCTGCACCTCGAGCACACCGGCCACCCCATCCTCGGCGATCGGCTCTACGGCCAGCCCGACGAGGTCTTCCTGCACACCCTGGAGCACGGCCACGACGCCTGGGCCCTCGAGCGGCTGGGCTGGCCTCGCCACGCCCTGCACGCCCGCGTCCTGCGGATCCCCCACCCGGACGGCCACCCGCTGGAGCTTCGCGCCCCGCCGCCGCCCGACTTCGTGGCGATGCTCGAGCCCGCCACCCCTTAGTTCCGGCGCCGCCCCAGCGTCAGGCCGGCCATCACCGCCAGCAGGGCGGGCAGCAGGGGCAGGCCCCGGCTCGGGGCGGTGGTGCATCCGGTGCTCGCCCGCTGGAAGCTCGCCGCGCTGTTGCCGCCCACATCCAGCTCGGGATCGTTGCTCGGGATGCTCCCGCCCTCGTCTTCCTCGTCGTCGGCCCAGCCGGTGTCGTCCTCGTCCTCGTCCTCGCTGTCCTGTCCTTCTTCGTCGTCGCCCCCGGTCTGCTCCTGCTCCTCCTCGGGTTCCTCGACGGGGTCCTCGTCCTCGCTCTCCTCGATGACCACGATGTCCATGGGGGCCTTGTCGGCCAGCCAGTCGATGTGTGCGTCCACCCGGGCCGCGCCGCTGCTGCCGCCGGTGCAGGGGGTGGAGTCGTCGTCCCAGACCCACGACTGCACGCCGACCAGGGCGTAGCCGCCGCCCTCGAGGGGCATCAGGGCCGCCCCGCCCGAGTCGCCCCAGCACAGGTTGGTCTCGCCCTCGGGATCCTCGGCCATCAGCCACTGCTCGTCCCAGTCCACCAGCGGGATGTCGGTGCGGCGCTTCACCCCGGCGTCATCGGCCTCGTCCGAGGTGACGCCGTAGCCCACGTAGCGCAGGCTGGTGCCCAGCCAGCTGTCCCGGGGCGCCGACATGGACACCCTCTGCGTGACCCCGTCGATGCCGTTGGCCAGCTGGACCAGGCCGATGTCGTGGTCCATGTCGCCGTAGTGGGGGTGGACCAGGCCGTCCTCGACCTCGTCCATCGCGTCCGCCTCGCCGCCCCAGCGCACGTCCTCGCCGACGGCGAAGCGCACGTCCAGGTTGCGGTAGTCGTCCTCCATCGCCTCGACGCAGTGCCCGGCGGTGACCACCCAGCGCTCGTCCACCAGGGTCCCGCTGCAGAAGCTGGCGCAGCGATCTCCGCTGCAGACCACCAGCGCGCCGACCGCAGGATGCCCCGCGGTGGTCTCCCCGCTCACCACCGGAGGGGGCGGCGTGGCCAGGCCGGATTCGGCCAGCAGCAGCAGGGGGACGATGAGCAGGGACAAGGAGGCCTCCTGTCCAGCTCATCGGTGGCGGGGCCCAGCCGCTCCAGGATCCCGACATCTCGTGACCTGCGCCCCATGCATCGCGGGCGCCCGCGTGAGCACCGGCGGCTATGGGGGCTTGCTCCAACGGACTGGCGAGCCCCTTGCCCGCCCCCCCGGCTTCATGGCACCATTCGCCATTCGAGCCCCTCACAGCTGCCTCGAGCGGGAAGATAGCGATGTCTCTGCTGCCCTTCGCTCTGCTGGCCTCCATGGCCCTGGCCCAGGAAACCGATGCCCCTGCGGAAGAGGCCCCGCCTCCCGCGCCCTCCGAGTGGGTCGCCCCCTCGGTCGACAAGGCCATCGAGACCGGCGCCAAGGCCAACAAGGACGCCGCCTTGATCATCGGCAACCAGTCCTACGCGGACCTGCCGGATGCCCCCTTCGCGCGCAACGACGCCGCCGCGGTCTACGAGCACCTGCGCTACACGCGCGGGCTCGGGTCCTACCGGCTGCGGACCTTGAACGACGCGACCATCCGGGACATCCAGAAGGGTGTGCGCCGTGTCCGTGGACGCGTGCGCCGCAACGGCACCCTGTGGATCTACTTCTCGGGTCACCTGGCCACCACGCCCGACGGGCGCAGGGTGCTGCTGGGCGCCGAGCAGGCCAACGAAGAAGGGCTGCTGGGCCAGCAGGGCTACCCCCTGGATGACCTGGTCGCCTACCTGGCCAAGGGCCGGCAGCGGCAGGCCATCGTGGTGCTCGACGGCTCCTTCGGACGCCAGGGGCGCGATGAGTCCTACCTGATCATCGGCCGCGACGAGCTGCAGGTGCCGCCCTTCGCGGGCGTGGACAACACCAAGGTCACCGTCTGGGTCGCCACCACCGGCGACGAGGTCGCGGGCGTCTACGAGCCCGTGCGACACGGCCTGTTCACCTGGACCATGCTCGGCGCCCTGCGGGGCTGGGCCGACGGCGCCCAGGGCGACATGCCCGACGGCATGGTGACCCTCGGCGAGGCCCAGACCTACGTCTCCGACGTCATGCGCCACCTGGGCCGCTACCAGGTGCCCACCCTCGACGACCGCCCCGAGATCCAGGACTGGGTCATGGCCGAGTTCGACGCCATGGAGGGCAAGCCCTCCTCGGAGCTGTGGGACGAGTTCGCCCGCCGCGAGCGCGCCCAGCTCCTGGCCCAGGCCATCATCGACGCCGACGAGCGCGCCAGCATGGACTGGATGCGGGTCCAGTCCCTGGTCGAGCAGGGGGATCCCAACGCCAAGCAGGCGCTGCAGGACTACGTGCGCGACTGGGAGCGCCCGACCCTCTCCATCGAGTGGGTCCAGTACGTGCCCTACGTGCGTGAAGCCCAGCGCCAGCACGACAACTGGGACGAGCACATGGCGGCCCTCGAGGCCGAGCGCGAGGCCCGCGAGGCCGCCGCCCGCGCCGAGGCCGAGGCCGCCGCCGAGGCCGCCGCCGCCGCCGCCGCTGCCGCCAACCAGCCCCAGGACACCGGTGACACCGGCGATACCGGCGACGCTGGCACCGGCCCGCAGGACACCGGCGACACCGGCGAGCCCATCGCCGTGGTCCCGCTGGACGACAGCTGCGTCGACCTCTTCCGCCTGCAGGACCAGGCCCTGGCCGGCACCCTGCGCGAGGGTCAGATCGCCTGCCTCGAGCAGCGCATCGTCGACGACAAGCTGATGACCGACAAGGAGAAGGTCTCCCGGGTGCTGCTGGTGGACGCCGAGGCCAAGAAGGACCTGGTGCAGTGGGAAGCCCTGATGCAGCGCCACCTGGCCGACATCGACCAGTCCGACCCCGACCTCTGCTTCAAGTACACCATCTACCTGTCCAAGAAGGGCATGGAGAACGCGGGCGAGGTCATCATCTGGGGCTCCCGGGCCCTCGAGCGCAAGGACAACTGGTCGGGTCGCCTGTACGAGAAGAAGGTCTTCGCCCTGCACCAGCTCCGCGCCGAAGCCGGCATGCACCTGTGGCAGCAGGCCGAGCAGGCCTACCTCGAGGAGCGCTCCATGCAGGCGGAAGACGCCTCCAACCAGGCCCGCGGCGTCGCCAAGGAGTTCGCCCGCGCCTGGCTCGATTACGCCCGCGCCAGCGACCAGGACTCCGAGACCGCCCTCCGCCTCTGCCTCTCGGCAGCGGGCGCGATGGAGTACTGCGAGGAAGGGGAGTAGTCGGGCTAACCAGCCCGTCGCTCCGATGCTCTGGGCGCCGGCAGCGGCTCCACACCCTCTCTCCACCCGTGCACCTCGAACACCTCGACCTCGCCCACGCCCTTGATGGGCTGCAGCCCCTGGCTCGAGCAGTCGAAGACCTCGGCGATGAGGGTGTGGGTGCTGGCGGTGACGCGGACCTGGTTCGTGGCGCCGTGGGACTCCATGCGGCTGGCCAGGTTCACCGCGTCGCCCCACAGGTCGTAGATGAACTTGCGTTGGCCGATGACGCCGGCCACCACGGGGCCGCTGGAGATGCCCACCCGGACCCTCAGGGGCGCGCCCTCGACGGTAGTGAGCTGGGCGACCCGGACCATCTCGAGGGCCATGGCCGCCAGCAGCTCGGCGTGGCGAGGGTCCTCGCGGGGCACGCCGGCGGCGACCATGTAGCAGTCGCCGATGGTCTTGATCTTCTCGACCCCGTAGTGGGCGGCGAGCTCGTCGAAGCGTGAGAACACCTCGTTGAGCACGTCCACGACCTGGGTGTGGGTGAGGCCCCGGCACATGGGGGTGAAGCCCACGATGTCGGCGAACAGGATGCTCGCGCCCTCGTGGTGCTCGGCGATGGTCCCCGGCTGGTGCTTGAGGACCTCCGCGATCTCCGCGGGCAGCATGTTGAGCAGCAGCGCGTCTGCCCGGCGCTGCTCGGCCCGCAGCTTGCCCAGGAAGTAGCCCAGGGTGAGCAGGGCCAGCAGTGAGCCGCCGGCCAGGTTGGCCGCGGTGAAGGGGGCCCGCAGCTGGTCGGGCAGGGGGACGACCCACGAGCCGGTGGGCTCCACCACCCAGCTGACCGCCAGCAGCAGGATGTACGCGCCGGAGGTGATCAGCACCGCCCGGCGGCCCAGGAACATCATGGCGGCCAGAGGGCTGATGATGCCCCAGACCATGAAGCCGCCCGAGGGCACCAGGCCGCCGAGGGACAGGGTGATGCTGGTGATGTCGAGGAACACCACCACGATGTGGAAGGTCGCGATGGCGGCGATGGCCCGGCCGGTGGTCTTGAGCCAGGCGAAGGTGCCCACCAGGCAGGCCACGAACACCAGCTCGCAGGCCGCGGCCACGGGGTGCCCCAGGAGCAGGAAGACCAGCCCGAAGGCCAGGACCGCCGCGCCACCCATCATGTGCAGGTTCAGCAGCAGGTCGAGGTCCTGTCGCTCGCTCGCTCGAGGGGTCATGGTGGGCCGCGGCGGGGGGTGGGGGGTGTCCCGGTTCTAACGAGTCTACGGGCCGCTGGTGCGGGGGACGGTGTTCACCGCCATCGGCACACCCTCGCTGGTGGTCAGCAGCGCGCCGTCCGGCAGGTAGCTCACCCCCTCGCCCTGCTTCTCGGCGGCCAGCCAGGCGCGGCGGGGGGGCTCGCTCCAGTGGGCGTGGCGGTCGTCGGCGTGCACGTCCCATTCCCACGCGACCATGTAGGTGCGCAGCACCAGCTTGCGGCCCGCGGCGTCGAACGCACCGCCGGTGACCTTGCGCATGGAGTCGGTGTCGCCCTCGAGCACCCGGCTGGCGATGCGCTCGAGGGGGCCGACGGTGTCGCTTGGGGCGGCGGGGAAGCGGTAGATCTCGGTCAGGCCGCTGCCGTGCTTGGTGGCCAGGTACAGCCGGCCTGTCACCGGGTCCCGGAGCAGGGCCTCGGCGTTGCGGGCGCCCTCGGGGTAGCGGGCCCGCCAGCTGGCGACGTGCTCGAGGGGCGCCACGGCGCTGGCGTCGACCGCCGGCTCGCGCACGGCGTGCACGGCCACGTGCTCGTACTGGGTCTTGTTGTCGCCGATCTCGGCGATGAACACGCAGGGATCGTCACCGCCGGGGCAGGGCCCCGCGGCCAGGGCCTCCCAGTCGCGGTTCTTCAGGCCCGGGATGGGGTGGACGCCCAGGAAGGTCCCCTCGAGGTCGAAGCGGTACAGGGCGGCGGCGTTGCCCGAGTCGTTGATGGTCCACCAGCTGCCGGGGAAACGCTGGGACGGCGCGAGCCCCGATGACTCCGACAGGCCCGGCGCGTCGACCGTCGTGACCGGCGCGGGCTTGTCGAAGGGCATGGGGGGGCCCTCGGGCTCGACGAGCGCGACCTCGGGGGCCGGGGTCGGTTCGTCGGCGACCGCGGGCGCGGCTGGGCCGTCACAGCCCAGCCCCAGCAGGAGCGGTAGGAGTGGAAGCATCAGCCCTCGATCAGCTCCGGCTGCTCGCCCACGCGGCGCTTGAGGTAGCCGCCCATGCCGGCCTCGCCCTTCCACTCGCCGTGATCCCACAGCACGCGGCCGCGGGAGAGGACCACGTCGAAGCTGCCGAAGCCCTGCATGCCCTCGTAGGCGTTGTAGTCGCAGCGGTGCTCGCTCTTGGCCACGCCCATCGTGTACTCGGTGGTCGGGTCGAAGATGACGAGGTCGGCGTCCGAGCCCACAGCGATGGTGCCCTTGCGGGGGAACATGTCGAAGAAGCGGGCCGGATAGGTGCAGCAGGTGTCGATCCACTTGTGCACGTCGATGCGGCGGGGCTTGACGCCGAAGGTGTACATCACGCCCATGCGGTCGCCGATGCCCGGCGCGCCGTTGGGGATCTTGGCGAAGTTGTCGCGGCCCATCTGCTTCTGGGTGTCGAAGTTGAACGGGCAGTGGTCGGTGGCCACCGTCTGCAGCGAGCCGTCGGCCAGGCCGGCCCAGAGGTAGTCCTGGTGGCCTTCGGGGCGGATCGGAGGCGACATGACCCACTTGGCGCCCTCGAAGTCCGGGCGACGGTAGACCTCGTCGTCGAACATCAGGTACTGGGGGCAGGTCTCGGCGTAGACGGCCTGGCCGCGGACGCGGGCCTCGCGCACGGCGTCCAGGGCCTCCTGGCAGGTCAGGTGCACGATGTAGAGCTTGCAGTCGGCGTAGCGGGCCAGGGCGATGGCCGAGGCGGTGGCCTCGCCTTCGACGCCGGAGGGGCGAGACAGCCCGTGGTACTCCGGAGTCAGCTTGCCTTGCTCGATGAAGGTCTTCTGCATGGACTCGACGATGGAGCCGTTCTCGGCGTGCATGGAGACCGGCACGCCCAGCTTGCCCATGTCGCACATGAAGTCGAACAGCTCGGGGTCTTCGACGCCCAGCACGCCCTTGTAGGCCATGAAGGTCTTGAAGCTGGACACGCCGCGCTCGATGCAGGACAGCACGCCCGCGCGGGCCTTGTCGTCGTCGTACCAGGTCATGGCCATGTGCAGGCCGTAGTCGAACACGGCCTTGCCCTTGGCCTTGGCCATCCAGGTGTCGAGCACCTCGTCGTAGTCCTGGCCGCGGAAGCTGATGGCGAAGTCCACGATGCTGGTGGTGCCGCCGTAGGCCGCCGCCCGGGTGCCCGTGTAGAAGTCGTCGGAGGACATGGTGCCCATGAAGGGCATGTCCAGGTGGGTGTGCACGTCCACGCCGCCGGGGATGACCCAGCGGCCCTTCGCGTCGATGACCGTGTCGCCGTCGGTGACGGGCAGGTCCTTGGCGATGGCGGTGACCACCCCGTCCTCGATGCGGATGTCGGCGTGGTAGCGGTCGGCGGCGGTGATGATCTCGCCGTTGGTGATGATGGTGGCCATGGGGTTCTCCTAGGGAAGCAGGCGGGTCATGTCGCCGTAGGTCTCGGGGCGGCGGTCGCGGTAGAACTGCCAGACGCGCCGGACTTCGGTGATCTGGTCCAGGTTGCAGTCGGCGTGGATGAGCTCTTCGGCGGTCTCGCTGGCTTCGGCCAGGAAGGCGCCGCGGGGGTCGCAGATGTAGCTGGAGCCGTAGAAGCGCCCGATGTTCCACGGAGGCTCGGTGCCCACGCGGTTGGACGCCGCCATGAAGTAGGTGTTTGCCACGGCGTGGGCCGGCTGCTCGAGCTTCCACAGGTACTGGGACAGGCCCGCCACGGTGGCGGAGGGGTTGAAGACCACCTCGGCTCCGTTCAGCCCCAGCAGGCGGGCGCCCTCGGGGAAGTGACGGTCGTAGCAGATGTAGACGCCGACCTTGCAGTAGCGGGTCTGGAAGACCGGGTAGCCCAGGTTGCCCGGCTTGAAGAAGTACTTCTCCCAGAAGCCCGAGGTCTGGGGGATGTGGTTCTTGCGGTAGATGCCCAGGGTGGTGCCGTCGGCGTCGATGACCACGGCGGTGTTGTAGTACACCCCCGGCAGCGCCTCCTCGAAGATGGGGACGACCATCGCCATGGCGTACTTGCGCGCCAGCGGGCGCAGCCGCTCGACCGTCGGGCCGTCGGCGGGCGCGGCCGCCCCCGCCCCCCCGGGGGCCCGGGGGGGGGCGGGGTTGGGGGGGGTTAAGATATACAGCAGGCCCCGGACCAGGC
>CAYZVO010000045.1:0-43584 GCA_964481655.1 uncultured Enterobacterales bacterium | reverse complement strand
GCAGGTCCTCGTCCCGGAAGCACTTCACGATCTGGAAGTAGCGGTCCATGCCCGCCACCATCAGGATCTGCTTGAAGATCTGGGGGGACTGGGGCAGGGCGTACCAGGTGCCGGCGTGCACGCGGCTGGGCACCAGGTAGTCCCGGGCGCCCTCGGGGGTGGCCTTGGTGAGCACCGGGGTCTCGATCTCGAGGAAGTCCAGCTCGTCGAGGTACCGACGGGTGGCCTGGGCGGCCTGGGAGCGCACGGTCATGGCACGAGCCAGCGCGGGCCGACGCAGGTCCAGGTAGCGGTACTGCAGCCGGGTCTCCTCGGACGCCTTGACGTCGTCCTTCGGGGCGAAGGGCAGCGGCTTGGTGCGGTTGAGGATGGCGAGCTCGCTGGCCACCACCTCGATGGCGCCCGTCGGAATCCGCTTGTTGACGTTGGCGCGGGGCACGGCCTGGCCCACCACCTCGACCACGAACTCCACGCGGCAGGCGGCGGCCAGCTCGCGGGCGGCGTCGGGGGAGCGCTGGTCCACGGTGACCTGGGTGATGCCGTGGCGGTCGCGGAGGTCCAGAAAGACCACGCCGCCCATGTCGCGGGCGCCGTCGACCCAGCCCTGGAGCACCACGTCGGTGCCGGCATGCTCGGCGCGAAGCTGACCACAGGTGTGCGTACGGCGGGCGGACTCCAGCATGGGACCTCCAGGGGGGATTGCGGAGAGGCGCGCACATATCAAGAAACAGCGCCCACGCCCCCCATCGCCACGGCGCGCCCGCCTGTGGCGCTCCAGGCGCCAATACCCAGCCCTCCGCCACCGGAGCACCCACTTGTGGCGCCCAGAGCGCCAATACCCAGCCCTCCGCCACCGGAGCACCCACTTGTGGCGCCCAGAGCGCCAATACCCAGCCCTCCGCCACCGGAGCACCCACTTGTGGCGTCCAGAGCGCCAATACCCAGCCCTCCGCCACCGGAGCACCCACTTGTGGCGCTCCAGGCGCCAATACCCAGCCCTCCGCCACCGGAGCACCCACTTGTGGCGCTGTCCTTCAACTCCCCTTCGTCAGGTAGCGGCAGAGCAGCTCGATGGTCTCCGCCTCGAGGGTCGCCCGGTCGAGGCTCGCTGGGGCGTCGTGCACCATCCAACGGGTCAGCCGTCCGATGGCCTGATCCATCACCGCCGCCATGATCAGAGGCTCACCCTCGCGCACGTCCGGCCGGACCGTCAGCAGGGCGCCGAGGGCCGCGTGCTGTGCGCCGAGGTGGAGCCCCGGGCCATCGAGCGCCTGCGCCGCCGGGCACGCCGGGCAGGCCTCTCCGAACGCATCGACGCACGGGTGTGCGAGCACACAGACATCGGCTTCGGCGACCACATGGGCACCGTGGACCTGATCACCGTGATCCACACGCTGCACGAGTTCGTAGACATGCCCGGCTTCCTGGCCCAGGCCCACGCCCTGCTCACGCCCGAGGGGCGCCTGCTGGTCCTCGAGCCCCGCGGCCACGTGAAGCCCAAACACTTCGAGGCGGAGCGCAGGCTCTGCCTCGAGATGGGGTTCCGCGAGCTGGAGCAGCCAGCCCTGAGCGTGCAGCAGATGGGGATGCTGCTGGCGCGGTCGTGAGCCTCACCGCCCCGTCCGCACCCGCCCCGGGGTCTGGCCGGTCCAGCGCTTGACCGCCCGGGTCATGGCCTGCTGGTTGGCGAAGCCCAGCAGGAACGCCACCTCGAGCAGGGGTGTGTCGGTCTCACGCAGCAGCTTCAACGCCGCCTCGTGTCGCAGCTCGTCCAGCACGCCGCGGAAGGACAGCCCCTGCTCCTCGAGCCGGCGCTGCAGGGTGCGGCCGCTCATGCCCAGTTGCCGCGCGACGAGATCCACGCCGGGGGAGTCGGCCAGCCGAGGGCCAAGCTCTCGGCGCAGCCGCCGCACCAGCAGGCTGTCCCCTGATGGTGTGTTGGCCTCGAGGTGGGCGACCAGGAAAGCGGACATGGTGGGGTCCGCCCTCGGGTTCTCCACGTCCACCAAGGCCAGGTCCAGCTCGAGGGCGTCCAGCGGGGCGTCGAACTCAGGCTCGACCCCGAACAGCGCCCGGTGCTCCGAGAGATCGGCGGGCGCTGGGTGGCGGAAGCGGACCCGGCGCGGAGGACCGTCCCGCCCCCCCAGCTCCCGGTACAGGCAGACGATCTCGGCCAGGGTGGCCTCGTTGGCCGCCCGCATCCCGAGCCGGCGCGGCCCGGGGCGGTGGAAGCTGAGCTCGAGGTGGGTCTCCGCCTCCTTCAGCTCGAACCACCCGCTCGAGGTGAGGGCCACCAGGAACTGACGGCTGATGGCCAGGGCCTCGCGAGGGCCCCCGGCCGTGCGCATGGCCATCCCCAGGGGCCCGTAATCGTCGACCTCGACCGTGCGGGCGTAGCGCATGGGGAAGCCGTCGGCGCGCTCCACCCCGCGCATGATGCGCTCCCACAGCCCGTAGAAACGCTCGGTGGACATCATTGGCGTCGAGGGGGGCGCCGCCGGATCGAGCCCCACGCTGCGGCACAGCTCGGCGCGATCCAGGCCCTCCCGGGCGGCCGCGGCGATGACGTTGACGGCGAAGAAGCTGGCGATCTCCCGCATGGTACGGCTCCGGCGCGGTTTGGCGCGCAGGGATCATACTTCGGCGCCCGGAGAAACAACAGCAGGAAGGAAGGTCCCTATCCTCGAGATGTCCCCAGCAAGGAAGGTCCCATGCTCACCATCATCGCCCTCACCGCCGCCACCCTCGCCTCCACCCCCGAGCCCACGCCGCTCACCGACGACGCCACCGATACCGCTGCCGAGGTCCAGGCCGAGCCCACACCCGAGCAGCTGGTCTACCTCGAGGCCGATCCCCTCGCGTACATCAACCGCGGCTTCTCGATCCATCCCGGCTACGAGAACTGGGGGCTGCGCTTCGATCTCACCATCGTCCGGGTGGACTTCCCCGAGGCGTACGAGACCCGATTCTTCAATCCGGCGTTCGACCTGATCACCGGGATCCAGGGCGTGAAGGTCGACTGGGTCGGCGAGCGCTCGCGGGGGCTCTTCGCGGGCCTGGACCTGCACCACCAGGGCCTGCACGTGACCCACCGCGACGGCGGCGACGAGGACACCCTGCACGCCCTCTTCGCCGGCCCCCGGATCGGATACAAGCTCCCCATCTACAAGGGGCTGTATGTGTCGCCCTGGGCCGCGGTGTGGCGCAACCTGCTGCCGACGCAGTCGTTCTCCGCCGGGGGCGACACCTTCACCACCAACCCCTGGGACGTGTTGATCACGCTGCACCTGGGCTACGCGCTGCCGGTGCGCCAGGCCGCCGGCCGTGACGGGAGGGGATGAACCCCTACTCTTCCTCCCAGCTCAACTCCGGAAAGACCGCCCGCGCCTCATCCTCCAGCCACGGCGCCGCGTCGGCGTCGTCCGCCAGGTGCAGCCGGGCCCAGGCGGTCACGAGCACCTGGGTGATGGCGTGGGCCTGGTCGATCTCGATGTAGCCTTCGCCCTCGGTGTCGCACTCGGGCAGGAACAGGTAGGCGACCTCGCAGACATCCGAGAAGGCGAAGTGGCCTGCGCCCTCGAGGGTGCCCAGGGCCTTGGGGCCCGAGGCGTAGCCATAGGTGGGGTGGATGTGCTCCTCGTAGTCGAAGATGTCGTCCAGGGTCCCGCCCAGCATCAGGATCTCGTCCACAGGCGCCAGCCCTTCGCCACCAGGGCCGAAGGCGTACCAGAGGCCGGGGGACATGGCCACGGGCCACTTGGCCCGCTCATCACCCTCGACCTCGGCGTTCAGGATCTCGGGATCCACGTCCTCGACCAGCGAGCACAGCCAGCCGCCGCGGGTCTCGCAGTAGTCCACCATGCTCTGCCCATCGAGCTCGGCGCCCACCAGGATCATGCTGGTGATGGCGCCGAAGCTGTGCCCCATGGCGCCGTAGCCGGCGTCGGGATCCACCAAGCCGCCCAGGCGCTCGTGGCCCCCATCCACCATGGCCAGCAGCTCGTCCACGGCGTAGCGCACGTCGTCCGGCCGCTCGGCCATGACCTCGCCGACCATGCTGTCGTCCACATCGAACAGGGTGTTGTTCGGGTGATCGGGGGCCACCACCACGAAGCCGTGCTGGGCCAGCACCTCGGTGAGGAAGATGCTCTGGTAGCGGATGCCCGAGAAGCCGTGGGAGAAGGCGATCAGCGGATAGGGCGCGCCGCGGGTGTCCGCCGGGGCCTCGCGGAAGGCCTCGCGGGTGATGGGCAGCTCCGGGTAGGGCTCGGGCTCGTCGCTGGCGTCCGGCGCCGCCGGGTACCAGACCTCGATGACCATCTCCTTGCCGCGGGGATCGACGTACTCGAAGGTCTCGACCCCGGCCTCGTAGGGGCCGCGCTCATCGGGGGCCACCCAATCGGGGGGAGGCTCCACGAAGGGCACGCTGTCCCCGGTGTCGGCCGGGGGCTGGCAGGCGAGCAGCGCGAACGCGAGGGGCAGCATGGGTGCTCACCATACCAGCCGGATCGAGCCCTCCGCTCCACGCTCGGCTGAAGGCCTGGTTCGCCGCGACCGATAGGCATCTCCCAACCCGCGAAGACCGACGCAGAGGTGCGCATGCTGGACGCGCGACGACGCTGGCTGACCGCCATGATGCTCACCGCTGGGCTCAGCGCGAGCCCCGCCCTGGCCGATGAGGCCCCCTCCGACGCCCACAGCCTGCTGCAGGCGATGCACAGCGCCCTGCTCGAGGGCCAGCCCGAGCGGACCCTGGCCCTGAGCAAGATGAGCAAGAAGCTGCTGCTGGCAGGCGCGGAGCCGGTGCCCGCCCACGTGCAGGGGGCCATCATCATGGTCCAGGGCGCCGCGGCCTGGAGCCTCGACGAGCAAGACGACGCCATGGACACCTGGCGCGCGGCCCTGCGTGTGGCCCCGGAGCTGTCCTGGGACGCCACCCTGCCGGTGGACGCCGGCGCGGACACGGTCTTCGAGGCCCTGCGACGCGAAGTGGACGGGCAGCCCAAGACGGTGGTGGGCGTGCCCGCGGACCTCGGCGCGACCCGTCTGTACGTGGCGGGTCAGCCCGCGACCCCGGACCTGGCCCTGCCCGCCGGCAGCTACCTGGTTCAGGCCGCCTGCCCCGACGGGGACCTGCGCAGCAAGTGGTGGCGCTCGGACAAGCCGCTCAAGCCCGAGAAGCTGTGCCCCGGAGGCCTGGGCGAGTCGGCGGTGGCCGCCGAGGACGCCTGCAGCGGCCCGACCTTCGACGACTTCGGCAACCCGCTGGACCCCTGCGCCGGGGTAGCCCTGGGAGACTGAAAAGCACCTCCGTCGGAGGTGAACCACGAGAGGGCAGCCCCGGCTCCCCCCAGCGCTCAGCTCAGCCGCTCCGGTTCGTGGCATTCTGTAGCGGACCCAACTGCACCAGAGCGCCCCATGTCACCAGCCCGCCCGACCCGGCTCGCGCCCCTCCTGCCCCTGCTCGCGCTGACCGTCACGGGCTGCCCCACCAACGGCCTGTGGGAGGACGGCGAGATCCCCGGATCCACCGACTGCTTCATGCCCAAGGGCCTCGAAGCCCCCGAGCTGGCCCTGGTGGCCACCGACGACGAGGCCGCCGACGCGTTCTTCGCCGACGACGCCATGCCGCTGTTCGAGATCCACTTCCCCGAGGGCGCCTGGGAGCAGGTCTGCGACAACGCCGCGGACTACGCCGACTACATGTGGGAGCTGGCCAACCACATGGACCCCGAGCGCCACCGGCACGCCTACACCGAGGCCTCGCTGACCTTCCAGGGCCAGGTCTACGACCCCGTGGGCGTGCGCTTCCGCGGCCGCACCACGGTGTACGACATCTTCTACGACGGCGACGACGCCCGCGACGACGCCATGCAGCGCTGCTACGACCACGAGAGCAACCGCAAGCCCAGCCTCAAGATCTCCCTGGACGAGTTCGGGCTCGACGCCGAGATCGCCGATCAGCAGACCTTCAACCTGGTGGCCCGCGAGGGCTCCGACTCCTCGTACCTGCGCGAGGTGCTGGCCCACAAGCTCGCCAACCAGTTCGGCGTGGTGGCCCCCCGCGCGGGCCACGGTCGCGTCTGCTTCGACGGCGAGTTCGAGGGGCTGTACAGCCTGGTGGAGGAAGCCGACACCAACCGCTTCCGCCGCCAGCGCTTCGGCGGTGAGGCCGACAACGGCTACTGGAAGATCGAGACCGACGGCGACCAGACCTGGTCCCACTACTGGGACGACAACGGCAACTGGGCCGACACCTACCGCCCGGTGGGCGACACATCGGACACCGATCCCGGCGCCCTGAAGGACCTGCTGACGGTGGGCTCGATGATCGAGGACGGCGACCCCGACGAGGACATCGCCGCCGCGCTGGACGGCCTGGTGCACACCGAGCAGTGGCTGCGAGAGATCGCCACCGACATGGTCATGCCCGACTACGACGGCATGTTCGGCAACCACAAGAACCACCTGCTCTACCACCACCCCGACGACGGCTTCGTGGTGGTGCCCTACGACCGCGACCTGTCCTTCGTGGACATCACCGAGTACTCCGGTGGCGAGTGCCCCGGGGACATCATGGGCAGCCACCCCTGCTGGGCCTCGGTGCGGTCCGGCCCCATGGTGGCCGCCTGGCTGCTCGAGCAGAACGAGGATGACTACAAGGTGCTGGTCCAGGAGTACATCGACGAGGTGATGATCCCCGACGAGATCACCACCTGGCTGGCGGCACGGTTCGAGGCCATGGAGCCCTGGCTCGAGGCCGACCGCTACTACCTGGACGACGGCCCCGGCTGCATCGATGAGCCCGAGCACTGCGACTACTACACCATGAACGCCTGGGAGTGGGGCGTGCTGACCTACCTGCCCGAGGTGGTGCAGCTCCGCCACGACGAAGTGCAGACACAGCTCGACGGCGGCGGCACGTGCGACAACCCCTGCGGGGACTGATCCGCGCTACTCGGGCTCGGCGACAGCCAGCGCCAGCAAGGGCCCGTCGATGGGGTCGCCGTAGGCGAAGGTGACCTCGAAGTCGATCCGCTCCCCGTCGTCCAGGTCCTCCATGTCGTCACAGACGGTGGCGGGCTCACAGCTGAACGCCGGGCCGCCGATGATCTGTCCGCCTCCGGCCCCGTCGTAGCTGACCAGCTCCGCGTAGCCCATGTCGTCCAGCGCACCGAGGAAGAGCAGGGTGAACTCGGTGCCCGGCTCCACCGGGGCCTCGGCGATGACCTCCACCAGCTCCCGCGCGGTGGCCGAGCCGTCCTGGGCAGGGGCGAGGATGGGGCGCTCGATCACCTCGACCGTGGTGGCCACCCCCCAGCTGTGGTCGTAGCCCTCGATCCCGAAGCAGATGGTTCCGAAGTCCGGGGCTCCGGCGTCGCGGGTCGAGAGGCAGGTGGTGCGAGCCTCGCCACAGAGGCAGGGGACCTCGTGGTGGTCGATCTCCAGGACGACCGACTGGGCGCAGCCCGTGGCCAGGATCAGGGCGGGGACGACGCGGCTCATGGGGTGCTCCCACGGGCCTTCGCCCGCAGTCCCCGGCGCACGAGCCAGGCACCACCGCCCAGCAGCACCGCCAGGGGCAGCAGGCCCAGCAGTGCGACACCCAGCAAGGGCAGCCCGACGATGCCGGCCCAGCCGCCGGGGTTGGACAGCGCACCGGCGGGGCGGCTCAGGCTCGGTTCCTCGGCCAGGTACTCCACCTCGAGGGGCCCGCCTGGGGTGGCCCGGGACAGGGCGTCGTACTCGAGCACCCGGGCGTCGTCCTCGATGAGCTCTCCGTCGGCGTCGAAGCGGTAGCTCAGGGTGTAGACCGCCTGCTCGTTGATGGAGGTGTTGGGGACGATGGACAGATCGACGACCTCGCCATCGGCGCGGGTCATCTCGGCGCGATCCATGCGCCAGTCCTCGAAGGGCGTGCCGAAGGCGAAGGGGAACACCACGCTGAAGATCAGCCCCAGCAGCCCGAGCACGAAGACCCAGGTGGCGCAGCCGCTGCCGCCGAGCAGCAGGATGGCACCCCCGATGATGGAGCCGGTGCCGGTGCTCTTCGCAGCCATGATTCCTCCGCGGGTCCGGGTCACCCCAAGGTGACACGATCCGCGGGCGCCGTCACTCGGCGGTGATCCCGTGCAGCACGAAGGCCGCCTCGCCACGGTTGGCGAGGTGCAGGTAGTAGGGCTGCCCGGCGTCGAGGCCCGTGAGCCGCACCGAGAAGGAGCCTGTGTCACCGGCCACGGTGAGGTCGGGGATCACCACACGATCCGTGGTGACGCTGCTCCCGCCGCCCTCGTGGTGCTCGTAGCGCACCGGCTCACCCGCGCGCAGCAGCAGCAGCGGGTCCCAGTCCTGTGGATCGCTGGCCATCTCGCCCGTCAGCCCCACCACCGTGCCCTCGAGGGCCAGCGACTCTCCGCCCGCCGGCAGCTCCAGCTGCACATAGGCGG
The DNA here is from genome assembly GCA_964481655.1 of uncultured Enterobacterales bacterium. GTDB lineage: Bacteria > Myxococcota_A > UBA796 > UBA796 > JAFGLY01 > CALDOK01. Next base: position 35,137 of record CAYZVO010000045.1, on the reverse strand, counting down.
TGCCGATGGCGGTCTGCTGACCGGACAGCTCGAGCTCGAGCCAGGTGTTCCAGGGCTGCTGAGCGGCCCCGCCCACCACCAGGTAGGCGTCGTCTGCCAGCAGGCTCTCCACGCTGCGGGCCCGCTCGGTCTCGAACAGGCCGCGGGCCTCGAAGGCGCCGCGCACCGCGGAGGTCTGATCGCCGAGGCCCTCGGCCTCCATGGACTCGAGGAACAGCGACCCCCAGCGGTGGAAGCTGTGGTTCAGCCCCGGGTCCTGGTTGGCGTCCAGGGTCAGCAGCAGCAGGCGCACGAACGCGGGCTGCGCGACCCCGGCCTGCTGCAGCAGCTGCCAGGCGTCGTGGTGGGCGGCGGCGACCACCATGCCGTCGAAGGGGCCGATGCCGCCCATGTTCTCCGGGTAGACGTCGTCGTTGTCCAGGTCCCGGGCGTAGCCCTCGGCGCCGCTCACCTCGTCGAGCCAGTCGAACAGGGCGGTGCGACCGGAGGTCAGGGAGACCAGGGTCTCGGTGACCCCCTGCTCGAGGGCGGGGGTGAGGTTGTTCAAGCCGTACTCGTCCACGCCCACGTGGTGCTGCAGCCCGCCGACGGACCAGGTCACCACGTGGCCGAACTCGTGGTAGACGGTCTCGCCGTCGTAGGCGAAGTCGGCCCGCTGTCCCTGACCGAAGGTCAACACGTCGCCGGGGATGTCCTCGAGCCCGGCGAAGGCGTCCATGCCGGCCGCCAGCATGTCGGCGGTGAGGTGGTAGGCCTGGTCGGTGGCCCCGAGGGTCTCGCCGTCGCCGGGGACCGGCGCGCGGTAGTTGGCCACCAGGGTCAGGGGCACCGGCGCGCCCTCGCGATCGTGGACCAGGGGCAGGCGATCATAGATCCCGACCTCCGGGTCGACCACGAGATCGTAGGCCCGTGACGCATGGTGATACAGGCTCACTTCGGCGTGCACGTCGTCGGGGTCGTATTCACCGGCCAGGGCGGCGTCCCAGTCGTCGTAGGCGAAGTCGCCCCGCTCGTCCTTGTTCGCCCGGGCCCGCAGGGTGCAGCGGGTGACCATGCCGATCCCCTCGATCACCGTGGTCTCGCCCTCGTCCTCGCAGCTGAGCACCTGCAGGCGACGCACCCCCGCGTCATCCTCGGCGCTGGTGAGGGAGCCGTCGAGATCGTCCGCCACGAGGGGCAGCTCCACCGGGACCGGTTCCGGGGTGGCCAGGGGGTTGATCTCGAAGACCCAGGCGCCGTCGGGGCCGAGGGCGACGACGTCGCTGTCGGCGGTGTCCGGATCGGGGGTGCAGGCCAGGGCGAAGACGGCCAGAGACGCGAGGCGAAGCATGGGAACCTCCACGCCTCTGAGTGGAGCGCCCAGCGGCTCCTGTCAACCCCCGCTGGGCTCGCCCGCGCGCTCGAAGCGGTAGGGCCCGGCCGTGGCACCCCAGGCCTGCTCCCCGGGCGCCGCCCAGCCCCGGTCCCAGGACAGCAGCCGATCGGGCTGCACGACCACCCGGGAGGTGGCGTAGGCCGCGCCCCGCAGGCCGCTGCTGCAGGCGTCGCCGCGGGTGGAGCCCTCGAAGGTTCCGTGCTGCCAGCGCAGGTGCACCGCGCAGCCGTCTCGCTCCTCGACCGAATCGGGCCCGATGACCAGGGGACGCTCGGCGTCGCAGGCACCCACCGCCGCCGCCGGATCCCGCAGGGCGTAGACCCGCGAGACCACCGTGTCCGCGCCGTCCAGCCCGAGCACATAGATCCGCTGACGATACGGCTCATCGAGGCTGTCGCTGATGGCCTGCTCCACGTACAGCACCTGCTCGCCCAGCTCCGGGGCCTGCACGGGGCAGGTGGTCAGGCTGACGTCGCGGTACGCATCGTCGGTCGCGGCCTGAGCGCTGGAGTCGAAGCGGCCGGTGAGGGACGCCGCGAGGGTCGCGGGCAGATCCTCGGGCGGCGGTTCGTCGTAGCCCAGGTGTGGTGTGTCGGTGGAGGCGGTCAGGCCCACCTGGGCCCAGCCCAGGTTCACCCCGAGGCGGTGGGCGTGGGGATCTCCCCAGGCGTAGGCCGCCGCCTTGCCGGTGGCTTCGTCCACGAGGGTGAGCTTGAGCAGGTGGGTGTTCGAGCCGCTGCGGGTCAGCCGAGCCAGCTCGACGCGATAGCCCATGGGGGTGCCGTCGGCGTCCACCAGTGACACCTCGGCGCCCTCGGAGTGCAAGGCCAGGCTCCGATGGGCCATCCAGTCCGGCGGGTCCTCCCGATCGTGATCGGGGCCCCCGGGCCGCACCACGGCCCAGCCCCCGTAGTGGCGCAGCTTGCGGTTCACACCTTCGCGCTCCGGATCGCCGAACGCCACCGAGCCGTCCTCGCGATAGCCCACGTCGTGGATGGTGATGACCTCGTCGCTCAAGGTCAGCTCATCGTGGATGGTGAGCGTCTCCCCGGTGCGCGACGAGACGATCTGGCAAGCGCCCTCGGCGACCTCACCCTGAAACAGCTCGCCGTCCCAGCGCCAGGTGACCTCACAGCCCGGCGTGGGCTCGAGCTGATCCGAGGTCAGGGTGGCGAAGTCGGCGGGGCGCAGGTGCGCGTCACGCCAGGCGGGCTCGTCCACGAAGCGGTGGATGTCCAGCCGGATCTCGCCAGGGGTGGGTTCGCTGACCTCGTACAGCCTGACACGGAAGGGTGTGTCGGCGCCATCGAGGGTCTGGCGCACGAAGAAGGCGTGCCCGTCGAGGTGCAAGGCCGGCACGGGCAGGAAGAGGTGATGCAGCCGATGCATCGGATCGGCGCCCTCGGTGGCCTCGTGCTCCACGGCCTGCTCGTGGTTGTTGTACTCCCCCGGGAACCACTCGAGGAAGCGAGTGAGCTCTGCGCCGGGGCCGGGCGCCGGGCTTGGCGCAGCCAGGGTCTGGAGGTCCGGGGCGTGCTGCGCGCAGCCCAGGGTCAGGAGCGCGAGGGCGACGATTGTCCGCTGCATGGCGCTCACTCCACGACGACGCGCACGAGGTTGTTGACGCTGTCGGCCACGAAGAGGGTGTCCCCACGGTCGATGGCGATCCCGCGGGTCAGGTCGAAGAGGGCCTCGTCGAGGCCGCCGTCCCGGTACCCCTCGCTGCTCCCGGTGAGCGTGCTGACCTGGGTCCCGTCGGCGGACAGCACCCGGATGCGGCTGTTGAACGAGTCGCTGATGAGCAAGCGACCGCTGCTGTCGAAGGCGATGTTGAACGGGGCCATGAAGCGGGCCTGGGAGGCCGCACCGTCCGTGTTGCCTTCGCTGGCGTAGTTCTGGCACAGACCGGCGATGTTCTCGACCCGCCCGTCGGACACCCGGCGGATGCAGTTGTCCAGGCCCGACAGGTAGATGGCGCCGTCCTCGGCGACGGCGACGTCGAGGGGGTAATACACCATCGCGGTGCTCACAGGACCCTCTGTCGGTCCGCCGATGCCGTCGACGCCGGCGATGGTGGACGACACACCCGCCGGGTCGAAGGACCGGATGCGCATGTTCTCGGAGTCGGCGACGATGAGGTTGCCCGCCGCGTCGAAGTCCATGCCCCGGGGCCGCTGCAGCGCGGTGGTGGCGCCCTCGGCGAAGCCAGGGCTGCCGCAGCTGCCGGCGAAGACCGCGGACTCCCCGTCGATGATCCGGAAGATGCAGTGCTGATCGTTGTCGGACAGGTAGAGCGCGCCGTCGGGACCGAAGGCCATCCCGGCGATCTCGTTCGGTCCGGGGCCGCTGAAGGCCAGGGAGCTGACCTCGCCCTCCATCGTCACCACCCGCACCGCGCCGGTCATGCCGCCGACATACAGCGCGCCGTCCGGGCCCAGGGCCATGGCCTTGGGCTCGAAGAAGGCCGCCTCGGCGCCGACGCCGTCGACGGTGGCCATCTCACCCGAGCCGGCGAGGGTGCTGACACCCTGGACGAAGTCGGGGACGTCCACCAGCGACGATGTGTCGCCGGTGTCCGCGGGGGAGGATGTGTCATCCTTGGTGTCGCCGGGGTTGCAGGCCAGCAGCACGAGGGGCAGGAGGGCGGCGCAGCGCATGGTCTACTCCACGACGAGGTCGGTGCGGCGGATGAACTCGTAGGGGCCCGCGGTCGCACCCCAGACGTAGTTGCCGTCGGCGTCCCAGCCCTGGTCCCAGGACTCGAGGCGGTCGGCGGACAGGGTCACCTCGCTGGTGGCGTAGGTGGCGCCGCCCCAGTCGCTCAGGCACTCGCCCTCGACCGTGCCGCCGAAGAAGCGCTCACCGTCCCACTCCACCGTCACGTCGCAGCCCTCGAGCTTGCTGACGTACTCGGAGGTCACCACGCCGGTGGCGGTGGACTCACCGTCGCAGAACCCGGTCCAGGGGGTCGCGTAGCTCAGCTCGTACATCACGGAGCGGGCCTGGACGTCCGGCTGGTCGCCGTCCTCGATCACGTAGATGCGCTGCCGATAGGGCTCGTCGCCCTCGAGCGCCTGCTCCACGTACAGCGCCATGGCGCCCAGCTCGGGGGCCTCGACCTCACACATGGTCAGCTCGATGGCGTAGTAGCTGGGGTTGGTGGTCGCCTGGTCGGCGGAGTCGAAGTGGCCCTGCAGGTAGCGGAAGTAGGTCGGCGCGATGGACTCGACCTCCACAGCGCCGGTGTCGCCGGTGTCGGTGGGCTCGTCGCTGTCGCAGCCGACGCCCGCGAGCAGGGCGACGGCCACCCAGACCGGGGCCTTCAGATGGGTGAAGCCATTCGACAGGGCGCGCTGGGACTGGAACATGGTGCCTCCTGTGTGCCGCCCTCTGCGGGGCGGAGATGCGTTGGACGCCCCATGGATACCCCCTGGGATTCGACATGATTAGAGCGCTATTGCTCCACTCATTGTTTCCATCGGGATACAATCTGCCGGACACCGGAGGCAGCATGCGAGCATCCCTCGACGACATCGCCGTGTTCGTGGAGATCGTGGACCAGGGCAGCCTGCGAGCGGCCGCCAAGCGCCTGGGCCTGTCCCCCTCGGCGGTGAGCAAGCGCCTGAGCGCCCTCGAGGAGCGCCTCGAGCAGCAGCTCGTCCAGCGCACCACCCGTCGCCTGCACCTGACTCAGGCCGGTGAGCTGCTCTACGAGCAGGTGCACCAGCTGCCCCGCCAGCTGGCGGCCGCCGAGGAGCGGCTGCGCGAGGCCGCGGGCACCGTCCAGGGCGTGCTGCGGGTGGTGATGCCCACCTGGTTCGAGAGCGCCATGCTCTACGACCGGGTGGTGCCGGCCTACCTCGCCGAGCACCCGCGGGTGCGGCTCGATCTCACGCTGGCCGCCGACCCCCTGGCCCACCTCTCCGGGGGCTTCGATCTGCTGGTGGCCGGCCGCCTGCCCCACCAGCGCTTCCCGGACTCGAGCGCGGTGAGCCGGCGCCTGCTGCGGATGCGCGGCGCCCTGTTCGCCACCCCCGCCTACCTCGAGCAGCACGGCCGCCCCGCCCACCCCGACGAGCTCGGCGCCCACAACTGCCTGGGCTACCCCAACCCCCAGTGGCACTTCACCGCCCCCGACGGCGAGGCGCTGGTCCACCAGGCCGAGGGCAACCTGCGCACCAACAGCCACCAGCTGCTGCGGGCCGCGACCATCGCCGGGCTGGGCGTCACCTACAGCTTCCCCGCCTTCTTCGAGGGGGACCTGCGCGCGGGCCGGGTGGTGCGCCTGCTGGACGACTTCACCGCAGGCTCGTTCATCGAGGTGCACGCCTTCTACCCGCCCGCCCGCTACCGCCCCCAGCGCACCCGGGCCTTCGTGGACGCCCTCCTGGCCGAGCTCACCGAGCACGCCGAGGCGGGATAGGCCAAGCCCATGCGCTGCTCACCCGCCATCGTCGCCGCGCTCTTCGTCGCGTGCTCCGCCCCGCCACCGTCCGCTGAGGCGCCACCCGAGCCACCGCCCCCGGACCCCGCGCTGCTGGAGGACCCCGGCTTCGCCACCGAGGCCTTCGTGCGCACCCGGGCCTCCACGGACCCCGCCGCGGAGACCTTCACCTACTGGAAGGGCGACATCTACGCCCAGCACAGCGACCAGCCCACCACCAGCCGCGCCCCCATCCTGGGCTTCGAAGGCTTCAACGTGGCCCGGGTCGTCCCCATGGACGACGGCGGCTGGCGCCTGATCACCCGGGAGATCACGGTCTACACCGACATGTTCGCCTCCGGCCGGATCATCGACTGCTGGACCGACCCCGACGGCGGCCACCACCCCGTAGTGCACGTACAGAACGACCCGGTGAGCTTCGACCTGCGTGCACCGGCCTGGGCCCTGCACGACGACCGCGTGCTCTGGCACGTCACCGTCCCCCTGGCCTACCCCTCGCCCCTGCCCGTGGCCGACTTCCCCGACGCCTCGGCCGAGGACACCTACCGCAGCGTCGAGCAGTTCGTCTTCGAGGCCGCCCTGGCCGACCTGGCGGATGTGTCACAGCCCAGCGTCCCCACCCGCATCGTCTGGTCCCGCATGGGTCAGTGGCTGCCGTGGATGGGCCGAGGCCAGCAGCCGGGCTGGCTGGTCTACCACGCCACCGGGCGCAAGCTGGCCGGTGGCTGGGACGAGCTGCCCGCGCATCTGCGCGCCTGGGCCGAGGCCAACACCCCCGCGTATCGGCACGCCCCGGAGACCGACGAAGGGCCCAACCAGACCTCCTGGTCGGTGTATCGGCAGGCGGTGGAGGCGGGCTCGATCCCCGAGGGCTGTGCACCATGAGCGGTCCCCTCGACCTGACCCAGAGCACCATCCTCGTCACCGGCGCCAACAGCGGCATCGGGCTCGAGACCGCCCGGGCCCTCGCGGCCCGAGGGGCGCGGCTGGTGCTGACCTGCCGCAGCCAGGAGCGCGCGGACTGGACGGTGGCGAACATCCGGGAAGACCTCCCCGACGCCCGCCTCGAGACGCGGCTGCTGGACCTGGCCTCCCTCGCCTCCATCCGCGCCTTCGCGGCGGAGCTCGAGCGGGACCTGCCGACCTTGGATGTGTTGATCAACAACGCCGGCTGCTTCAGCATGGATCGCCAGGAGACCGCCGACGGCTTCGAGCTGACCTACGGGGTCAATCACCTGGGCACCTTCCTGCTGACCACGCAGCTGCTGCCCATCCTGGAGCGCAGCCCGGGCGCCCGGGTGGTCAACGTGGCCTCGGCGGCGCACTACCACGGGAAGCTCGAGCTCGACGACGCCCACATCCGGCGAGCCTACAAGGGCTTCCCGGCCTACGCGGCGTCCAAGCTGGCCAATGTGGCGTTCAGCCTCGAGCTGGCCCAGCGCCTCGGCGACGACGGCCCCACGGTCAACGCCGTGCACCCCGGGCACGTCGCCACGAACATCTGGCCGGGGGACGGCTGGTTCGCGATCGTGTTCAGCGCCATCAACCGCCTGTTCGCGGCCACCCCCCAGCGAGGCGCCGAGCCCAGCGTGTTCGCAGCCACCGCACCGGAGCTGGCGGGGAAGACGGGCCTGTACTTCGACAAGCTCGCGGAGAAGGCACCCGCCGACAGAGCCCTGGACGAGGCCTTCCGGGCCGAGCTGTGGGCGCGCAGCGCGGAGCTGGTGGGGCTGGGCGAGCCAGCGACCACCGACGCGACGGACTAGATCCAGCACCATGCCGACGCTCGTCACCCTCCCCCGCGACACCCCCCGCGACACGGCCGCGATCCGCCAGGAGTTCGACATCGGCCACATGCTCCGGCCGCGCGCCTTCGTGGGCTGGCTGTTCCTGGTCGGCGGGCTGTGCCTGCTGCTGCCGGGCCTGCTGGTGCTGCCGTTCGCGCCCGCCAAGCTGCTCGAGCCGCCGATCCCCGCCCTGTCCCTGGGGGGGCTGGCAGAGGCGCTGGTGGGCTGGCTGCTCGTGCGCTCCGTGCGCCGGATCAAGCGCACCCGGCTGCGGGCCCTGACCCACGGCCAGCCGGTGCCGGCCATCGTGGCCAGGCATGGGATCGGGGTCGGCCTGGGGATCATCATCAAGCGGCTGGACACGGTGATCCACTTCGAGGTCCACCCCGCCGACCGCGCCGCCTTCCAGGCCAGCTTCCGAGCGCCGGAGTCCAGCTACCGCGAGCTGCTCCCCGTTGGCGAGGCCGCCCAGGCCATGCACGACCCCGAGACGGGGGCCACCTTCTTCCCCGCAGAGCTGGGACGCGAGATCGTGCTGGAAGGCTGAGTCACATCCCGAACAGCAGCCAGGCCTTGCCGGCCCCTCAGCGCCCCTCCACCCAGTCCCGCACCGCCTGAGGGCGGGCCTCGGTCCACGGGATCAGACAGTCGGTCTTGTGCTCGAAGTAGTCCGCGGGCCAGGCGATGCGGGGATCGGCGTGCACATGCTCGGAGATGAGCTCCCGGGTGCGCTCCACTCGGCTGGGCAGATCCATGGCCTCGACCACGTCAGCGGCCGCGAGGGTCGCAGCTGCGAGCTGATCCCAGCACTGGGCATCCGCGCGGCAGAACTCGGTGATGTCCCCGTAGATGCCGTCCGTGAAGTTGTCATAGCGGCTCCAGACCTCGCAGGCGTGGTCCCCGGACGGTGGGTAGTAGTAGATGAAGGTCGAGTCCGCGCCCCAGGGGGACAGGGCGATGCAGTCCTCCAACGAGTCGTGGACCATGTGCCAGTTGTTGAGGTTGTAGCTGTAGGAGTCGGGGTGGTTGACCACCATCTCCGCCGCCAGGAAGGCCAACACCGCGTCCCGATCGAAGACCTCCCACAGGGCCTCGGCGCTGCGCGCGGCCACCGCCTCGCAGGCCCGGGTCAGCACGCCGGGGTCGTAGTCGTCGCCCTGCCACTGCAGCTCGAAGCAGTCGCAGCCGCCGGTGAAGTCGCAGTCGCGGGTCATCTCCCACAGGGCGCCTTGGCTGCCCGGCCAGCGGTGCTCCACGAAGTCACCGTCCATGGCCTCGACGAGGGTGTACAGGCCCAGGTTCTCGCCGTTGAGGGCCGCGGTGGCGTAGCCGGTGCGGGGGGCCGGGGAGCCCGCCTCCCGGAAGGCCGCATACGCCAGGGTCTCGGCCATCATGCTGGTGTCCCAGACGTTGTTGTGCAGGGTGACGCGCTCGAGCCCGCACAGCTCCCAGCCGTCCACGAAGCGGTCCAGCTTGATCTTCCAGGCGGGCTTCTCGTCGATCCACTGCCAGGAGCTGTTGCCCTTGAGCCGCACCCCCACCGGCTCGAGGCGCCGCTGGCCCAGGGTGACGGCCCCCTCGACGTAGCTGCCCGGGTCGAGCTCGAGGGCGGCGATGGAGGCGTCGGACAGCTCGATGGTGATGTGATGCACCCGCTCATCGGAGAACAGCGTCTCCGGGGTGCAGCCATCGGACGCGGGGACCCACTCCGTTGTGTCGGTGGAGGTGTCGGTGTCCCCCTTCGGCGCCTCGCTGTCGTCGGGCAAGACGGGGTCCACCACGCCCGGCGTGCAGGCCACCAGGCCGCAGGTCAGCAACAGTCGCAGATGGCAGCACGCCACGGGTTCCTCCAGCGCCTCTGGAGTATGCCATGACCCCTCGGTGACCCTTCCCGCCGCGTGGGCCCACGCCAGGTGTCCGGTTCTACTCCTGGGACTACGCCACCTACGCCCGCTCGGAGCCCTTCACGGCCTACACGGCCAACAGCCCCGGCGGGACCGGCGTGAAGGCCGATCTGACCTTCACCTTCACCGAGCCGGTGCGGAACCTCGAGTTCTGGACCCTGGGCGACCAGACCAACGGCCGCTACGCCTGGGTCGATGTGGTCACCGAGCGCGGGGAGACCGGCGAGGTGGCCCTGGTGGGAGACGGCGGCTCCACCACCGCCGAGCGCTGCGACCTGACGGCCTGGGAGCACATCACCTCCATCACCATCCGGGACATGGAGGACTCCTACACCGTCAACATCGACGACATCTCGTTCGAGCTGCGGGGGCTGTAGGGGCCGGGTCTAGCCCCCGCTGTCCACCTGCCCCGCGAAGTGCTCGAGATCCATCAGGGCCTCGCGCAGGGTCACGGCTTCTTCGGGCCGCCCGTCGTCCCGCAGCCAGCCGACCACCCGCTCGAGCTCGACGACCGCGGCCTTCGGGTCGTCCAGGTTGAACTCGCACCAGCCCAGCTTGTAGGCGGCGTAAGGCGCCATGGGGTGGTCGGGGGAGGCGTCCACGATGGCGCGGAAGTGGCGCCGGGCGGTCTCGAAGTCCTTCGCCACGAAGGCCTCGGAGCCCAGCCCGAGCAGCACCTCCGGGAGCACCGAGGGCGCAGCGGTGTCGTCGCTGGGAGCGTCCTGGGGCTCGGTCGCGCCACCTGCGCTCGCGGCAGCCGGGGGTGGTGCCCCGGCCCCCGAGGCGGTGGGTCGCGACGCCGCGGCCGGCGCCGGGATGGAGCTGGAGGGGACCGGGCGCGGGGTCGGCTCCCGGTCCGAGCCGCGCTGCCACACCAGGATCGCGGCGGCCAGGACCGCGGTCAGACCGATGACGACGAGCAGGGCGGTGGACGGCTTGCGCATGACGACCTCGCGCTTCGGTAGCCCCGGGCCGCTTGTGGCCCCGGAAAACCCCGGATACCCTGCGCGCGGAGCGACCCATGCCCAGACCCCTCATCTTCCTGCTCTGCGTCACCACCGCCACCGGCTGCGAGTGCCGCTACGATCCCCCGGACTCCACCCCGGACAGCAAGCCGGGAGAGACCGGCCCCGAGACGGGCCCGGACTCCACCGACACCCAGCCCCCCGGGGACTGGTTCGGCATCGCCGAGTACGGCGTGATCATGGTGCCCGACGGCACCCGCATCGAGGAGACCTTCGGGGACGAGACCACCTGGGGCGAGGGCTACAGCGACGCCTACGAGGGCCCCACCGCCGACATCATCCCGGGCATCCGCGAGGAGCTCTACCCCCAGGGCTCCATCGCCAAGCCCGCCTACGTCACCGGCATCACCATCACCCTGCCAGGTCACGTGGACATGGCCCTGGGCAAGCGCACCCCCCACGGCCACCACCCGGCCAACGCCACCGACGGCCCCGGGCTGTACCGGCCCGAGCTCCCCACCCTCTGGGAGCACCTGCGGGACCAGGACGAGAGTGTCGAGGCCGACCAGGTGGGCTTCACGGGCAACACCCTGCACATGATGGCCATCGGCCACAGCGCCTACCCGGGCCTGGGCTACGACACCCCCGGCAGCTACGTCTTCGTGGACTCGAGCGGGGGCAACGACCCCGGCGAGCAGCCCGGCGAGGACCCCCCGGTCATCGAGCAGGTGATCGAACACCTGCAGGCCGGCTGGCGGCTGCAGCTGGTGAACCTGCACCAGATCGACCGCATGGGTCACTACAACCCGCCCAACCACGTGCCCAGCATCATGGAGGTCGACGATCCCCTGGTCAGCATGTGGAACGACAGCATCCAGGGCGACGACGAGCTGGCCGACCGCACGGTGATGGCCATCGTCTCCGACCACGGCCGCCACCGCTTCGACTCGAACAACCCGCCCTGGGCCAACCACGGCGACGGCTGCTCGGGCTGCCGCGAGGTGCCCCTGATGATGCTGGGCCCCGGCGTGCGCCAGGGCGTGGTGACCGAAGGCCCCTACGTGCTCGAGGACGTGGGCGCGACGATGGCCTGGCTGATGGGCATCCACGCCCCCTTCAGCACCGGCATGATCATGACCGAGATGCTCGAGGGCGAGCCCACCATCCCCCAGCGCAGCGGCCCCCAGGCGATCCACAGCTCCGGCGATCTGGTCGCCTACCAGCAGTTCCGGGACGACCTGGCCAGCCGCAGCGAGATCGTGCTGGACGGCGAAGTCTTCGCCAACACCGAGGCCATCCACGTCGAGCAGCCCAAGGTGCTGGCCGTCGGCGAGACCGACTTCGCCTGCTGGCGCGAGGTCACCGTCGGGACGGACGAGGACTACTGGAACTGGCTGCCCGTCTGCAAGCTGCGGAGCGACGGCGGCGCCTGGGAGGACCTGGGCACGCCCCTGGCCGATCTGGTCTGGCCCTACTGGGATCCGGCCATGGCCGCCGACGGCTCGGGCCGCCTGCACCTGGCCTGGTCCGGCAACCTCAACGGCAACGCCCAGGCCGGCACCGGCGTCTACCTGGCCCGCTGGACCTCGGCCATGGGCTGGGAGGGCGGCGAAGACTACGAAGGCGGGGCCTACTTCCCGGTCTGGCCTTCGCTGGTGATCGACGACGACGGCGCCTCCTGGGTCGCCTGGTCCGCCGGCAGCTCCGACGGGCAGGGTCGCTACACCCGCCACGTGGACGTCTACCGGGTCAGCTGGCCCGCCGGGGGCGACCAGAGCTGGGACCTGTCCTTCACCTCCCCCGACGATGACGCCGAGGGCCGCGACTACGAGCGCATCGAGGCCCCGGCCTTGAGCATCGTCGACGGCGACATCCACCTGGCCTACGTCGCGATGAACGAAGACGGCAGCAACCTGGTCTACGCCTCCCTGGCCGGTGGCGCGGGCAGCTGGTCCTCCGTGCACGCCGCGGACGACAGCGGCGACGTCTATCTCCACGTGCGCCCCCGCTGGTCCGACGACGGCCAGCTCTACTGGGGCCGCCTGGGCAGCGACGGCAACGCCGAGGTCTGCCGGGTGGGCACCGACGACATGACCGACCCCAGCTGCGTCACCACCGGCGTGCGCTGGATCGAGAGCCTGGCCCCCGTGGACGGCGGCGTGCAGGTCACCACCTCGAGCGGCGACCGGCAGTGGACCATCAGCCAGATCGACTTCTGATCACCGCGCTCACGTCTGATCACCGCACCCCACCCAGGGGAGCCGTTCACACCAACGCCCGCTCCAGGGTCTCCAGCAGGGTCCGGGCCGCGAAGGGCTTCTGCACGAAGCCGGCCAGCCCGCCGCTGTCGAAGCGGCTGGTGGCGTCCTGCCGGTTGTAGCCGCTCATGACCAGGACCTTGGCCTCGGGGTGGTCCCGGCGCAGCACGCGGTAGCAGTCCACGCCGTTCATGCGGGGCATGGTCATGTCCAACAGCACCCCGTGGATCTCCCGGCTGTGGGCGGCGTACAGCTCGAGGGCCTCGCGTCCGTCGGCGGCCAGCAGGACCTTGTAGCCGGCGGAGTCGAGGATCTCGGAGATGACCTCGCGCACGGACTCTTCGTCGTCCACCACCAGCACGCACAGGGAGCTGGCGTCGGAGAGGGTGATCTCGGGGGACACGCCGTCGGCCTCGGCCAGGGGCAGCAGCACGGTCACCGTGCAGCCGTGGCCGGGGGTGGAGGACAGCCACAGGGCACCACCGTGGGCGCGCACCACGCCGAGCACGGTGGGCAGGCCCAGGCCGCGGGCCTCGGGGCGGGTGGAGTAGAAGGGCTCGAAGGCCCGGATCGCCTGCTGGGCGTCCATGCCCGGCCCGTTGTCGCTGACCTCGAGGCGGGCGTAGAGCCCCGGAGGACCGGAGGCCACGATGCAGCGGTCCAGCTGCTCCTGGCTCATGCTGCAGGTGCTGGTGCGCAGGCGGACCACGCCGCTGTCCCGGGGCACGGCCTGCAGGGCGTTGGTGATCAGGTGGGTGATGGCCTGGCGCAGCTGGGCGCCGTCCACGTCCACCGCCAGGGGCCGGTGGGAGCGCTCGAGGCGCAGGGCCGGGGCGCGGCTGCCGGTGGCCTGCAGCAGCTGGATGACCTCGCCCGCAAGGACGCTCAGATCCTGGCGATCCACCACCACCGGCCCCCGACCGGCGAAGACCAGCAGCTCGCTGGCGAGATCGGCGGCTTTGCGGGCGCCCGTGGCGATGCGCTCCACCTGGCGCCGGGCCCGGGCGTCGGGCTCGAGGCGCATCATGGCCAGCTCGGCGTGGCCGAGGATGGCGGTGAGCAGGTTGTTGAAGTCGTGGGCCACACCACCGGCCAGCAGGGCCAGGCTCTCGTACTTCTCGCGCTCAGGCACCGCTCGGGCGTCCCCAGGGGGCGAGACCTCGGGCTCGGGCTCGGGTGAGAGCTCTTCCGAGATGCGGCCTGCCAATCTGGGATCCGGAGCCATGATCTGACCTCCCGTGCTTCGTCATCAGCATCGTATCCCGCCCCAAGGGGGGCGGCAGAACCGCCCTGGCGCCCGGTAAGGGGGGCCGCGGGTCGATCCTGGGGCCCCAGTCGGGTAGATGCGGGCCGATCCCTACGGGAACCCGAGAGGACCCCATGAGCGACGCCCTGCCCAAGACCTTCGCCCCCGCCGACGTGGAATCCGGCATCTACCAGCTCTGGCTGGACGCCGGCGCCTTCGCCGCCGTGCCCGACGGCCGCCCGGCCGACAAGCGCTACGTCATCATGATGCCGCTGCCCAACGTCACCGGCGCCCTGCACATGGGCCACGCGATGGACAACGTCATGCAGGACCTGCTGATCCGCTGGCACCGCATGATGGGCGACAACGCCCTGTGGATGCCCGGCACCGACCACGCCGGCATCGCCACCCAGGCCGTGGTCGAGAAGCGCCTCAAGGAGCTCGAGGGCAAGACCCGCCACGACATCGGCCGGGAAGGCCTGGTGGACCGCATCTGGCAGTGGAAGGACCAGTACCAGGCCCGCATCATCGCCCAGCAGCAGCGCATGGGCTGCTCCTGCGACTGGGAGCGCCAGCGCTTCACCATGGACCCGGTCTGCGCCCGCGCGGTGCGCCACACCTTCCACAAGCTCTTCCGCGACGGCCTGGTGGTGCGCGGCAAGCGGCTGGTCAACTGGGACCCCTTCCTGCAGACCAGCATCTCCGACGACGAGGTCTACCACGAGACCGTCCAGGGCCACTTCTGGTACATGCGCTACCCGGTCATCGACCACAAGGACGGCGAGCCGGAGCACGTCGTGGTGGCCACCACCCGCCCCGAGACCATGCTCGGCGACACCGCCGTGGCCTGCCACCCGGACCCCGAGGGTGAGCTGAACCGCCTGATCGCCGAGGCCAAGGACGAGCTGGCCCGCGCCAAGGCCAAGGACCGCCCGGCCATCGAGGAGCAGATCGCGTACCTCGAGGACCGCAAGGCCACCGTGCTGCCGCTGCTCATCCAGCTGCGCGACATGGCCGTCGACGGCCGCATGATCATGCTGCCCCTGATGGACCGGCCCATGCCGCTCATCCTGGACGAGTGGGCCAAGCCCGAGCTGGGCACCGGCTGCGTCAAGATCACCCCGGCCCACGACCCCAACGACCACGACGTCTGGTCCCGTCACAGCGACCACATCGACAGCATCAACATCCTGAACCCCGACGGCACGCTCAACGAGAACGTGGGCGCCTACCAGGGCCTGGACCGCTTCGTGGCGCGCGACCGTGTCATCGCCGACCTGGACGCCATCGGCCTGCTCGAGCGCGTCGAGGATCGCGAGATCGAGATCGGTCACTCCGATCGCTCGAAGACCCCCATCGAGCCCTACCTCTCCGACCAGTGGTTCATCACCATGGGCGACGTGCCCGGTGGCATCGTCATGGGTGCGGGCACCGCCAAGGAGCACCGCTCCGCGGGCCTGGTCCAGGCCGCCATGGACGCCGTGGACGACGGCCGGGTGACCATCCACCCCAGCCGCTACACCAAGACCTACATGGACTGGCTGGCCGAGAAGCGCGACTGGCCGGTGAGCCGCCAGCTGTGGTGGGGCCACCGGATTCCGGTGTGGTCCCGCGAGGGCGGCGATCTCGCCAAGCTCGAGGCCGCCGGCCTGCTCGAGGACCCCCGCGTGGTGGTCAACGAGTCCGACGGCCGCTTCGACGTCTGCCTGCTCGAGGACGACGAGGGCCAGATCGCGGTGCTCGAGGACGCCGGCTTCGTGCGCGACCCCGACGTGCTGGACACCTGGTTCAGCTCCGCCCTGTGGCCCTTCTCGACCCTGGGCTGGCCCCACCCCGAGAGCGCGGCCCTCGAGCCCGGCCAGCGCCCCCTGGGCGCGCTGGGTGACAACAGCGACTGCCTGGACTTCTTCTACCCGGGCTCCTGCCTGGTCACCGGCCGCGACATCATCACCCTGTGGGTGGCGCGCATGGTGCTGGCGGGCCTGTACTGCATCGGCGACATCCCCTTCTCCGACGTGTTCATCCACGCCAACATCCTGGACGGCAAGGGCGAGCGCATGTCCAAGTCCAAGGGCAACGGCATCGACCCGGTGGACGTCATCGAGGGCTACGGCACCGACGCCATGCGCTACGTGCTCTGCGACATGCAGACCGGCACCCAGGACATCCGCCTGCCCGTCACCGCCACCTGCCCCGTCTGCGGCCACGCCAACGACCTGGGCGACACCAAGCACGGCGGCAGCATCTTCACCTACGTCTGCGGCAAGCCGAACAAGGGCAAGCCACGCGAGGGTGGCTGCGGTGCGGAGTTCGACGTGCTGGGCACCATGCCCGACCTGCCCAAGGCCACGCTCACCTCCGAGCGCTTCGACGTGGGCCGCGGCTTCTGCACCAAGCTGTTCAACTCCGCCCGCTTCGCGTTCCTCAACCTGGACGAGGCCCCGGCCACCGACGTGACCGCGGATGACCTGACCCTCGAGGATCGCTGGCTGCTGGCGGGCCTGAACGCCGCCGTGGCCGGTGTGCAGCAGGGCCTCGAAGACTACACCCCCGCCC
Source organism: uncultured Enterobacterales bacterium (assembly GCA_964481655.1). Lineage (GTDB taxonomy): Bacteria > Myxococcota_A > UBA796 > UBA796 > JAFGLY01 > CALDOK01. Next base: position 18,602 of record CAYZVO010000045.1, on the reverse strand, counting down.
ACGCCCTGGGCGCGGCCCGCGAGTTCTTCTGGGGCGAGCTGTGCGACTGGTACCTCGAGCTCATCAAGCCGCGCCTGGCCGCCGGTGGCCGCAGCGCCGGCGTGGCCCGGGCCGTGCTGGCCTACGCCATCGACCAGGTCCTGCGCCTGCTCCACCCCATCGTGCCCTTCATCACCGAGCACCTGTGGCAGAAGCTGAACACCATGGTGCCCGTGCGCGACCTGGGCGAGCTGGCCCAGGCCCCGGGCTCCGAGCTGCTCATCGAGGCCGCCTGGCCGAAGCCCGTCCCCGCCCTCGAGGACGCCGCCGCCCGCGCGCTGTTCGGCAAGCTGCAGGAGCTCACCCGCGGCCTCCGCGAGTTCCGCTCCAGCCAGAACATCCCCCTGCGCCAGGCCCTCGAGATCACCCTCGAGGCCCCGGCGGAGCAGGGCGCCGCCATCGCCCCGCACATGGACCTGGTGGCCGGCCTGGTGCACCTGTCCCGCGTCAACGTGGTCGAGAAGGCCGAGCGCCTGCCCGGCATGGCCGCCAAGGTCATCGGCGAGCTCGAGGTGTTGGTCCACGACGCCATCGACGCCGAGGAAGAGCGCCAGCGCCTGACCAAGGAGCTGGCGCGGATCGAGAAGGAGATCTCGATCTGCGATCGCAAGCTGGGCAACCCCAAGTTCGTCGAGCGCGCCCCGGCCCACGTGGTCGCGCAGCAGCAGGAGCGCCGCGCCGGCTACGAGACCCAGCGCGTGGCCATCGTCGAGAGCCTGGCGGCGCTGGGCTGAGTCCGGCGCACGCCCTCCGCGAATTCCCGGGAATAGGCCCGCCCCCCCATCGTACGGGGGGGTGTCCGGCGACGCGGAGAACACCATGGCCTACCTCGGATACGAAAAGCAGCTCCGTCAGCAGCAGGAACAGGCGCGCCAGCAGCGCGAGCGCCTCGAGCGGTCGCGGGCGAGCCTCCACCGCCATGAAGCGCGCCCCGTCGAGGACGGGGCCCTCACCGAGCTCACCACCTGCGCCCACTGCGGGCAGCAGCGGCCGGCGGGGGAGATGTTCTTCGACGAACGGGGCGAGGTCTGCCCCACCTGCTTCGTGAGCTGAGCGACGAGGATCGGGTCGAACGTTCCACTCCCGCGACAGGGTCCGGGTGAACGTTCCACTCGAGGCGAGACCAGCGCCCAGACCCCGCGAAAACGCACGTTTGACCGTTGGGTGCGAGAGCAGAATCCCCGAGGGTGGAACCCTCGGGTGGACCCTGTCGCGACAATGGAACGTTCGGGGTGGTCCTTGTTGCCCGAGTGTCGAACGAGGGTGTCGAAACTTCGACGATCGTCGACGGTTTTCGACGATCCACACCGGCCAGGAGAGGGCGTAGCTCCATCCATACACACTGTTCGATGTCGGTTTTCACCGGCCATGCGATGAAGGCGCGGCCCCCGGCACCGTTCTTGCTCTCCCCATGGGCATGCTCCACTTCGCCGCCCACGCCATGCCCCCTCACTTCCTCTTCCACGACTGGCGCGAGGCCCAGGCCCTGTGGGCCGGGCTGTTGGCGCTGGGCCCACCCCGGGCACTCGTGGTCATGCCCGACCACGTGCACCTGGTGACCCGCAGCACCAACTGGGACGCCTGGCTGGGGTTCCTGCGGGGCTTCGCCTGCTGGCGCAACCACCACCGCGGCGAGCCAGGCCGCATCGTCTGGCTCCCAGCCAGCCCACCCGAGCGAATCCTGGACAGCAAGCACCTGCAGCGCAGCCTGCGCTACGTGGCGCTCAATCCCTGCCGCGACAAGCTGGTGAGCGACCCACTGACCTGGCCCTTCAGCGGCCACCGAGACGCGGTCGGCCTGGCGATCCCGGGCGTCCTCCCCACCGTGCGCGATCCGGTCTGGCACCACGGCTACGTCTCGGGGGACCCCAGCGTGCGAGTCGAGGGCACCGAGCTGCCCTTCGGTATCCAGAGCATGCGCAGCGCCACCGCCGAGCAGGTCACCGCGGCCGTCTCGGCCCTGACCCGCACCACCACGAACCAGCTCCAGCGACGCGGCCCTGCGCGGACCCTGTGGATCCAGAGCCTGCTGGGCTTCACCCCGCTGTCCAAACGCGCGGTGGCCCGGGTGGTCGGTGTGTCCCACACCGCCGTCAACCGCGTGGAGCCTGCCCCCAACGCCGCGCTGACCTGCGTTGAGCAGGTCCTGGGCGACGAGCGCTTCCCGGCGCTGCTGGACCACGATCTCAGTCACAGCTGGGAGTGGCAGCGCTACCGGGACGGCAGGGTCCGCAAGGGCGCCTACGACAAGCTGCTGCGGGAGGCGGCGCCACAGCTCCGAAGGCGATCCTTCGAGCGACGCGGGGGATTGGTCATTCCCGGTTGAATCGAGCAACGAGGGTCGGCTCCAACGTTCCACTCCCGCGACAGGGTCGGCGTGAACGTTCCACTCGGACCCCGAAGCGCTCGAACACCCGATGAAAACTGACGTTCATTCGTAGGGCCACGAGTGAACACACCCCTGAGTGGAACCCTCGGGTGGACCCTGTCGCGACGATGGAAGGTTCGGGGCGGTCCTTGTCGCTGAGCGCGGGCAGGACGGCCCGAACGGCCCCAACCACCATGTTCGTCCCCTCGAATATTCCGCCTCCCCCCTGGAATCCTCAGCGCCACCGTCCGATGGGCCCCCCATGAAGGCCCAAGCTGTATCCCTGCTCGCGCTGGCCTTGTCGATCTGTACCGCCGATGAGCGCATCGACAAGGAAGACACCGGCTCCGTGCCCCCCCACGACACGGGTGCCCCCGATGACACGGAGGCTCCTCCGGAAGACACGGAGGCGCCAGCCGAGGACACGGCCTCGCCGTGGATCGAGGTCTCCCCGGGGCCCGAGACCGCTCCCGAGCCCGGCTGCGTCCTGCTGGACTTCGACACCGACGCGGACGGAGACCCCATCCTGGCTGGCCAGGACCTGGCCGAGGTCTACGCCGGTCATGGCGTGCACATCGCCACCTGGGACCAGGGCATGGTCTACACCGGCCTGGGCATCGCCTTCGACTCGGGGAATCCCCCGGGCACCGACTACGACCTGGGGACCCCCAACGAGGCCTACGGCGGCCCCGGCATCGGCGCGTACGGCGCCAGCAACGACGAGGCGCTGCACAACCTGCTGATCCGGGCCGAGAACACCACCGACGCCGACGGCGACGGGCTGGTGGATGTGCCCGATGATCACGTCTACGGCGCGACCTTCGTGATCACGATGGACAGCCCGCAGTGCGTGACCTCGCTGGACTTCATCGACATCGACGAGACCCCGGCGACCATGGTCTTCCTCGACGCCACCGGCGCCGAGCTGGCGACCATGGAGACCAACCACAACGGGGACAACGCCCGGGAGACGGTGGAGCCCGACGTCTGCGACGTCTCCGAGCTGCACATCACCATCGCCGGCTCCGGCGCCATCGACGGCCTCAGCCTCTGCGCCTGGGTCCCGCCCTGCGAGACCAGCCTGATCTACGGCGTGGAGGACCAGAGCTACGCCGACAGCCAGCTGTTCGTGCTGGACACCGAGACCGGCGAGGAGTCCCTGCTAGGCCCGCTGTACGCCGACTACGACTTCGAGTCCATCGAGGTGGACGACGCCAGCGGTGCCCTGATCGTCATCGCCGCCGGCGGCGGCTCCCACGACGGGGAGCTGTACGAGGTGGACAAGGACACCGGGGCGCTGACCCTGATCTCCACCACCACCTCCGGGCCCGAGATCGTGGCCACCGCCTTCCACCCCGACGGCTCCCTGTGGGCCTTCCGGGAGCACGAGGGCCTGGTGACCATCAACCGCAACACCGGGGAGACCACCCCCGTCTGGGACGTGAGCGACAGCGACGTGCCCGACAACTGGGAGGGCATCGCCTGGGACGCCCAGGGCACGACCCTGTACGCCGTGAACGCCCGGGATCTGATCCGCTGGGACCCGGCCACCGAGACCGCCGAGCTGGTCTGCGGCGAGGACGTCCTCCCCAACTGCAGCGAGTCCATGGACATCTCCCCCGAGGGGGTGATCCACATCGGCCTCCACGCCGAAGACGCCGACGGCCACGACATCGTGACCATCGACCCCAAGAGCTGCGCCATCGGCGAGGCCTGGGCGCTCGAGGCCGAGGACGTGGAGGGGATCGCCTTCGAGGTCTGCGAGTAGCAGCAGCGCACGCCACGGAAGCCGCCACGGAGGTAGCATGTCCCCATGCGCCTCATCCCCGCCCTCGCCCTGCTCACCGCCTGCGGCCACCCGCCGCACACCATCGACTGGACCTGCGAGGACGGGGTCGGGCTGAGCGATCCGGCTCCGCTGTGCTCCCCTGACCAGCCCTGCACCCGCCCCATCGGGCTGTACGGTGTGGACGAGCTCAGCGATCAACTGCCGCCCCCCACCTGTGCCACCCCCGCCGATCCCCAGCACGAGGGCCGCGCGGTGGTGGACGACGGACCGCCTCGGAGCTGGACGGACCCCGATGGCCCCGAGCGCCACTGGTGCGAGCACCGCCCCCCGGCGGACAGCCCTCTGCCGCTGCTCATCTACGTGCACGGCTCCGGCGGCAGCGCCGACGACGTCTACGGCTTCACGTCGCTGCTGTCCAAGGCCGACAGCTGGGCGCTGAGCGGTGACGACACACGCCCCGGCTTCATCCTGGTGGCCACCCACGGCCGCACCGTGCACTGGCCCACCGAGAGCCCCCAGGACGGCTCCAAGCACGAGACCTACCACCGGGACCCCGCCACCAACCCCGACATCACGACCGTGGACCACATCGTAGACAGCCTGGTCGAGGAAGGGGTGGTGGACCCCGCACGCGTCCACCTCACCGGCTGGTCCAACGGCGCCCGCTTCGCCGCGGTGTACGGCCTGCTGCGCCACGAGCAGCCCACCCCCGGCGGCAACCGGGTGGCCTCGGTGGCCACCTACAGCGGCGGCGACCCCTACGAGGACATCGCCTTCGACCGCAGCCCCAGCTGCGCCATGCAGCCGCGCCCCAGGTCCTCGCTGCCCTTCATGCTGGTGAGCCGCGACTGCGACGGCGTGGGCTGCGACGAAGACCAGTACGAGGCCTTCGGCCGTGGCCCCTTCGGCTGGCCCCTGGTGCCCGGCAACGTGGCCGGCACCTGGATCGCCACCCTCGAGGACGAGATCGGCGCCACCGACGTGACCTGGCGCCTCATCGATCGGCACGGCGCCGAGGTCGACAGCTGCGCCCGGCGATGCAACCGCGCCCGCGCCCTGCTCAACCACATGCGCTGGCCCGACGGCGTCGCCGACGGCGGCGGAGAGGACCACGAGCTGGCCATGCTGTCCTTCCTGCGCGACCACCCGCTGTCGGACTGAAAAAAAAGACTTCAGCTCGCGCCGATGCGATCCGAACACGGAAAAACAACGGAGTAGCGCCCGTGACACTGAAATGGATCCTGCCCACTGCCGATGAGCAGTGAGAGGCGGCATGCGGTCCCGACGCCCGCAGCGACCGTCCTCACGCAGGAGGTGGCATGGCGCTCACGGTGAACTCGAACGTCGCGTCTTTGAACGCGATCAACAACCTCAACGACACCATGCGGAGTCTGGGCGGATCCTACAACCGGATCTCGAGCGGGCTGCGTATCGCGCAGGCCGCGGACGACGCGGCTGGACTGGGCGTGGCCGAAGGTCTGGAGGCGCGCTCCGCGTCCGGACGGGTGGCCATGCGCAACACCAACGACGGCATCTCGCTGGTCCAGACCGCCGAAGGCGCGATGGACTCGGTCGGTGACATCGTCTCACGCATGCGGGAGCTGGCGGTCCAGAGCTCATCGGAGACCCTGGCCGACGACGAGCGCGCCTACATCCAGGACGAGTTCGAGCAGCTCTCCTCGGAGGTGGACCGCATCGCCGCCTCGACCAGCTTCAACGGCACGGCCCTGACCGACGGCACCACCACCCAGCTGGACGTGCAGGTCGGCATCGACAACACGGCCGATGACCGCATCACCATCACCCTGTCCGATCTGTCGGCCTCGACCCTGGGCATCGACACGGGATCGGTGGACCTGTCCAGCGCCTCCGGCGCCCAGTCGGCCATCGACGTGCTCGACACGGCCCTGGACTCGGTCAGCGGCTACCGCTCGGAGCTGGGCGCAGCCCAGAACCGACTGGACTCGGCCCTGAGCAACATGGAGACCTACGTCGAGAACCTCGAGAGCGCGGAGAGCTCCATCCGGGACGCAGACTTCGCCTACGAGACGGCAGAGCTCGCCCGAAACCAGGTGCTCCAACAGGCCGGGGTCTCGGTCCTGGCCCAAGCCAAGGACATCAACCAGGGAGTGCTCACGCTGCTGAGCTAGCGCCGCCGCCCGCGCGTTGAGTGACGGCGAGGGGCGGCCTCCTTGGCCAGCCGGGACTTGATCCCGGCCCAGGAGCAGATCGGGCAGGCCACGGGGTCGTGGCGCAATGCCGGACAGTGCTCCCGGCCGAAGTAGATGATCTGCAGGTGCACGTTGTGCCAGGACGCGGGCGGGAACAGCTTCTTCAAGTCCCGCTCGGTCACAACCACGTTCTTCCCGTCGCTCAGGCCCCAGCGCCAGGCGAGGCGGTGGATGTGGGTGTCCACGGGGAACGCGGGCACCCCGAAGGCCTTGGCCATGACCACCGAGGCGGTCTTGTGCCCGACCCCGGGCAGCGCCTCCAGCTCCTCGAAGCTGGCGGGCACGGCGCCGTCGTGGCGCTCGAGCAGCAGCCCCGCCATGGCCACCAGGTTCTTCGACTTGCCATTGGCCAGCCCCACCACCCGGATCAGCTCCCGCACCTCATCGACCGCGGCGGCCGCCATGGCGGAGGGATCCGGGTAGCGCTCGAAGAGCGCGGGGGTGACCTCGTTGACCTTCTTGTCGGTGGCCTGGGCGGAGCGCATCACGGCCACCAGCAGCTCGAAGGGGTCCCGGTGGGCCAGGGGCACCGGCGGCACGGCGTACAGCTCATCGAGGATGGCGGCGATGCGATCGGCCTTGTCCTGGCGCTTCATGGCAGAGCCCTCCGGCGGGCCCTGTGACCCCTCGCGTCCCCGCCGTCAAGCCACGCGCTCGATTCCCGTCACGGCACGGGCATGATCCCGCGCCGGGCGATAACGTGAGCGCCCCCCACCATACGCCACAGGAGGCATGGTGAGCACCACGAAGCCCCCCCGGGACCCCGCTGATGAGGTCGCCCGCCTCGAGGCCGAGATGGCCTTGCTGGCCCGCGCCGTGTCCCACGACCTCCGGCAGCCGCTGCATGTGATCTCCGGCTACACCGAGCTGGTGGCCTTCAAGTACAAGGACATGCTCGATCCCAAGGGCAAGCAGCTCATCAACAAGGCCATCGCGGGCGTGGACCGCATGAACACCATGATCGACGCGGTCGTGGGCCTGATGCGCGTGGACGCCCACGCCCCCTGGTCCGACGCCGTGGACGTCAAGGTGGCGGTGGACGAGGCCATCGCCAAGCTCCAGCCCGAGGCCGACCCGATCGGCGCGGTGCTGACGCGCCACGAGCTGCCCCCGGTGCCCGGCCAGCCGGCCCTGCTGAACCAAGCCTTCGAGGCCCTGCTGCGCAACGTGCTGCAGTTCCCCGGCGACGGCCCCCCCCGCGGCCTGGTGGTCGCGCGCCCTGGCGATGACTCCGTCCGCTTCGAGGTCCGGGACCACGGCCCCGGCATCGATCCCCGCCTGCACGCGTCCATCCTCGAGCCCTTCGGCCGCGGCCAGGACCCCCGCGCCGGCACCGGCATGGGCCTGGCCATCGTCCGCAAGATCGCGCGCTTGCACGGCGGCGAGCTGGGCGTGACCAGCGAACCGGGCAAGGGCTCCACCTTCCACATCACGCTGCCCCGCTAGCCGATGTCCCCCATCGCCCCCACCCGCCCGCAGCTGGACTACGGGGTCGGGGGCTCGCCGAGCGGACCAGCCATCGTGCTGATCAACGGCCTGGGGGGCCTGCGCCAGGCCTGGTACGCCCAGATCCAGACCTTCAACAAGACCCACCGGGTGCTCAGCTACAACCACCGCGGCATCGGTGGCTCCGAGCTGGTGGACGCCCCCTCCACCGTGCTGGACTACGCCCGGGACCTGCTGGGCCTGCTCAACCACGCCGGCATCTACCGGGCCGTGCTGGTGGGCGTGTCCTTCGGCGGGCGCGTGGCCCAGGAGTTCGCCCTGTCCTGGCCTGGCCGGGTCGTGGGCCTGGTGCTGGTGGGAACCTCCGGGGGCGGCGCGGGCCACAGCGACGGCGATCCCGACGCCATGGCGCTGCTCGAGCGCTCCGCCGAGCTGTCCGCCGACGAGTGGGAGCGCGGCTTGATCCCCCACCTCTTCGGGCCCGGCTACCAGGCCGAGCAGGGCGCCCGGCTGGCGCGCCTGGCCCGCTGGTGGGCGGCCCATCCCCAGCCGCCGGCGGCCATCGCCCGCCAGTGGGAGGCCATGCGGGCCTTCGACCGCTGGGACGACCTGGCGACCATCCACGCCCCCACCATGGTGGTGCACGGCAGCGCCGACACCATGAGCCCCATCGTCAACGGCGAGCGCCTGGCCGCCCGCATCCCCGGCGCCCGGCTGGCGCGGATGGCGGGCCTGGGGCACTCCCCCCACGTCGAGGACCCCGCGGGCTTCGAGGAGCTGCTGCTGGACTTCCTCGACGAGATCGGGCACTGACGTGGTCGCGTGGTTGCTGACCCTGCTGCTGGCCTGCCCCGGGTCGCCTTGGGAGCGCCACGATCCCGGCACCCTGCCAGGAGACAGCGAGCCGGGGGACAGCGAGGCCGACACGGACGCTGACACCGACGCCGACAGCGACACCGACGCCGACAGCGATGCCGACACCGACACGGGCCCCTGCCCCGCGGACATGGCCGAGGTCTCCGGGGCCTGCATGGACCTGTACGAGGCTCCCAACCGGGCCGGGGCCCTGCCCCTGGTGATGTACAGCTTCGACGAGGCCGAGGACTGGTGCGAGCACCGGGGCAAGCGCCTGTGCACCGACGCGGAGTGGCTCGCCGCCTGCGAGGGCGCTGATGGCCACAGCTACCCCTACGGGGGCACCCACCAGCCCGGGGTCTGCAACGACGAGGAGACCTGGCTGGTCTACAGCCAGTCCGAGCTGAACTATTGGCCCAGCGACGCCTCGGAGCCCGACATCGAGAGCCTCGAGGCGCTCTTCGCCCGCGCGGCGTCCATCGGCTCGGGCTCCATCGCCGCCGACGAGGTGGAGAGCCTGTACCAGGGCGAAGGCTCGGGGGAGAACACCGGCTGCGTCGGGGCCGCCGGGGTCTTCGACCTGACCGGCAACGTCGAGGAGTGGACCCGCCGCGCCGACGGCGGCAGCGCCAGCTTCCACGGCAACCTCAAGGGCCGCTACTGGGCCGAGAGCCGCAGCTGCCAGTCCTCGGTCACCACCCACGGCGACAGCTTCCGCTTCTACGAGATCGGGTTTCGCTGCTGCCAAGACGCGCACTGAGCTACGCTCATGGGGCCCCGCGCCCCGGACCTCCCATGCTCGGCCTCATCTCCCTCGCCCTGCTCGGCGCCGCGGTCTTCGCCGAGGACGAGGCGCCCGTCCGTCTCCGCCTGCAGCTCGAGCGGACAGAGCCCTACTGCGGCGGGGCCGAGCCCGCCGAGGACGAGCTCCGCACCACCCACCCCTACACGGGCGTGCTCCACGTCAGGCCAGGGGAGCGCAACAGCGACGCGCCCGTGCTGGCGGAGCTGCACCCCGACGAGCAGGGGCGAGTGCAGCTGGAGCTCCCGGCCCCGGGCCGCTACTGCCTGGTGAGCGAGGACAAGCTGCAGGACAGCGAGACCTGGGTCCAGGCGCGGGTGGACCGCTGGCCCGCCTACCAGCACAACGAGACCTGCCACGCCCAGCACTGGACCCACTGCACCAGCATCCTCGACACGGAGCAGGCGGCCAAAGGCGAGCTCACGCTGACCATCCACGGCCGCTGCGGCTGGGAGATGCCCTGCGTGATCGACGCCCCCGCTCCACCCCCGTCGGCCGCACCCGGGGGGTAGCGGCGCTCACCGGAGGCGCGCATCCGCGGCGTGTGTCCCCTCGATCGGGACCTCCCGAGGTCAAGCTGTCTCCATGCCCCGCGAACCCCGCACCGTCCTGATCACCGGCGCATCGGTGGGCCTCGGCCTGGCCATCGCCCGGCTGCTGCTGGCGGAGACCCCACACCGGCTCATCCTGACGGCCAGGGACAGCTCCATGCACCGCTTCGAGGAGGCGGGCATCCGGGACGGCGAGCGTGTCTGGCTGCGCCCCCTGGACGTGACCGACGATGAGCAGCGGCAGCGGGTGGTGGCTGAGGCCGACGAGTGCTGGGGCGGCATCGACGTGCTCATCAACAACGCGGGCGTGGCCTTCCGCGCGGTGGTGGAGCATGTCAGCGTCGACGACCGCCTGCTGCAGATGGACATCAACTTCCGCTCCCCCATGGCCCTGGCCGCCCTGGTCCTGCCCGGGATGCGGGCCAAGCGCAGCGGCCACATCATCAACGTCAGCTCGGTGGGCGGCATGATGGCGATGCCGACCATGGCCGTGTACTCGGCCTCGAAGTTCGCCCTGGAGGGAGCCAGCGAGGCCCTGTGGTACGAGGTGCGGCCCTGGGGCGTTCACGTCAGCCTGGTGGAGCCGGGGTTCATCAACTCCGACAGCTTCGAGAACACCCGCTACACCGAGCACAGCCGGGCCGCAGCCGACGACGCGCTGCTGCCCTACCACGCCCACTACGAGCACATGGGCGGCTTCATCGCCCGGGTGATGCACCTGACCTGGGCGACCCCGGAGCGGGTGGCTCGCACGGTGCTGCGGACCATGCGGCGCCGGGACCCACCCCTGCGCGTCCCGGCCACCATCGACGCCTGGCTGTTCGACCTCATGCGCCGCTGGCTGCCCCGCCGGCTCTACCACGCGCTGCTGTACCGCTCGCTGCCCCGCATCCGGACCTGGGGATCGGGCCCGCCGTAGCCGCGCTCACCTGACGCCACCGCCCGGGGGACCCATGTTCGAAGGACCACCCCCACGCGGAGGCATCCATGACCGGCATCTCGAGCGCCATCGTCGCCTTCCTGCTGACCCTGCCCACCCCCCGCGCCGAAGGAGTCGACGTGACCCCCACCGCCACCCAGACCGCCCAGGCCGTCATCGGCGGCGGCTGTTTCTGGTGCCTCGAGGCCGTCTACGAGGACGTGCCCGGCGTGCTGGACGTGACGAGCGGCTACGCCGGTGGGCGCACCGCCGACCCCAGCTACCAGCAGGTGATCAGCGGCCGCACCGGCCACGCCGAGGTGGTGCGCATCACCTACGACCCCGCGGTCATCGACTTCGACAGGATCCTGGAGATCTTCTGGGTCATCCACGACCCCACCACCGCCGACCGCCAGGGCAACGACGTGGGGACCCAGTATCGATCCATCATCCTGGTCTCCGACGACGAGCAGGCCCAGACGGCCCGCGCCAGCATCGCCCGGGAGCAGGCCGCGGGCACCTACCGCGGCGAGTTCACCACCCAGGTGGTGCCCCTGGAGCAGTTCTGGCCAGCGGAGGCCTACCACCAGGACTACTTCCGCAACAACCCGGACAAGCCCTACTGCGCCTTCGTGGTCGCTCCCAAGGTCATGAAGTACCGCAAGGCCTTCCCCCAGGACGACAGCTGATGCACCGGGCGGCCCCGCCGGGGTAGGCTGATGGGGACGAACGAGCCCCGAGGCCCCCCATGGACGCCAACGAGATCGACTGGTCCGATCTGATCACCCGCACCCTCATCCAGCAGGCCGGGCGCCAGCCCAGCCGCGAGGACATCGAGCGGCTGATCGCCGAGCTGAAGTCCGCCCGCCAGGATCCCGAAGGCGCCGGCATCGGCCGTCAGCTGCGGGCCCTGGGCATGGCCCAGCTGGACAACGAGCAGGGCATGGACTTCGTGCGGCAGGTCATCGACCTGACCCTGCAGCGCCTCGAGGCCATGGGCGTGGCCGCCGCGGCCGCCCCGGAGGGTCCCCCAGAGCCCACGGTCATGGCCATGGCCCAGGCCCGCCTGCTGCTCGAGGGCTTCCTGGTCCACGGCGCCGATCACGCCGCCCTCGCCACCCAGCTCCGCCCGCGCCCCGAGGACTACGACAAGGTCTTCGAGGCCGCGTTCGTGGGGGTCGCCCGCGAAGCCTACGAGCGCATCTGGGACGAGATGAACCCCGTCCCGCGGCCCAACGCCGGTCAGCGGGAGCTGCTGCTGGCCGCCGCGGACTCGAACACCATCCGGACCGACGGCGCCCCGCGCGCCTTCCCCGGCGGCTTCCAGCGGGTGCGCCACACCCTGCTGCCGGGCCGGGTGTGGCTGTGCTGGAAGTTCGTCCGTCAGGGCGAGCGGCTGGGCATGGCCTTCGACGGGCTGGTCTTCGTGGACGACCACTTCTGCTGGTTCCCGAAGCTCTGGCGGGTGCTGGGCAACATCGACGCGTGAGTGAGGTCCCAGACGTCCAGCGACCACCGGTCGATCGGGTTTTCGCCTTCCCGTCACTTCCAGGGTGACACGTTCGTGGGTGGACACGTGACCCGAGCCAAACTGACTGCACTGTCTTTGTCCGCAGCCCTACTGTCGGGCTGCCTGAACTACAGCTTCAACGGCATGAAGGATGTCCCTCCGGGCGACAGCAGCGCGCCGCCGTCGGAGACGGACGCCCCCACAGATGAGACCAGGCCCGACCCCCGGGACTCCGGGGCCCCGGAGCCGGGCCCAGCGCTCACGGTGGAGCCCGCCAACTGGTACTTCGGCACGCTGAATCCAGGCATCACCAGCTCGGTGGACCTCACCATCCAGAACTCTGGGGACACCCCCCTGACGATCACGGGCCTGCTGTACGAGCAGACCAGCGACGAGCTGACGCTGGACCTGTACGAGCGGCGCCACGGCGAGCTGCCCTGGACCCTGGGCGTCGGCGACTCCAAGAAGGTCCGGGTGCACTACGCGCCGTCCGACGACACCCCCGACACCGGCACGCTGCGGGTGACGACGAGCGGCCCACCCCCGCTGAAGGCCGAGTCCACCCAGAGCGGGAACGGCCGCCTGGACGAGGTGTTCTACACAGGCTGGTACGTCCACGACGACGGCATCGTCTATGAGACGACCTCGAACCCCGACCACCAGGTCGACCACCACGGTGATCACGACCTCTACTGGTATGAGCCCTCCGGGGTCCACGGACTCATCGACAGCGTGGACCCCGTCAACGATTTTGCGACCATGAGGCAGCACGTGCTCGCCCACGACGACACGCCCTTCGTCGCGACAGGTCCGTTCTCCTGGGAGGCACAGAGCGAGCTGTCGACCTACCGCGAGGCCACCTTCGCCTACTTCATGTGCGACTTCTACCTGGACCCGGATGATGATCCCGCGCTGTACGAGATCAAGTCCGGCCGAGTGGACGACGGCATCCAGGTGATGGTCAACGGCGCGATCCTCGGGCGCCTGAAGCTGTGGGAGTCCGGGCGCTGGCCGCTGAGCGAAGCCAAGCCCGGTGAGGTCAACACACTGATCATCATCCTGGTGGATGACTCCCGTTCCGAGCGGTACGTCAACGGCTTGGCCTTCTACAGAGACGGGGTCATGGTGCAGGGCTGAATCGCCCCGCCGAGGGGCCGCGGCGCTGTGGGCCCTCGAGGGAGCGGGCGCCGGGGACCGCGGACGAGTGCGACAAATCCCACGGGTCCAGCGACCAGGTCGACAGCACCGAGCTCGAGAAGCTCACGGTGGCCTCCTGGTGGGTGGGGACCAGATCGGTGAGCAGGTAGGTGAGGTTCTGCTGCTCACCGTCGTTGGGGGCCGGCACCATGTCCGGCTTGGTGTAGCGGGAGCCCAGCAGGGTGTCCTCGTCGAAGTCCATGATGCCGTCGTAGGGCACTGAGAGCAGCATGGTGTCGCGACCGCTGCCGAAGCCGGCCACCTGGGGCGCGGTGGTGTTGGCGATCACCGCCAGTCCGCTGCCGGTGTCCGCGAAGTAGGTGGGGACCACCTCGCCGCCGCTGTCGCCCTCGAAGGTGGACAGCCAGCGCACGTTCAGGCCCGAGTCCAGCGACATCACCCAGCCGACCTCCTTGCTCAGACCGCTGGCGCCGATGGCGGCGAAGCCACCGTCAGCCAGAGGGTCGAGGGCGTAGATGGCGTCGTAGATGCTCGCGCCGGGGGTGGTGTAGCTGGGGTAGCCGGCGGTGCTCGGGTAGGACGGCCACCACATGTCTTCCGAGAGGGTGGTGCTCCCCTCGTACTCGCCGGTGGCGGCGTCGAACTTGCCGAGCCAGGCGGAGTGGAAGTAGTGCACCTGGGTCACGATCTGGGAGATGCTGCCCGCGGCGACCAGGGTGTTCTCATCGGCCATGGTGATGGTGTAGAGATTGTCGGCGCCGTCGCGGGTGGCCTTGGCCCAGACCTGCTGCCCGTCGCTGTCGAGCTTGGCCACCAGGGCGTTGTAGGAGATGTGCCCCTCGAGCTCGCCCGCCGTGGTGACACCCGCGATGTAGATGTCGCCATCGTCCCAGTAGACGTCGTGGAAGGTGTCCGGGTAGGGCCCGTAGGTGGTCTGGCTGTCGTAGAGCCGCGCCCAGTGCCAGGTCACCGGGTCATCGGTCGCGCTGGGATCGTAGGTGAAGTAGGCCAGCCAGGCGTGGAACCAGCTGTTGTCGTACAGGATGGTGCCCGAGGCGATGAAGCTGGGGGTGGGGCCGTCGTCCACCTGGTACACGTCCAGGAGGTCGAAGACGTAGTCGAAGGCGTACTGGTGCTGCTGGACCTCGTCGCCGTCGTCGTCCAGCTCCCCGATCCAGAGGGCGCGCCCGTTCTCGCCGAAGGTCAGGATGCCGCCGTCGTAGGCGGCCACGCCACCCAAGGAGGGCCCGGTCAGGTAGGTGTCCCAGATCAGCTCGCCGGTGGCGTCGGTGCGGGCCACCACCGCCGGGTTCCAGGTGGCGAAGACGATGTCGCCGTTGTCCATGGGCACCACGCCGATGGGGTAGTCGCCATAGGTGCCGCCGTAGTGGAAGTTCTCGGCCCAGCGGACCTCCTCGCCCGAGGCGAGGCCAGTGACGCCGGAGTAGGCGGCGTCCTCGGAGCTGACAGCCCGGGAGGTCTCGGTCTGCAGTCCGAAGGTGTGGGCCGCGATCTCGATGCCGAGCACGTCGAGCTCGAGGGTGCCCTCGACCTCGCCTCCGGCGCTGACCTCCCACCAGGGGTCGAGCCCGGGATCGACGGTGAACTCGGTGAAGCCCACCAGCCGGGCGCTGGGGCCCCCGACCAATCCACCGTTGATCTCCACCTGGGCCTCGAGGGCGAGCCAGGAGCGGAAGCTGCCCGAGGCGTTGGTGGCCAGGGTGGGCGGGCTGTTCAGGAAGGGGTCCACCTCGATGGTGGGGGTGGCGGTGAAGCCATCATCCTCGTCATCGGCGAAGGTCACGCCCACCGCGCCGCGCTGGAACAGGCCGAACGACGAACCGGTGGAGAAGCTCGACTCCGCCCCGAGGGTCAGCACGATCTCGATGTCGACCTCGATGGGGACGCCTGCGATGGAGGTCGCCGCGATGGGGATGCGGTGATCGAACAGGGGCTGCTCGAAGTTGAGCACCACGTCGGGGTCGGTGGCCCGCACCGCCATGGCGCTGTCGTAGTCGAACTGGAAGTCGAACGAGGTCTTGGCGACGCCCCCCTCGCGCATCTTGATCTCGAGCTCGGTGGTGATGCCCCGCATGTTCATGCCGCCGTCCAGGCTGGTGGCGTCGCCCATGGCCATGTCGTTCTCGGCCAGGTACAGGCCGGAGAACTCGCAGGCGTACTCTTCGGCTTCCTCGTCGTAGGCGCAGGTCTCCCACTTGTTGCCCTGGTCGTAGACGCTCTGGTGCATCCCGCTGCCGACGGCCAGGAAGGTGCCTGAGAGCGTGCCCGATTCGATGAGGTCCTCGAGGACCAGATCGGGGCGGGACTCGACATCGAGCCAGACGCCGATCTCGTCCTCGCCGATGTCCAGGACCTCCCAGGGGTCCCTGGGGGGACAGAGCAGGTACTCGGTGACGCCGGTGTCAGGGCACTCGTCGGCGAAGACGATGACGTCGCCCACCTCGACATCCAGCAACAGGTCGGTCCAGGCGTCGAAGCCTGCGAGCTCGTCGTAGGGGAAATACAGCTCGTTGGTCTCCAGGTCCATGACGTGGACGTGGTCCTGGTAGACGGTGGTCTCCACGCCGATGAGCTCGAAGACCAGGCCGTCGTTGGCGATGGTGTTCAGGGTCTGGCGGACCTGGGCGCGGGGGATGGTGAGGGTGATGGTGCGGCTGTCGTGGGCGGGAGCCACCACGGCCCAGGGCTCGATGTCCTCGTAGTCCAGCGCGCCCTCGGCCTGGACGCGGAACGGCAGGCCCGACGCCCGGCCACCCGCCAGGCTGGCGTTGATGGACTCGAAGGTGCCCGCGTCGAGGTTCTGCAGATCGGCGGTCAGCTCCAGCACGAGACCGTCCGCGGTCGTCGTGCTCGAGACGACGCTGAAGTCACCGATGTAGATCTCGTCGGCGTCTGGCACGACGACCCCGGCGTTGGCGACCGGGGTGAGCAGGGCTGCGGCCAGCGCGGCGGCGAGGGTGCGCAGGGTGTGGGTCATGGGGGCCTCGGAGCGCAGGGGATGCGCCTCCGTAGCCCAGGGAGATCCAGGGGGCGAGCACCCGAATCCCGGGTTCGGGGCTCAGGGTGACGACACCCCGAACAGCAGCCGACAGGCCCGGCTGTGCTCCTCGAAGGCCGGCCAACCCGAGGCCTCGACCCGCCCGTCGTCACGGGCCTCGGGCTTGCGGGTGGGGCGGCAGAGGCAGCGGGCGGTGACGGGGATGTCGGGGTAGTGCTCGGCGAGCACCTCGGCCAGGCTGCGGAAGGCCAGGGCCGAGCTGCGGGGATCGAGCCCGCGCCAGCCCGACAGCTCGGTGATGCCGTCGACCACCCGCAGCACGCCGTCGTCGTGGTGCAGGTCGAGGACCCGCAGCCTTCGATCTCCGTGGGTGGAGAGGCGGCCGTCGTCCTTACGGCGGCCGCGGACCTCCCGGTAGCGGATGGAGATCACCTCGCCCACCACCACCAGGCGCAGGGTGGGGGGCGGATCGTCCCGGGCGGGCAGCTTGGGGATGGCGGTGGTCTCGGGCTCCCAGGTGGAGCTGATCGTGGTGCGCCAGGGGCCCTCGGCAGGGAGCGAGAGCACCAGGCGGGCCGCTGGCTGGGCGCGCAGGGCGGCCTCGTCCAGCACCCGGGCGGGGAGGTCCAGGTCCAGCTGGTAGCGGGCGGCGCGCCCCTCGAGGTCATCGCGGTCCGCCGACCGCAGGGCCGTGCGCGGGTGAGGCAGCACCGCCACCTGGCGGGCGGTGGCCAGATCCACGCCCAGGGCCTCGGCCACGGCGGGCAGGCGCTCGGCATCCCCCGGGGGCTGGACCACCAAGGCCCAGGGCTGACGGAAGGGGGGCAGCACCAGCTCGGGAGGGGCCTCGAGCTCACCGAGGCGCTCGATGAGGGCGTCGATGGTGGCGCGGGCCTCATCGAGGACGGCCGCGGCGGCCAGCGGGTCGTCCTCCCAGGAACCGGCCTGGACCACGGCCTGGCTCAGCGCGGCGTAGAGATTGGCGGCGCCTGGGGGTGCGGGCACAGGCTCGACAGAGATGGGAGGCAGCTCGTCCACCACCTCGAGGGCGGTGGAGGGCAGGGCCTCGGGGGTGAGATGGGGTGTGGGGGCGGGGCGCGGCGCCGGGGTTGCCGCGCGGCGGGGTGGGGTGGGCCGCTGAGGGCGTGACTCGCGGGGCGCAGGCTTGCCCGCCACCGGCCGCGCCTCGACCCCGCCCAGCACCTCGCGCAGCTGGCGCATGTCGCCGTGGAGCATGGCGCGCTGGAAGGCCTTGTCCAGGTCCTTGGGCAGCTCCTTGCGGGGAGCTGGCTCGGCGGGCGCCGCGGTGGGCGCGGGCATGGTGGCCCCGCAGTACATGCAGGTGGCCCGGTGCGGGGCGTTGGGGCGCCCGCAGCTGGGACAGGGGACCGTCGGCGGCATGCCCGGTTCAGGCCTCGGCGACCTGGCCCGCGGCCATCTGGAGCTGGGCCTCGGTCACCAGGAACTGCACCCGCCCCGAGCCCGTGGGCACATGCACCTCGGCGCTGAAGCGCTGCCCCGAGAAGGCCCCCAGGGCGATGGCGTCCGACTCCACCCGCAGCGAGCCCCGGCACTCGGGCCACTCGAAGCTGCGCTCCCCCTCGTCGTCGAAGTAGGCCTGGATCGCCAGCCGCACCAGATCGTTCTGGTTCTCGTCCGTGAGCCTCACGGGGCAAGCCAGGAACACGAAGCCCCAGCGCATGGGCATGAAGGAGGTGGGGAGGGACATGATGAGAGGAGGCTAGCCCCGATGAGGGGTGATGGCCACCTCGGGTCCGGAACCGAGCCCCGCGTTTGACGCGTGAGGCGCGCCGAATCGGGAGGGTCAGGGCTGACCCCGGAGGTTGGGCCCCCGCGACCCGCCCCAAAGGGAGGGTAGGGGCGGACCCCCGGCGTATGGCGCCCCACACCCCCC
>CAYZVO010000044.1:21666-43936 GCA_964481655.1 uncultured Enterobacterales bacterium | reverse complement strand
GCAGCTCGCCGGCCATGCAGTTGGCCAGGCCGTAGACGCGGGCGATGCCGTCGCCAACGGTGAGCACGGTGCCGGTCTCCAGCACCTGGACGCGGGACTCGTAGTCCTTGATCTGCTGCTTGAGGATCTGGCTGATTTCGTCTGCGCGAAGGTCCATGGATGCTCCAACGCGGTCCGGTTCGGGGCCGCGGAACGACTAAGCTTCGGGGGATTCGGCTTGTGAGTTCGTGAGGGTGTGCTCGAGCTTGGCGAGCCGGGAGCGGAGGCTGGCGTCGTAGACGGTGCCTCCGAGCTCGACCACCAGGCCGGCGAGCAGCGACGGGTCTTCCACATTGGTGATGATGACGTCGCGGCCCGTGGCCTTGGCGAGGCTGGCGCGGATGTCGGCCAGCAGCTCGGCGGAGAGGGGGGTGGCGGTGGTGACGGTGGCCCGGACCCGACCGGCCTGCCGATCGGCCCGCTCGCCGTAGGCGTCCACGATGAGGGGCAGCCAGGCGAAGCGGTTCTTGGCCATCAGCAGCCGCAGGAAGCTGACGAGCAGCGGGTGGAGGCCGAGCTTGTCGAGCACGGCACCCAGCGCTTCCTGGCGCTCGGCGATGGTGAAGACCGGGTTCGAGAGGGTGGGCACCAGGTCGGACACCGGATCGGCGATGAGGGCGCCGAGGCGCTCCATGTCGGCGGTGACCGCTGCGATGACGGATTCTTCTTGGGCCAGCTCGAACAGGGCGCGGGCGTAGCGGCGGGCGACGGAAGCTTCGAGCGCCATGGGTCAGGCCCCCTCGATGGAGCTGTGGTCCTGCTCGACCGTGGCGAGCAGCTGCTTGGCGAGGGCCTGCTGGTCGGCGTCGCCGACCTGGGCGGCCAGGATCTCCTGGGCCAGCTCGACCGCGATGCCGACCGCGTCGGTCTGGAGCTGGCGGCGGGCGCGCAGGGTCTCGTCCCGGATGGCTCGCTCGGCGGCGGTGCGCACGGCGACGGCTTCGCGCTCGGCACGCTCGAGGATGACCTCGCGCTCGTGCTGGGCCTGCTCGGCCATCTCCTTGCGGAGGCGCTCGACCTCGAGCTCGAAGTCGGCGAGCTTCTCCTGCAGATCCTCGAGCTCGGCCCGGGCGGCGGCGCGCTCGGCCTGGGCGGCCTCGATGTCGCGGCGGACCTTGGCGGAGCGGTTGCTCAGGGCGTCGGTGACCGGACGGCGGGCCAACCAGACGATCACCCCCCGCCGGATGGACCGGTTGCGGCGGTGGAACCCCAGACTCCCCCCGGGTATGTGCACACCCCCGCGGTGGGGGGCGCCCGCGGCGAAGGCCACGGCCGGCGCGAGGAGGATGAGTGCACAGGTCAGGATACGAGCCATGACAACCTCGATCAGGCCTGGGGCAGCGGGCGGTCGAGGACGCGCTCTGCGATGTCGTGGGCGAGCTGGCGGGCGCTCTGCTGCAGCTGGGCGGCGGCGTCGATGCGGGCCTGCTCGATCTCCGCGAGGGCGCTGCCGACCTGCTGCTCGGCGGCGTTCCGGGCGTCATCCACGAGGGCCTGGCGGCGACCGTTGGCTTCGGCCTGGATGGCGGCGCGGTGGGCGGCACCTTCGGCGCGCGCTTCGGCCAGGCGCTGATCCCACTCTGCCCGCGCGGTGCTGACGCGCTCGCGGAGCTGACTGGTCTCGTCCTTGGCGCCGGCGATCGCGGCGTCACGCTCCTCGAGGTACGCGATCATCGGCTTGAACAGCAACGACCGGAGGGCGAGGAAAGCGACGAGGAAGGGCAGGGTCTGGAGGACTACGAGGGTCCAGTCCGGGACGATATTCACAGGCGGTCTCCCGCTCGAATCTGGTTCGGCTTCAGCGCATACACCACGGCGGCTATACGGCAGCCCGGTTCGCGGAAGGTGGGCACTATCGCGCGCGGGGGGGCGTCGCAAGAGCCCCGGGATGCCCACGACAGCGATGTCAGCGCTCAGTCAAGGAGCCTACAAACCGGGGCGGTTCACAGCCGAACTTCGACCACGAACGCCGCTTCTCCAAAGAGCGCCGTGGACATCCTGAGCGTGTCTTCGGTGAGGATCTGTCCCCGGTGCAGGACGAGGTGGTAGCGCGCACCGAGCATCAACTGTTCGTGGACCCACCAGCCGAAGCCCGGCCCGAGCCACAGGCCGAGGGCGCCGATGGACTTGCGGGTGTACGCGGCGCCTTCGTCCGCGTCGTTCTGCTCTTCTTCGGTGTAGGAGTCCGACAGCACCCGGGCCGAGGGGATCACCCCGTACAGCCCCACATCGCCGAAGGCCTGGACCCGATCCAGCTCGGGCAGGCCCAGGTAGCGGCGGTAGCCCGCGCCCAGCCGGACCGCGCCCACGTGGGTCTGGTCGCGGCCGTCGGCCAGCCAGGTGGTGGTGGTCAGGCGGGCCACGGCGAGGCTGCCCAGCAGGGCGAAGCGATCCTTCTGGACCCCGGCGTGGAAGTTCAGGGCGGGCTGCAGCCAGCCGTCGAGCTCCGTGACGCCGGTGCCCGAGCTGCGATCTTCGGCCACCCACATGGCGTCACCGCGGGAGTAGGGCACCCACTCCACGCCCATCAGGGGCTGAGCGGCGGCGCTTGCGACGAGGAACAGGGCGGAGGCGAGCATGGACGGAGCGTAACCGATAACGGCAAGGAGACCGCACCCAGGAGCCGACATGTGGATCACCGGCATCGCCACCCAGGGCATGGCGCCTCAGGCCGAGCTCGAGCTCGTCGATCTGCCTCGTGCGGCGTACATCCACGGCCCCGCCGAGCGCTGCCATCAGGTGGCCGCGGCCCTGGAGCTGTTCTTCGCCGGCCTGCTGCCCGAGCGGGTGGCCCGCGTGCTGGTGGACCTCGGCTTCGATGAGGACCCCGACGAGATCGAGGTGCTGGGGGCGCCCCTGCCCGATCAGGCCCGCTGGCGCTGGCCGTGGGCCGCCAAGGCGCTGCTGGCGTCGGAGAGCAAGCGGACCCTCGAGGTGCGCGTCTCCATGGCCCTCGACCCCCTGCAGTTCCGCTTCCTGCGGGAGCACGCCGGCCGCCACCCCTGGCTGGTCACCGCCCTGGCCGAGGGCGCCAAGGCCGAGATCACGGTGGGCTGGCTGTTCGACACCGAGCACGGCGCCGCCGCCATCAGCGTGAACCGTGTGGTGCTCGGCGAGGAGCGGGTCCCCGTGGCCGGGCCGGAGTCCCCCAACTGGCTGCCGGGCTTCCTCCAGGGCCTCGCCCGCCGCTTCCGCGCGCTGCCCCCCTCGGGGGGCTCCATCGACCAGGCCGCCGCGGGCTGGCTCGCGGCCCTCACGGCCCCCTCGTCCTCTCGTTCCGCCGCCGCGGAGCGCGTGGCCGCGGATCTGGCCGCGCCGCCCTTCGGCGTCCCCCACGCCCGGCCCGTGCGCTGGGGCGAGGGCGCGGCCATCGTCGCGGGCGACCAGGCCCGCCCCCTGTCATGGCAGGGGCCCGCCGCCGTCGAGGCCGCCGAGCTGTGCGCGGCCGTCCACCTCTCGGGAGCCGAGATCCTGTGCCTCATGGCGCCGGGCCTGCAGCAGCCCGATCCAGCCGCGGTCCACGCCTGGCTCAGCGCCAGCGCGACCCAAGCCGCCTCCCCCCTCGAGCAGGTCATCATCCTGGGGATCCCCCACGACGACGCCATCGCCATCGAGCCTGTGGAGGCCGAGGAGTGAAGGCCGTCTGCCAGCGCTGCGGTGACGCCAAGCCCGGGCCGCTGGTGCCCTGCCGCACCTGCACCCACGTTCCCGTAGGCGAGGAGCGCACCCTGGCCTGGCTGCTGTCAGACCACCACCTCAGCCCCAAGGAGCTGGACGAAGCCGCCCGTCGCCTCAAGAGCGGCGAGAAGCTCGCCCCGCCGGAGCACCTGCTGGACAAGGCGCGCCAGGGCCTGGCCGAGGCCATCCCGGGCAGGAGACGGAGACCCAAAGAGACGAAACCCGCCGACGATGAGCCGATCGAGGATGCGGAGGACAAAGAGGAAGACAGCGGCCCCGCCTGGTCCTCCGCCCCCAGCCTCTCCGCCCTGCTGGCCCTGGACGCGGCCGGCCCCCCAGGGGGCGTGCTGCCCGGCTGGGCGGTGGCCACCATGGCTGCCGCCTCGGCCCTGCTCACCCCCCTGCCCGCCTGGGTGGCCTGGTGGCTGTGGCGCTCATCGGCCCCCCGCGCCGCGCGACAGGCGCAGCTTGTGGCGGTCTTCACCAGCCTGCTCTTCCTGCTGGTCTGGCTCGGCGCGATGGCGTGGACCTGGGGACCGCGCCTGTCTTAGCTAGGGTACATCCATCCGGATGAGCCGGACCAGGGCGAGCCCCAGGCAGACCGCAGTCAACACCGCCAGGCCAGCCCACGAGGTGAGGCTCCAGGCCTCGAGGTAGCCCTCCCAGGCGGCCAGGGCTTCGCCGGGCATGAAGCGGGCGATGTCCGCGGCCAGCTCCAGGCTCGGCAGCTTGCCGATCAGGGACAGCAGCAGGCGCACCACGAGGTCCAGGGCCAGGTAGAGGACCACGCCGACCACCACGCCGGCCACGTTCCGGACCACCAGGGCCACCAGGATGCCCATGGAGAGCAGCCCGAGATCCGACGGCCACGAGGCCAGGTAGCCCAGGGCCAGGGGCCCCCACTCACCCTCGACGCCGAAGAGCAGGGCACCGAGGCCGCCTGCGAGGACCGCGGTCACCAGCAGGGTGATGGCCGACAGCACGGCCAGGGCGAGAAACTTGGCCGCCAGCACCGACCAGCGCGGGACGGGCCGCGACAGCAGCTCGCGCAGGGTGCGGTCCTTGAACTCCCCGGCGAAGCTTGCGCCGGTGGCCCACAGCAGCAGCAGGGGCAGCAGGAAGAAGTTGCGGGCGCGCAGGGCCCAGCCGGCGGTGGTGGCGCCGGAGAACTCCATGATCTGGTCCAGCGGCAGGCCGTTGACCGCGGCCTCGCTGCCCAGGTACTGCGCCAGGGCCATGGCCCCGACCGCCAGCAGGCCCACCGCCGCGGCGATGAGCACCGCGGCGATGCCGGAGCCGCGGAGCAGGGTCTTGCGCAGCTCGGCCAGGAACATCATCGGGAAGTGGCGGGGGATCATCAGCGCACCTCCTGCTGCGTGCGGGCCAGGTAGAGCTCCTCGAGCCTCCGGTCCTGGGGCACGATGGCCGAGACGGCCAGCCCCTCGGCGACCAACGCCGCGTTGAGGGCGGCGGGGTGCAGCCCGCGCAGGCTGACCCGCAGCCGGCCGGCGGCTCCGTCGCCCACGCACTCGGCGCCGTCGAGGGCCGCGAGCAGGGAGCGCGCGCGCTCGTTGTCGTCCACGCCCAGCTCGACCAGCTCGTCACCGGCGAGGTCGCGGACCAGGCTGCCCACCTCGCCCTCGGCGGAGAGCTTGCCCCGGTCCAGGATGCCCACCCGGTTGCAGAGCAGCTCGATCTCGGCCAGCAGGTGGCTGGAGAGGAACACGGTGAGGCCGTCGCGCTTGACCAGCATCCGGAGCAGATCGCGGACCTCGCGCATCCCGCGGGGATCGAGGCCGTTGGTGGGTTCGTCCAGCAGCAGCAGCTTGGGGCGCCCCACCAGGGCCCGGGCGATGCCCAGGCGCTGGCGCATGCCGTGGGAGTAGGTGCGGACCTTGTCGTCACCGCGGTCCGCCAGCCCGACCCGACGCAGGGCCTCGTCGCGGTCGGCCGCGTCGCCCTGGCCGGCGTAGGCGCAGGCGATCTCGAGGTTGGCCCGGCCGCTCATCCAGTCGTGGAAGCGCGGGGTCTCGATGATGGAGCCCACGAAGGCCCGCTGCTTGACCGGGTCGCTCTCGCCGAAGATGCGAACCTGGCCGGCGTCGCGGCGGATGAGCCCCAGGATGCAGCGCATCGAGGTGGTCTTGCCCGCGCCATTGGGCCCGAGGAACCCGTAGAGATCGCCAGGCTCGACCTTCAGGTGGAGGTCGTGCACCGCGGTGCGGGCGCCGAAGCGCCGGGTGAGCCCTTCGACCTCGAGGGCCGGGGTGGGACCTCCAGCATGATTCGGGGAATCATTCCTTGGCATCGCTGGTCACTCCGTGTAAGAAGCGCCCGGTTAACCCGCCGCGCACCGCGCACCCTCCCACGGACTGGAGACGGCCATGAAGTACGGCTTCTTTCTCATCACCTCGCTGATGGCGGGCCTCTGCGCCCCCGTCGACAAGCCCGACGACACCGACGGCGGCACCACCGATCTTCCGGCGGCCTGCACCGGGGGCACCACCATCGCCGACGTGCAGCAGGGCGACTACGCAGACGGCGACGAGGTCGAGATCCCCTGCGCCGTGGTCACCTCCGGCCTGACCCTGTCCGGCGACGGCTTCTTCATCCAGGATCCGGGCGGCGGCGAGTGGAGCGGGATGTACATCTACCTCTACGGCGGCCTCGAGGCTGACGAGCTCGACTTCGAGCAGGGCGACCTGATCAGCCTGGCCGGCGTGGTCAGCGAGTGGAACGGTCTCACCGAGATCACCATCGCCACCGCCTACGACGTCGCCGCCATCGGCGAGCACGACATCACCGTGGACGCCGTGGACTGCAGCACCTCCGACTGGGAGCCCTGGGAGGGCTGCCTGATCAGCATCGACGGCCTCGAGGTCACCTCCTGGCCCGACAGCTACGGCCAGGTCGAGACCAGCTGCGGCATCACCTTCGACGACCAGTTCTACGACTACAGCACCGGCACCGGCGCCGTCTGCTCCCCCGTGGTCGGCCCGCTGACCTACACCTACGACGCCTTCCGCCTCAACCCGCGGGACGAGGACGACATGGCTGGCTGCAGCGATCCCGAAGCGGTCGAAGGCAGCACCATCGCCGAGATGAAGGCCAACGGCGCCGGTGACGGCGACTACGTGTCCCTCGAGAACGTGGTCATCACCTCGACCATCACCCCCGACGGTGAGCTGTTCTTCATCCAGGACGAAGGCGGCGGCGAGAACAGCGGCCTGGTGGTCTACGTGGGCAGCCAGTCCTACGACGCGGTCATCGGAAACGTCATCGACCTGCAGGGTCCCCTGAGCCTCTACTACGATCTGCTCGAGATCGTGCCGACCGACATCACCGAGACCGGCACCACCGCCACCCCGACCCCCACCGTGCTCGACGCGGATCCCAGCGACTGGGAGCTGTACGAGGGCGCGCTGGTCACCCTGGCGAACGTCGAGATCACCAGCGACCAGGACAACTAC
The DNA here is from genome assembly GCA_964481655.1 of uncultured Enterobacterales bacterium. Classification (GTDB taxonomy): domain Bacteria; phylum Myxococcota_A; class UBA796; order UBA796; family JAFGLY01; genus CALDOK01. The sequence goes on along the minus strand of CAYZVO010000044.1, from coordinate 36,749 downwards.
GGCGAGGTCACCACCAACTACGGCGTGACCATCGACGACCTGTTCTTCAACGCCGACCTCAGCAACGGCGACGAGTACTCCAGCGTCACCGGCGTGGTCACCTACAGCTACAGCGCCTTCAAGCTGGAGCCGCGGGACGCCGACGACTTCGTGATGTAACGCCACAGCGGAGGGCCTCCGGCCCTCCCGTCGTGGCGGGAGCCCATGAAGGGCTCCCCTACGACTTCCTCCACGCCCAGCGGGCCCTGGCTTTGTCCAGGGCCTCTGGCATATGGGCCGCCGCCATGTGCAGGGCGCGGGCCCGGGGCGTGAGGATCACCTGGCGCCGGTCCTTGCGGATGGCGTCGAGCACGGCGGACGCGACCGCCTCTGAGCTCATCGGGCGCCAGCGGCGGTGCTCGGAGGCGATCCCGGGCCAGCCAGCGGTGGCGAAGAAGGGGGTGTCCACCGCGGGCGGGCAGACCACGTGGACCCCGATCCCGGTGCCGTGCAGCTCCTGACGCAGGGCCTCGGACCAGCCGATGAGGGCATGCTTGCTCGCGCAATAGGCCGACTGGCGCTCGAAGCCACGCTTGCCCGCGATGCTGGCCATCTGCACCAGGTGTCCATCGCCGGCCTCGACCATCGCCGGGAGCAGCGCCTGGACCACCCGCTGGGCCCCGATCACGTTGACCTCGAGCAGGGCGCGCAGCTGGTCGGCGCTGGTGTCCCCCCAGTCCTCGAAGAGGCCCACGCCAGCGTTGTTGACGATCACGTCGGCCCGACCGTAGCGATCCTGGACCACCGTGCCCAGCAGCTCGATGTCCCGGGAATCGGTGACATCGACGGTGAGGGCCAGGTCCACCTCACGAGCCAGCTCGGCCAGGCGACCCTGGTGGCGCCCGGTGCCCAGCACCCGCGCGCCCGCCGCGGTGAACGCCCGAGCGGTGGCGCGGCCGATGCCGCTGGTGGCGCCGGTGATGACGACGACCTTGTCATGGAAGATGGGCATGGATGCTCCTATGGAGAGCGGTCAGCAGTCAGCTGTCAGCTATCAGCTTCATGAACGAAGGTGGCAGCGTGGTGGGTTATTCTTCCAACGAGCCTCACGGAGGAAGCCATGTCCACTCGCGCCCGCCTCGTCACCGCCCTGCTCGCCACCGTCGCGCTGACGGGCTGCTTCTACGAGCCTTGCGACGACTACGTGGACTACCTCTGCACCTGCCACGAGGACGACCCGCAGTACGACTGCGAGGTGCTCGAGGCCTCCTACCTGGACGCCGAGCCCGAGATCCAGGATCAGTGCGCCATCGACCTGGCCGACGTGCAGGATCAGGACGAGGAAGACGGGCTGGAGTGCGAGTACTAGCCTCGGCCGGCTCCGCCTGGCCTAGCCTACGACCGCTTCTCCGATGAAGCTGATGCCCAGGATGCGGCCCTCGGTGCTGCGCTCCCGCAGCCGGGCGACGGCGAGCCGGGCGGCCTCGGCGATGTCGGAGGCGACCACCACGAAGCGCTGTTCCTGGCCTTCGTACTGGATGGTGACCGCATAGCTGGCCACCAGCCTGGGGCTCATCGAGCGCACGGGCGGCGTCTGGGTCTGGACCATGGGGTGCTCCTGCCGGTCGAGGCGCGCCGGAGATAGCCGCCACCGGGGCGCTCGGCAAGCGCGGACCGACGGTTCCAACGGCGGGAATCAGCCGCCGCCACCCCAGGCCTGGACCGCGTCGAGCAGGGGTTGGCCGAAGCGCTGGAAACGACTGGGCCCCATGCCGTGGACCGCGAGCATCGACTCGCGGGAGTCCGGGCGCCGGGCCGCGATGTCCCGCAGGGTGCGGTTCGAGGCCACGACATAGGCGGGGACGTCCGCGGCCTGGGCCAGCTGACGGCGCACGTCTCGCAGGTAGGAGACCAGATCGTCGGACACCTGGGGTGCGGCCGCCGGGGCGGTGGTGGGGCCGGGTCGGGAGCGCCCGGCCTTGCGGGCCTGGCGGTCGAGGGCCGCGGCCACGGCGCCGGGGAGCAGCAGCTCCGGAGGGGCACCCCGGCCGAGGATGTGCTGATGGCCGGCGTCGGTCAGGGAGACCACCGCGTAGGTGCGTTTGGTGCCTTGGACCGGGCGGGTGACGTAGCTGCGCTCGAGCAGCTCGGCGTGCACCAGGGCTTCGATCAGGGCTTCGACTTCGGCCTGGGACCAGGAGGACAGCAGGCCGTGGGTGACCAGGCGGTCCAGCTTCAACGCGCGCACGGCGCGATCGCTGCTGCCGGTGAGCACCCGCGCCACCATGGAGGGCGTATAGTCGCCCTTGAGGCGCTGCACGCAGGCCAGCACCCCCCGCACGGCCTGCTGCTGCTCGGGGTCGAGCTCGGAGGCGGCCTGGGCGGCGCGCTTGCCGGAGCGGCAGGCGTCGCAGGCGCCGCAGCGCTGATACGGCGGGTTCTCGCCGAAGTAGGACAGCAGGTAGTGACGCCGACAGGCGGCGTGCACGTAGCCGACCATGCGCTCGACCTTCTTCAGATCGAAGCGGCGGCGATGGGCGAGGGCCTCGTGGTCGAGCTCGAGGGGCTGGCGGGGCTTCAGCAGCTCCACCGCGCCGGCCTGGTTGGGGGCCTGGTAGGCGATGAAGCCCCGGGTCTCGAGGCCCCGCAGGGCGGCCAGCAGCTGGGCGCGGTCGCAGGAGAGCTCCCGGCACAGCTGGGCCGGCTGGATGAACCAGGACTCGCCGGGGTAGGCGCCCAGGCGTTGCTCGATGGCGGCGAAGACCTTGCCCACCAGGCCCCGGGGGGGGGTGCCCGGCGTGCTCAACAGCTCGACGGAGCCCTGGCGTTCGCGGGCGGCCACCCGGCGCAGCCAGCCCTGGCGCTCGAGCACCCGGATGCAGGCCGAGGCGGCCCAGTGCCCCCCCGCGTCCGACGGCAGCTGGGCACCCAGCCGCTCGCGGTGGGCTTCGACCACCGGGTCTTCGCCGCCGGCCTGGCGCCAGGTCTGCAGCAGCGCGCCGTAGATGGTCTCCACCAGCTGGGGCTCGGGGTGGGCCGAGCGCACGAAGAACTCCTGGATGCGTCGATCCGAGGGGTGGAAGAGCAGCACCGCGCGGGCGGGGGCGCCGTCGCGCCCGGCGCGGCCGATCTCCTGGTAGTAGGCTTCCACGGAGCCGGGGATGTCGTAGTGGACGATGCAGCGGATGTCGGCCTTGTCCACGCCCATGCCGAAGGCGTTGGTGGCGACCACCACCGGCAGCCGGCCGCCCATGAAGGCGTCCTGGACGCGGACGCGATCTTCGTGCTCCATGCCGCCGTGGTACATCCCGGCCTGCACGCCGGCGTCGCGCAGGGAGCGCACGACCTTCTCGACGTTCTTGCGGGTGGCGCAGTAGACCAGGGCCGGTCCGGGGGAGACCAGCGCGGGCAGCAGGGAGAGCTTGTGGGGGCCACCGCTGCATTCGTGGACCTCGAGGCCGATGTTCTTGCGGTCGAAGCCCCGCACGAAGCGGCGACAGCCGTCGAGGCCCACCAGCCGGACGATGTCGCGCTGGACTTCGGGGGTGGCGGTGGCGGTGAGGGCCACGGTGGGCGGCTCGCCCAGCTGCTTCCGGACGGCGCCCAGGCGCAGGTAGTCCGGGCGGAAGTCGTGGCCCCATTCGGAGACGCAGTGGGCCTCGTCGATGGCCAGCAGGGAGATGTCGGCCCCGCGGATGCGCTCGAGGAAGCGCGGGCTGAAGCGCTCGGGCGCGACGTAGACAAGCTTCCAGCGGCCATCGATCAGGCCCTGGATGCGGTCGCGCCGTTCGGCGGGCGAGATCGACGAGTTGATACAGGTCGCGGCGACCCCGCGTTCCTGCAGGCTGTCGACCTGGTCCTTCATCAGGGCGATGAGGGGGGAGACCACCAGCGTGGCGCCTTCGCGCACCAGGGCCGGGAGCTGGTAGCACAGCGACTTGCCGGCGCCGGTGGGCATGACGACCAGGGCGTCTTCACCGCTGGCCACGGTGCGGACGACCTCTTCCTGGCCATCGCGGAAGCCGGCGTGGCCGAAGGTGGCCTTGAGGGAGCGGTGCAGGGGGTCCATCGACAGTCCCGGGCTGGAGCGCCCCGGGACCATAGCCGCCAAGGGATCCCGGGCAAGGCCCCCGGTCAGGAACTGTCCGCGCCCCGGTGCCGCTCCCAGCGCCTGGCTTCCCGGCGCCGGTGGCTGTCGTACTTGGGGGGCTCGGGGATGGACACCGACAGGGGCGCGCCCGTGATCGGGTGGTCCAGGGTCAGCTCGACGGCCCACAGGAACAACCCCCCTCCCCGGAGGATGGTGCCCTCGACGCCGTAGAGCTCGTCCCCGAGGATGGGGTGCCCCAGGTGCAGCGCGTGCTGGCGCAGCTGGTGGGTGCGGCCGGTCACGGGCCACAGATCCACGGTGGTGAGCCAGTCCGTGCGCAGGCTGCGGCTGTGGGCCACGGCCCGATAGCGGGACACCGACGGCCGCCCCTCGACCGCCCGCTCCACGGTCCCCTCCCCCTCCAGACGACCGAGCAGCAGCGCGCGGTAGCGCTTCGAGGTCTCCCGCAGCTCCAGCCGCTTGCCCAGCACGGCGCGGGTCCGGGCGGTCTTGGCCACCATCACCAAGCCCCCGGTGCGCACGTCGAGCCGGTGCACGGGCCGGGGCCAGGGCAGGGCGTCGGGCTCGGTGCTGGGCTCGAGCCACGGCAGCAGAGCGTGCTCGAGGGAGCGATGGCGGTTGCCGCTCACCGGCAGGCCCGGAGGCTTGACGACCACCGCCATGTGGGCGTCCTCCCAGGCCACCTCCAGCGGGATGCGCCAGACCGGCGGCGGAGGTCGCGGGGCTCCGGTGAACGCGATGTGGTCACCGGGGCGCACCCGGTAGTTGGGCGGACGCCGCTCGCCCCCCACCAGCAGCTCACCGCGCTTGGCCGCCTTCTTGGCGTGGGTCACCGTGGCCAGCCCCGGCAGCACGGTCAGGGCGTAGCGATCCAGCCGCTCCGGCGCCGTGCCCGCGGGCACCACGTGCTCATCGGGTCGCTCCGGCGACGGCCCAGCCGCCACACGATCGGGTCGCTCCATGCTCATGCCCCCAATGTCGCGCCCCGGAGGCCCCCGCGCCACCCCTGTTCGGCTATCGCTACCGGCCAGCGCTTCCGGCTTCCGGGGCGCAGGGTAGAAGCGTGGCGCCCCGACGCGGACGTCGCTGGCGGGTGGAGGCCGCGCCAGGGCCAGGGCTGCAGCGGTGTCTCCGGCGCCACCATCGTTGGCCCCGCGGACGAGCTCCGATCAGGGCGCGCCGCGGAAGCCCGGCCCGCCCGGCAGGCCGGAGCCCGCCCCCTCGCCAACGCCGCACCCACACAGGCCAGCAGCGTCCGGTTGGCGCTACCGGCGAACGCTGCCCGCGACCGCTGTGGACCACCGCGCGACTCCGGTGATAGGAGCCGCCCCCATGAAGCACCTCCCGACAGCGCTGCGCACCCTGGCCGACCTGGTCCTGCTGGCCAGCCTGGTCTTCATCGGCTGGTGGTTCGGCACCACCGTGGCCGGGCGCGTGGCCTATCCCTTCGATCTCGAGTGGATGGAAGGCGGGATGCTGCTGCACGCCATGCGCGTGCGCGACGGGCTCCCGCTGTACGTGGCCCCGACCCCCGAGTTCATCCCCTACATCTACACCCCCGGCTACGCCTGGGTGGTGGGCATGATCGCCCGGGTCGTGGAGCTCGGCTACCCCATGGCCCGCTGGGTCTCCGTGGTCGGCACCTCCCTGGGCGCCCTGCTGCTGATCCTGGGCGTGCGGCAAGAAGGCTTCCGCTGGTCCCTGGGCTTCGGCGCCGCCGCGCTCTTCCTCTCCTGCTACGACGAGGTCGGCGCCTTCTTCGATGTGGTGCGCAACGACGGGATGCAGGTCTTCATGATGGGCCTGGCGGTGGTGCTCTGCCGCCGCACGTCCAAGCCCTGGCTCGCCGCCGGCGGCCTGGCCCTGGTGTTCGCCTTCATCACCAAGCACAACATGGCCATGCTGGGCCTGCCCATCGTCATCGCCCTGTGGCGGGTCTACGGCTGGCGGCGCGCGGCCTGGTTCGCCGGCTGGTCCGTCATCCCGGCCCTGGCCTGGACCGCCTGGATGCAGATCTCCAGCGGCGGCTACTTCCTCACCTACATCCTGGCCATCCCCGCCACCCACCCCATCGTGGGCACCCGCCTGTTCCCCCAGGCCGAGAAGGAGCTGATCGCCGGCTTCCCCTGGCCCATCGCCATCGCCAGCCTCACCCTGCTCATCCCCATCGGCCTGTGGGCCTGGCGCAGGCTGCGCAAGCTGCCGGCGCCCGAGCGCGCCGAGCGCGCCCCCGACGCCCGCTACGCGCGCTGGTACTGGTGGGGCGTGATGATCGTGGGCACCATCATGGTGGTGCTGATGCGGGGCCACCACGGCGGCTACCAGAACGTGCTGATGCCCGGCTTCTGGCTGGTGGCCATGGTCACCGGCTTCGGGCTGGGGGCCCTGGTGCGGCGGGTGCGCCACCCCCTCGCCTCCGCCGCCCTGCTGCTGGCCTGCGCTGGCGTGGTGGGCTGGCAGACCTGGGACGGCCGCTGGACCATCGACAAGTACACCCCCACCCAGGCCGATCTCGACGCCGGGCAGAAGGTCCTGGACCACATCGCCAGCTTCGACGGGCCGGTGTGGATGCCCCACAGCCCCTGGTACCCCGTGATCGTGGGCAAGCCCCCGAGCCTCGCGCTGATCGCCCTGTGGGACATCACCCACAAGCACAGCCCGCTGCGCAAGGAGGCCCGCTCGGTGAACCGGGCCATCCGGGAGCAGGAGTTCGACGCGGTCATCGCCGCCAGCAAGAAGCTCAAGTACGGCATGGACCAGGCCTACGAGCGCACCGAGACCATCACCTACAAGGGCCGCGCGCTCTACCCCAAGACCGGCTGGCGGGTGCGCCCGAAGTTCATCTACACGCCCCGCGTCGAGCTGGAGCCCGAGCTGGACGAAGAGGCCGAAGAGGCCCGCGAAGACGACCAGTAGCGGGGATCAGGCCCCGGTGTCGTCGCCGGTGTCGTCGCCGCCACCGCCGGTCCAGTCGTCGGCCGGGTAGGCGTATGCGGGGATCTCGAGGGAGATGGCTTCCGGGTCGTTGGTCTTGACCCGGATGGTGCCCTCGACCACCGTGGCCCACTCGTCCATGGTGGCGGTGATGGGGATCTCCAGCGAGGTGCCGGGGGCCAGGACCTTGTCCTCGTACTCGTCGTCGTCGCCCATGTAGAAGACGCCGCCACCGGAGTCGAGCACCCGCACCTCGTAGATGTGCAGGTTGTTCTCGCCCACGGAGTTGAGCTGCAGGGTGGTGCTGCCGGTGATGCCCTGCTGCAGATCGCTGACCTCGACCTCGGTGGGGAACCACTCGAGGCCCCCCTGGCCTTCCTCGAAGTCGCCACCATCGTTGGTGTTCTGGAAGTTGGTCTCGGCGTTGCAGGCGCACAGCACGGCGAACAGGGCGATAGGGGCGTACTTCAAGCTTCCTCCGATCTCGACCCGGCCTGACCTGCGCACATCTTGCCACGGAGATGGGCCGGGGTCGACAGTCTCACCGCAGAAGGTATCCTTCCGCAGCAGCCCTGTGTGTCAGGATCTCGCCATGACCGCCCCGAGCCCATCCCCCACGTCCTCGCCGAGCCGCCGCTGGCTCGTGCCCGGTGCTGTGGCGGCGCTGGGCTTCCTGCTGTGGGCGGCGTGGCTGCTGGCGCCCTCCATCGCCGGCGGCGCCTACACCCTGCCCGGGGTGGGGAGCCAGGACTCGGACGTGATCCGCGGAGCCTGGAGCCTGGGTCAGGCGGCCTGGGGGCTGCCGGATCCCATCTGGACCAGCCGGGCCTACTTCCCGGTGGGCATCAAGGTGGTCCCCCTGCCCTTCGCCACCGGGTTGCTGCTGGCGCCGCTGCAGTGGATCTTCGGCAGCCTCGGCGCCTACGACCTGCAGGTGATGCTGATGGTGGCCGCCACGGGCTGGTGCACGGCCTGGCTCGGGCGGGAGCTGTCCGGCTCCTGGGGCCTGGGCGCCGTGGCCGGAGGCGCGCTGCTGGCCCAGCCCATGCTGATGCACGCCATCACCGACGGCACCCCGGAGCACCTGGCCCTGTGGTCCCTGCCCGCGGTGCTGGCCGCGGCCTGGCGGGCCCAGCGCTCGGGGCAGCTCCGCTGGGCCGCCGTCACCGGCCTGCTGCTGCTCCTGCTGCTGCTGGACTCCCCCTACATGGCCGTCTACGGGCTGATCATCGCGCCCCCCTACCTGGTGGCCCTGCTGAGCGTGCAGCCCGAAGGCACCAGCGGCTGGCGGGCCCGCCTGCGGCCCATGGTGGCCTGCGCGGTCGCCGCCGTGCCCGCGCTGCTGATCATCGCCCTGCTGTATCGGGGCTTCACGCTGGCGCCCCAGGACTACACCGCGTCCTCCGCGGCCGTGGAGCTGTCGGGCAACTCGGTCCAGCTGCGCACCTGGTGGGGCCTCGAGGCCAACCCCACCAACGATCAGAAGGGCAACCTGGTGCCCGCCCTGATGCCCGCGGCCATGCTGGGCCCGGCCCTGGTCCTGGGCATCCTTGGCCTGCGGCGCTCCTGGCCCTGGCTGCTGGCCGGCGGGCTGATGCTCGCCCTGGCCCTGGGTGTCAGCGCCGACAATGGCAAGATGCTCTCCTGGTGGCTGGGCAGCACCATGGGCTCGAGCGGCCACGCCCTCGGTCACAACCTGGGCAACGGGATCCTCGGCCTCAACGAGGCCCTGCTGGGGGTGCCCCCCTTCTCCGGCATCCGCTTCCCCCGGCGCTGGCTCGTGCCCGCCGCCATGGCCTTCGCCCTCGCGGGCAGCCTGGGGCTCGGGAGCCTGCTGCGCCTCGGCCTGCGCATCGACGCCATCCGACGCCTGCTCGAGCGCCGCCGGCTGATCGCCGAGCTGCTGGGGATCGCCGCGGGCCTGGTGCTCGCCACGGTCCTGCTCACCGGGCAGCCCTACCTGAAGCCCCGCAGCGCCACCACCTTCCCCCAGCTGGCCTTCGCCGACTGGATCGCGGAGCAGCCCGGCCCCGGCGCGGTGCTCACCCTGCCCACCATCCGGCCCGGCAAGCCCAACACCCACCGCTGGGAGCTGCCGGTCTACGCCAACATCGCCGACAGCCTGCGCTCCGCCGATGAGCAGTACTTCCAGCTGGTGCACCGCCGGCCCATCTACGGCTACCCATCCCTGTTCACCGTGGCCGCCAACGACGGCATGGACCCCGACGCCGCCCGCCTGGTGCGGGACAGCAACGACATGGGCCTGCCGGGCATGACCGGCGGTGAGCCCCCCATGAGCGCCATGCAGACCGACGTGGCCACCGAGCGCCGCAAGGGCCGCGACTGGATGATGGCCCGCGGCCTGCGCTTCGTGGTGCTCGACCTGACCGTCTACGACGGGGAGTGGCTCGAGCGGGTCACCGCCTTCTACGAGCCCATCGCCAGCCAGCAGCGCTTCGAGGACGGCGACGGGGTCATGGTGCTGGAGCTGGCCGAGTAGCTAGTCTCGGCGGCGAACGGCGGCCCCCAGCCCCAGCAGCCCCAGCCACGCGAAGCCGGCGGCCCCCGCGGCGGCACTGCAGCCGCAGCCACCGGGCTTCTCGGAGCTTCCGGTGTCCTCGGGCAGGCCGGTGTCCGGGAAGGCGCCCTCGATCCACAGCCGGTAGTCGTAGTCGAAGGTCTCGTCCTCGTACCAGGTCAGTGCGTAGGAGCCGATGGCGACGTAGACGGCGTCGTAGACGGTCTCGCCGTCGCTCGCCCAGCTGGCCGTGCCCCCCGCGACGTCCAGGGGCACGTACTCGAAGCTGTCACCCTGGACCAGCACCACCCGGATCTGCCACACGGCGGCCGAGTCGGCGCTGCCCCGGGCACCACCGTCGAACTCGAAGCGGATGACGCCCGGATCGGGGTGGGAGAAGGCCAGGTTGTTGGCGCCCATGTTCTGGGGGAGGTGCTCGCGGGCGGAGGACCAGCCCTCCATGCCGGGGCCCGAGGTGGTGCCGGCGAGGGACTCGTCGCCGTACCAGCCGCTGTACTGCTGCAGCAGCGACAGGTAGAGATCGCGGTCCTGGTAGTCCCAGACCGTGTTGTGGCCCAGGAAGTCGCCCCAGACGTCCATCAGCTCGAGGCCCGAGGCCCGGTAGATGAGGTCGTCGTAGTAGTAGAGCGGATCGGCGCCGGCGCTGCCCTGGGTCCACACGTCGATGGTGACGCCGTCGTCGGCCACGAACTCGGAGATGTAGCGCGGCCAGATGAAGGCGCCGTAGTGGTGCATCTCCTGCAGCTCGCCGCGGTCGGGGTAGTCGAAGAAGGTCAGGGGCAGGTGGGGCAGGAAGGCGAAGCCCACCAGGGGCCAGGCGTAGTCGTCGTAGGTCGGGAAGACCACGGCCTCGGACCAGGTGGCGGTGGCCTCCCAGAACCACATGGAGTCGTAGGTGACGTAGTTGCCGGTGGACCACTGCACCGCGTGGAAGAACTCGTGGACCGCCGTGGTGGAGGCGTACTCGTGGTAGTTGAGGATGTCCGGGGACAGCACGATGATGGGGTTGTCGTCGTCGTCGGTGGTGAAGTAGCCCGAGGCGCCAGAGATGCCGGGGGCGCCGGAGCCGCTGTCGCCCACGTAGACGTTGAAGTAGTGCTCTTCGGTGAACTCTGGGGCGGGCATGCCCATGTCGTCGATGTGGTTGTCCCAGGCGGTCTCGAAGGCGTCGAGGATGTTCTCGATCTGGGAGTCGTACATGTTGCGGCCGTCGCCCCACAGCAGCACGAAGTGCTCGCTGAACTCCTGGTTGGGCAGATCGTAGGTGTCGGCGACGGTCAGCTCGGGCAAGGGCGAGCGGGTCTCCTCGGCGGCGCGGCCGGGAGCCATGGGGCGGGAGGGCAGCCCACGGGCGGCCATGGCCTCGGCCACGCAGCTCCGCTGTTCGGGAGTATCGGCGGAGAGCCAGGCGGCTCGGATGGCCGGCGTGAGGCAGGTTCCGCGGCCGTCGAGAGCCGACAGCACCGGCTCGAGCTCCGGGCAGGTGGCGGCCTGCAGCGGGGCGGCGAGCAGGGCGAGGGATAGCGAAGCGAGCATGGCGGCCCCTGGTGGACACGATGGACGTAGGGGAGGGGTTTATCCCCTCCCGTCACGCAGGCGCCGTGCGGGAGCAGATAAACTGCGCCCCTACGCTCCGGGCGTCGACGTCAGCTGATCGCGTGCGTGACGGCAAACCTGGCGACGAAGGTGCAAGCTCGGCGTTGTCCGCCTATGGTGTGCATGTGTCAGACCCCGGGAGGACCCATGAGACTCATCCAGGGATCGATCTGCGCACTGACGGCGGCCGCCATCACCTCCGGCTGCTGCGACGGCAGCGGCTTCGGCTTCGCCGACACGGTGATGCTGGAGGATGCCCAGAACGGCTTCTACGCCGCCAGCTACACCACCACCCCCATCTCGGTGCAAGACTGCCCCGAGGACCTGACCATCGACTGGTCGGGGGTTTCCGTCGATCTGCTAGGCCAGCCCGTCGATCCGACGGTCGACATCGAGATCATGCGCATGGTCGCCTACCACGACCTGAACGTCGAGGGGGTGATGGAGGCCATCGCCACAGGCACCCTCGCGCAGAGCCACATCTCCGGCAACCTCGACCATGAGGTCACCCCAGGGGAGACCAGCGCGCCGATCTCGGAGTTCCACTTCAACGGGACCCGCGCGGAACCCGCGGCCAGCTACTGCGCGGCGCACGGGGAGACCTACCAGGTCGCGGTCATGACGGACCTGTACGACTACGCCACGTTCGCGTTCTTCGTCCCCACCGAGGGCGAGACCAACACGACGGTCGCCTTGGACCCGACGACCACCAGCCTGGAGATCGAGGTGGACCTCGCAAGCGGCGGCGTCGCGATGCCCGCCGGGACGCCGCGGATCACACTGGACTGGTCAGCGCTCACCGAGGACATGCGGGGCGACGAGTTCCCCTCCGGCAGCATCGAACAGGTCTCGATCGGCCGCTTCGACCTCGACGCCACCCAGCTCGAGGACTCGTTCCTGGAGCTCGAGGACCTGGCGGTCGAGCTGTACAGCGCACCGACCTGGAGCATACAGACCGAGCTGGCGCTGAACGAAGCCGTGGACGCCGACGGCGAGTCGTTCCCGGGCTTCGACCACGAAGGCGTGTGGCTCGTGGGGCTGCTGTGCACCAGCTGTGGTGCATCCCCGCCGATCTTCCTCGCGGTCGTCGAGCTCGAGTAGCCGACCGCGTCAGCGCCGCCGACGGCTCACCGCGATCCCACCCAGGGCGAACAGGGCCAGGGACGCGGACAACGGCGCCGCGTGACCCGCCGCGCAGCCGCAGGTCTTCGGCTCTTCTCCCTCGCCACCATCCCCGGTGTCCTCGGGGGGCGCGGTGTCCACGGGCTCTTCGACCCACATGCGGTAGCTGTAGCCGAACTCCTCGCCGTCGCGGAGGTAGGGGCTGGTGGCGCCCACGGTGAGCCAGATGGTGACGTCGTCGCTGACATCGTCCACCACGTGGTTCACAGCACCATCGACGATCTCGAGGGGCTCGTAGACGATCTCGCTGCTCTTGCGGACCAGGGTGGCCACCCAGGTGGCGGGGCTGCCGTCGCTGCCGGTCTCGTCGAAGGTCAGCTCCACGCGCAGCGGGCCGTTGTTCGGGTAGCGCAGCTCGTAGTTGTTGACCCCGTAGCGCTGGGGCAGCCGCATGGTGGGGGTCTGCCACTCGTCGATGCCGTCGTTGTTGTAGGAGGCCGCGATGAAGTGGTTGTCGTAGTAGCCCTCGTAGGCGTCGACGATCCATTCGAAGGTCGAGCCGTGCTGGTAGTCCCAGGCGACGTTGTGGGCGTTGAAGTCGGCGAAGGCATCCAGCAGGGTGTCGCCCCGCTCCTGCAGCAGTCCGTCGAAGATCACCAGGGGATCGGCGCCGTAGGAGCCCTCGGTCCACACGTCGCGGACGATGGTCCAGTCATGGGCGACCTCGGAGAGGTAGCGGGGGAAGATGAAGGCCCCGTACTGGTAGTACTCGGTGAGCGCACCGGTGTCGGGGTAGTCGTAGAAGTCCAGCGGCAGGTAGGGCAGGTAGGCGAAGCCGAACAGGAAGGACGCGTAGGTGGCCGACTCCGGGTAGACCTCGCCCTCGACCCAGGACGCGGTGGCCTCCCAGATCCACTTGTAGTTGCTGCCGCCGTAGTGGTCGGTGGCGGCCTGCACGGCGTGGAACAGCTCGTGCACCGCGGTGGTCTTGCCCCACTCGTCGTCATCGAGGCAGCCCAGGTTCATCACGATGATGGGGTAGCCGGAGCTGTCGTACCAGAAGTAGCCCGAGTTGCCGTACACCGACGGCGCCCCGGAGCCGGTGTCGCCGATGTAGACGTTGAACTTGTACATGTCGGCGTGCTCGGGGACCGGCAGCTCCATCACGCCCACGTGGTGATCCCAGCCCTCCTCGAAGAAGTCCAGCAGGTCGTCCACGGCGTGGCTGCTGACGCTGGCGTCGTCACCCCACCAGGCCACGAAGTTCTCGGTCTCGGTGGAGTTGGGCAGGTCGTAGTTGTCGCGGATCAGCTTGTCCGGCAGGAAGCCCGCGGCTGGGGGCGTGGGGGCCTCGATGGGCAGGGGCGCCACGGGCAGCCCGCGGGCCTCGAGGGCGTCGACGAGGCAGGCCTCGGACCCGCGCTCCTGGGCCGCGAGCCAGGCCTCGCGAAGGGGCATGGTGAGGCAGTGGCTGGAGGCGTCGATGGCCGCCAGCTCGAGGTCGAGGGCGGGGCAGTCGGCGGCGACGCTGGCGCCGGCGATGAGCAGGAGAGGCAGGACCATGGGGGCACTCCGGGCTGGGGGCACAGCATAGCTGTGGGGGGAGAGGTGTGCCCGCGGGCCGGAGTGCTAGCCCCGGTTCATGGTGTGCAGGGTACGGAGCGCCCCCGGCTCGGTCTGCACGGTGAGCTGGTCGCCGGGCGCCAGGACCAGATCGGCGGGCGGCGTGGTGTCGGTCTCGCCCCCCAGAGGCTGGTGCTCCAGCACCAGCACGCCGGGATCCCGAGCCAGCTCACCCAGGGCCAGGCCCTCGAGGGCGGCGCCCGCCACCACCTCGATCCGGGCGACCACGATGAGCCGCTCTCCGAGCTCGAAGGCGTGCACGATGGAGGCGTCCGAGGACGAGGTGGCGAACAGGGGCGCGGCCAGGGTCGTGGAGGACAGCGCCACCGGGATGTCGAAGCTCTCGCGGATGCGGGCGGCCAGCTCCTGGTCCCAGACCCGCAGCACCACGTGGATGTCCGGGCGCACCTTGCGGGCGTCCAGGGCCATCTCGATGTTGGCCAGATCGTCGTCGGTGGCCAGGATGATGGACTTGGCGGCCTGCACGTTCAGCTCGTCGAACACGCCCTCGTGGCGGCCGGTGGCGATGACGCAGGGCACACCCCGCTGCCGGGCCCAGGCCAGGTTGGGCTGGTCCTCGTGCTTCTCGAGCACGCAGACCTGCTCACCGAGCTCGAGCAGCACCTGCAGGGTGCGCAGCCCGGCCTTGCCGAGCCCGCAGAGGATGACGTGGTCGTTCAGCGTCGAGGCCATGGCGCGGTTCCAGGCAGGGCTGGCGGCGTCCCGATGACGCAGGTGCAGGCTGTACTGCACGATGCCGTCGAGCACGACCGCCAGGCCGATGGGGGGGAGCAGGAAGTAGAACGCCTGCAGCACCCAGTGCTGCGGGTAGGGCAGCAGGTGCTCCATGAAGACGAGGGCGTAGGCGATGTACAGCCCCCGGGACAGGGAGAGCGGCTCCTGCTGATACAGCAGGTGGAAGCAGACCCCACCGAGCACCACCAGCGCACCGAAGCCCAGCGCCAGCGGCAGGAAGGCGCGGGTGGGACGCGCCAGGTAGCGCAGGTGCGACTGGGTTCGCTGCCAGCGAGAGAGCACGGGATCTCCACGGGGTCTAGGGGCTGCCTAACCAGGAGAGAGGCGGGAAGTAGGAGGTGGGAGGTGGGAGGCGAGTCGCGAGAGGCAAGTCGGGTTGCGGAGGGAGGAAGTGGGCCAAACGGCCCCCAAAAAAGCCGAGCC
>CAYZVO010000044.1:0-21656 GCA_964481655.1 uncultured Enterobacterales bacterium | reverse complement strand
GGGGGGTATGTTGGTGGGGGGTGGTGGGTGGCTAGGCGCGAGTGGCTTGTGGGGGGCCGGCGGGGGTAGGCCGACCTACGGCCCACCTTCATCGACTGGCCTCTCGCGACTCGCTTCCCTCGAAGGGCCTCCCTCGATTCACGACCTGCCTACACCCTCCGCCCCCACACCAACAACAGATCCTCGACCATTCTCAGGGTCATCCCCCACAGGCACTCCCCCTGCAGCCTGCGGCAGGGCAGCTCCAGCTCGCGCCCCTTCCAGCGCCAGGTCATGGTGCCCAGGCCTTCGCCGTCCACCAGGTGACGCCAGGGGACCCACAGGGCGCGGGCGACCTCGATCTCCTGCAGGGTCAGCGTGGGGCGCTCGGGCAGGGCCAGCACGTAGGGGTGCACGACCATCTGGCGACCCAGCTGGGGCAGGGTGAGCTGACCGGACAGCTCACCGAGCACCCGGGCGCGGTCGTGGAGGGCGAGCCCGACTTCTTCGTGGACCTCCCGCAGGGCGGTGCCAAGGGGGCCTTCGTCCTCGGGATCCATGCGCCCGCCGGGGAAGGCCACGTGGCCGCTCCAGGGGTCGCCGTCCACCTCGGCCCGCCGGATGAAGAGCAGCTCGGGCTCCCCGGGCTCCACGCCGTCGTTCCCCGCGGGAGCCGGCGCGAACAGGGCCGCCACGGCGGCATGGCGGGGCTCGGCCGCGAAGCCGGGGGGGCGCACGGGGGCGGCGGTGAGGGAGGCGGCGAGAGCGTCGCAGAAGCGGTCGTAGTGCATGTCGCGAAGCTAACGTGAGACGTCGGCGCCGGTTGGGACGACAGCCCACCGCCCACCGCCCACAGCCCAACGCGGGGCAGCCAGGGAGCCGTCGAAATGGCTGGACAGTCAGGACTCCACGGGGCCCCTCGAGAGCGCGCCGAGCCTGCCGCTGCAGGCTGTCGGCTGTAGGCTTTGGGCTCTGCAGCGACGCTGGGGAATGCAGGACGAGGCACCGGGGTCGTCGTTCCGCCCCCGGCGATGTTAGGGGCGGAGCGTCCGATCCGCGAGAGCCCAGGCAGCCCGCCTGGAGCCGCGCGCCGGACCTGGCGAGGAAGGCACCGTGGCCGACGACAAGAGAGAGCTGGACGAGCTGCTGGATGACGAAGAGACCGGCTCCGCGGGCGAGCGCGCCGGCGCCTGGCTGTGGGACCTGCTCAAGACCTGGGGCCCGGCCCTGCTGGCGGTGCTGGTGATCCGCTCGGTGGTGGCCGAGCCGTTCCGCATCCCCTCCGGCTCCATGGTCCCGACCCTCGAGATCGGCGACTACATCATCGTCAACAAGTTCTCATACGGCCTGCGCTTCCCCTTCACCGCCCACAAGCTCGTGCCCGTGGGAGAGCCCGAGCGCGGCGACATCATCGTCTTCCGCTTCCCCGACGACCCCAAGGTCGACTACATCAAGCGGGTGGTGGCGGTGCCCGGCGACGAGGTGATGGTCCGCAACAACGCGCTGCACGTCAACGGCGAGCGGGTCGAGAAGGAGTACATCGAGGGCTACACCTTCATCGACGACAACTGCATCCCGGCCCCCGCCGAGCTGTACACCGAGTCCTTCGAGGAAGGCCCCCACTCCATCCTCTACAGCCCCGGCAACGGCGGCCGGCTCTCGGAGTACGGCCCGTTCACCATCCCCGCCGGCGAGATCTTCGTGATGGGGGACAACCGGGACAACTCATCGGACTCCCGGGCCTGGGGCACCGTGCCCATCGAGAACATCAAGGGCAAGGCCATGGTCGTCTGGCTGTCGTGGAACCACTGCGACGGCAAGGTCGGCACCCTGCGCCTCAGCCGCTTCGGCACCGTGCTCGAGTAGCTCGGACCCTAGCGCTTCCGCACCTGGACCGTCGGGTCGTCTTCCTCGGCGATCTCGGCGCCCATGCCCCCCGAGACCAGCCCGCTCATCAGCGCGGTGGTGCGGCGCAGGTGCCCGGACACCGCCAGCAGCAGGTTCCAGAGCAGCTTGACCGCCAGGTTGGGGTTGGCCTTGAGCAGGGTGAAGAAGGCCTCGCGGGAGATGACCAGCAGCTCGCCGTCGGCCAGGGCCTCCACCGTGGCCGAGCGGATGGGCTGATCCAGCAGGGCCATCTCGCCGAAGGTGCTGCCGGGCCCCAGGTGGGCCACGCCGGTGCCGCCGCGGATGACGGAGACGTCGCCGTGGACCAGCAGGTAGAGCTCGGCCCCCCGCTGCCCCTCGGCGAAGATCACCTCACCGCGGGCCATGCGCTCGGGGCGGGCCACGGCGGCTACATCGAGCAGCTCCTCGCGGTTGCACCAGTTGAGCAGCGGGATCTTGCCCAGCACCGGCAGCAGGCTCACCACGGTCTCGCTGACCTGCTCGGGTCGGCCGGGGACCCGGGCCAGGTAGGCCCCCAGCGCACTCCGGGCGCCGCGCTCCCGGGCCATGTGCAGCAGGCCGCGGGCGGCCTGATCGGGCTCGAGCACGGCGAGCAGGGTGCGGATGTCGGCGTCGGACAGGCGGTTGGCCAGCCCGGAGGTGAGCAGCGCCAGGTGGTCGCCGGGCCAGACCTCGACGATCAGCGTCTGGACCTGGATGTGGGCGTCGCGCCCCAGCAGCACGGGGTCGTCGGAGACCGAGTCCCAGCGTGAGCCGGTGGGGGGGCCGGAGCCCCGCTCGGGGCCCCGCCCGCGGGCCAGGCGATGGAGCAGATCCCGGCGCACCAGGTAGATGCCGCCGCGGCCCACATGGGCGGCGAAGATCTCCCGCCCCACCCGCAGCAGGACCTCGATGCCCACGCCCATCTCGCTGTTGCGCCGGCGGGCGAAGAGGAACAGCTCCTTGCCCGCCCGCAGCACGGCCTCTTCCATGGCCGACAGCAGCCGGGTGCGCAGATCGTCGCTGGGCTGCTCCCGGTAGCGCTCGATGTCGCTCGCGCTCATCTCGAGGTGGTTGCTCACGGCGTTGATGACCAGGTGCACGGCCGCCTCGCCGTCGGCGCCCGCCTGAGTGCACTCCCCCATGGCGAGCAGGCCGATGTTGTCATCGGAGCGCACCACGATGGGCGGCGTGGTGTCGCCGGGGGCGGCCGCGAGCTGTGCGTGGGTCTGCAGGTCGGTGGCCATGGGGTCTCCCCGAGTGGATCACGGCGGGTGTCGGTCCCGATTCCCTTAGCCGACCCAGGGCCGGTGCGGAACGGTTCGGTGACCCCCGATGACCTTCCCGTCGTCCGCAGGTGTACGGAGCCCCACAGCGGCATAGGCATCCCCTTCGCCGGGTTGTGAACACCGCAGCCCCATCGCGCCGAGGCAGCCATCCCCTCACCCCGTCCACGCCGCCGCGTCACCCCCCTGCTCGCAGCCGAGCTCCTGGCCGTGCTGGCCTTCGTCGCGCTGGCAGGCTGGGTGCTGACCCGCGACGCCGAACAGGGCGTGCTGCGGCCCATCGATCCCGAGGCCCTGGTCACCGGCCCCAGCCAGGACCGCTGGATGGGCATCTACTTCGAGGATCAGCCGGTGGGCTACGCGGTCACCAGCCAGAGCTCCACCGTGGACGGCGGCACCCTGATCCGCTCCCGCTCCCTGTTCCGGGTGGTGGCCATGGGCACCATCCAGCAGGTGATCACCGCCGGCTCGGCGCTGCTGAGCGCCGACGAGACCATGCAGCGCTTCGAGTTCTACATGGACTCCGACCAGGTCAAGCTGTCGGTGCGCGGCGAGATGCGGCCCGGACAGCTCCACATGGAGCTGGTGCAGGCGGGCGAGGTCCAGAGCCTCGATCTGCCCATGGAGCAGCCTCCGGCCATGGCCATGTCCCTCGAGAAGATGCTGGCCCACGACGACATGATGGTCGGCCAGACCTTCGAGCTGCCCTACTTCGACCCCGTCACCCTGGCCCAGGACACCCTGCACGCCGAGGTCACGGGGGTCGAGCTGATCCCGGGCACAGCCGAAGAAGCGTACTGGATCACCACCGAGTTCGCCGGTGTCCAGAGCCGCCGGCTGGTGACCCCCTCGGGGGAGACCCTGCGCGAGGAAGGCGGCCTGGGCCTCTCCCTGGTGCGGATGACCCGCGAAGAGGCCGAGGACCTGCTCGATGAGAGCGAGCCGGTGGATCTCATCGCCCGCTCGGCGGTGCCCCTGAAGCGCCCCCTGCCCGACGCCCGCAGCTCCCGGGTGATGACCGTGCGCATCTCGGGCGTGGACCCCGCCCTCGTCCCCCACCAGCCCCCGCAGCAGGTTGTCGAGGGCGACACCGTCACCGTGGAGATGCCGCTGAGGGTCGAGCTGCCCTCCCACCCCCGCCACCTGGCCGGGACCATGTGGGAGACCAACCAGGCCCCCCTGTTCCTCGAGCCCCCCGACGGCCCCCCGGAGCCCCCGGACGCCGCCGCGCTGGCCGCCCTGCAACCGGGCACCCTGACCCCGTCGGACCACCTCGAGATCCGCGAGGCCGCCTGGGAGATCCTGGAGCGATCCCCGACCCGCAAGGCCGCGGCCATGGAGCTGAACCGCTGGGTCTTCGCCGAGCTGGACAAGCGCCCGGTGCTGTCGCTGCCCAACGGCCTCGAGGTGCTGCGCCGCAAGGAAGGCGACTGCAACGAGCACACCGCGCTGTACGTCTCCCTGGCCCGCGCGGCCGGCATCCCCGCCCGCATCGCCGCCGGCCTGGTCTACACCGACTCCATCGACGGAAAGCCCGCCTTCTACTACCACGCCTGGCCCGAAGTCCACCTGGGCGGCACCGATCCCTGGGTGCCCATCGACCCCACCTTCGGCCAGTTCCCCGCCGACGCCACCCACATCAAGCTGGTCGAGGGCGACCTGGACCGGCAGGTGGAGATCCTGGGCCTGATGGGCCGGATCCAGGTCGAGGTGGTCGAGATCCGCTAGCAAACGAGGTCGTCCGTGATCCGCATCGAGCAGCTCGAGAAACGCTACGGGAGCTTCCAGGCGCTGCACCCCCTGGACCTCCACGTGCGCACCGGCGAGGTCTTCGGCTTCCTGGGCCCCAACGGCGCCGGCAAGACCACCACCATCCGCCTGCTGGCCGGCGTGCTGCCCCCCACCGCCGGCCGCATCACCATCGACGGCTTCGACCTGCTCACCGACACCGTGCAGGCCCAGCAGCGGGTGGGCTTCATCCCCGACCGGCCCTACCTGCACGAGAAGCTCACCGGCTACGAGTTCCTCGAGTTCGTTGCTGGCATCTACGGCATGCCCGCCAGCCACGTGAAGACCGAAGGCCGCCGCCTGCTCGAGGTCTACGAGCTCGGCCCCTTCGGGGATCGGCTCATCGAAGGCTACAGCCACGGCATGAAGCAGCGCCTGGTGCTCTGCGCCACCCTGCTGCACGAGCCGCGCCTGATGATCGTGGACGAGCCCATGGTGGGCCTCGATCCCCACGGCGCCCGGCAGATCAAGGACGTCTTCCGCTCCATCGCCGACTCCGGCCGCACCGTCTTCCTCTCCACCCACACCCTGGACGTGGCCGAGGAGGTCTGCGACCGCATCGGCATCATCAACAAGGGACGCCTGGTGGCCCTGGGCACCATGGCCGAGCTGCGGGCCTCCGCCGACGCCGGCGACGCCGACCTCGAAGAGGTCTTCCTGACCGTGGTCGAGGAAGCCGGTCGCTCCACCGCCTTCGTCAACCCCGAGCAGGAGCCCCGCTGATGCGCCTGCGCTGGCTGCTGCTGACCCTCGGCGCCCTCGCCGTGGTGGGCTGCACCCCGCGCAAGGTCCGCATGGCCCGGAAGCTCGAGGGTCGGTACGACGTGCCGGCCCCGGACCCCACCCAGTGGCTGTGGGTCGACCCCGGCGGCGCCGACAAGGCCTGGTACAACGGCCACCTCGGCGCCAGCATCTACACCGACAGCAACTGCGGCTCCCGCTTCCTCGACGGCCACCCCGACCTGCTCCTGCGCCACCTGATGCACGGGCTCGACGAGCCCGAGGAGCTGCGCAACGAGGCCCTGCCCGTGGCCGGACGCAGCGCCCGCTTGTGCGTGCAGCGCGGCACGCTGGACGGCATCGCGGTCCAGGTGGGGGCGGTGGTCTTCAACCGGGGCGCCTGCACCTACGACATGGTCTACATCGCGCCCCCGGAGCAGTTCGACCACGGCTGGCCCGACTTCGAGGGCGTGCTGACGGGCTTCGCGCCCACCGGTCGCGAGCCATGAGCCAACCCGCCCGGCCGCCGACCTGGCACAGCTGGGCCGTCTTCCGGTTCTTCGGGCACCTGGGGGCCATGTGCCTGCTGTCCCTGCGCAGCACCCGGGCCATGCTGCGGCGCCCCTTCGAGCTCAACGCCCTGGTGAACCAGCTCGACGCGGTGGGCATCGGCTCCATCTCGGTCACCATCCTCACGGCCGTGTTCGTGGGCATGGTCATGGCCCTGCAGTTCTCCGCGGCCCTGGCCCACTACGGCGCCAGCCTCTACACCGGCTCCCTGGTCAGCGAGGGCCTGGTGCGGGAGCTGGGGCCCGTGCTCACCGCCCTGCTGGTGGGCGGGCGGGTGGCCTCGGGCATGAGCGCGGAGCTGGGCTCCATGGCCGTCTCCGAGCAGATCGACGCCATCCGGGCCCTGGGCGCGGACCCCATCAAGAAGCTGGTGGTGCCCCGGGTGCTCGCCTGCCTGATCGCCATGCCGCTGCTGACCCTCGTGGCCGACATCGTGGGCTGCCTCGGCGGCCAGATCGTCGTGATGGCCGAGGTGGGAGTCACCGCCCGCTTCTACTGGGAGCAGGTCATCGCCACCATCCAGCTCAACGACCTGTTCCACGGGCTCGGGAAGTCCGTGTTCTTCGGCTATTTCATCGCCATCATCGGCTGCTACAAGGGCATGACCACCCGGGGCGGCACCGCGGGGGTGGGCATGAGCACCACCGTCACCGTGGTCTGGGTCTCCATCTCCATCCTGGCCGCCGACTACCTGCTCACCAACCTCTTCCTGGCGCTGTGATGGACCTCGAGCTCGCCACCAAGCCCACCGTGGACGCAGAGCTGGCGCCCACCATCCGCTTCGCCGGCGTCCACAAGCGCTTCGGACCCAAGATCATCTACAGCGGCCTCGATCTCGACGTCTACCCGGGCGAGGTGCTGACCATCATCGGCGGCTCCGGCGTGGGCAAGAGCGTGATGCTCAAGCTGCTGCTGGGCCTGATCCGCATCGACGCGGGCTCCATCACGGCCTTCGGCGAGGAGGTCACCACCATGACCCCCGCGCAGCTCACCGGCGTGCGCAAGCGCATCGCCATGCTGTTCCAGGGCGGCGCCCTGTTCGACTCCATGACCGTGGCCCAGAACATCCGCTACCCCATGCTCGAGCACGGCTGGGGCGACGAGGCCGGCCGCACCGAGCGGGTGGCCGAGGTCCTCGAGATGGTGGGCCTGCCCGGCATCGAGCACCTGTTCCCGGCCGAGCTGTCCGGCGGCATGCGCAAGCGGGTGGGCCTGGCCCGGGCCATCGCCGTGCAGCCCGAGGTGATCCTCTACGACGAGCCCACCACCGGGCTCGACCCCATCAACATCCGCCGCATCAACGGCCTGATCCGCAGCCTGCAGGCCCGCCTGGGGGTCACCAGCATCGTGGTCACCCACGACATGGACTCGGCGTTCACCGTGGCGGATCGCTTCGCCATGGTGCGGGATCAGCGCATCGGCTACACCGGAACCAGAGAAGAGACCGAGCGCAGCGCAATACCTTGGGTGCGTGAGTTCGTAGTAGGAGGCAAGGGCGTGCTGGAGGACTAGCGGCGCCCGCCCATCGGAGGATCGATGTCCGAGCAGAACGACCAGAAGAACCCCTGGCTCGAGCGCATCGCCGTGGAGCTCGACCCCGAGCGCATGGACGAGACCCTGAAGGTGCTCACCGACAAGCTCAAGCACTACGCCGAGCAGGGCCGCTACACCCGCGTGCGCATCAAGTACAAGGGCAAGCCCATCATCCCCGACATCCCCCTGTTCGCCCTGCTCGCGGCGGAAGCCGCCACCATCTGGTGGGCCGGGCCCCTGCGGGTCTTGGTGGTCAACCTGGGGGTGAAGACCTTCGTCGAGATCGAGCTGGTCCACGCCGCGGGCGAGAAGGTCCAGGAAGGCCAGGCCCTGTTCCTCGACGGTGAGGTCGAGCAGGCCGAGGCCCTGTACCGCGAGGCCCTGCGCATCAAGCCCGGCGACCCCTCCGCCCTGTTCCACCTGGGCGTGCTGCTCAAGGTCACCGGCAAGCGCGACCAGGCCCGTGAGTGCTTCGCCGCCGCCGCCGCGGTCGAGGACCATCCGGACGCAGAGCGGGCGGCGCAGGCGCTGGCAAAGCTGGGCTGAAGCCGGCGCCGGAGGCACGGCTTCAGCCGGCGAGCGTTCCTGCCGACGGCCTGCGGCCGCGACAGAACGTCGCCAGGGGTGGTGGGGAGAGCGGCGAACCGCCGGGAAGTGCGGACCCTGCGCGTCAGGGTGCCAGGTTGCAGGCGCCCGGGGCCCTAAAACCGCCTGGAAGTGCGGACCCTGCGCGCCAGGGTGCCAGGTTGCAGGCGCCCGGGGCCCAAAAACCGCCTGCAAGTGCGGACCCTGCGGGCCAGGGGGCAGAGTTGCAGGCGCCCGGGGACAGCGGGGTTCCGCGAGCCCTCGGCCAGATCGAGGACCACCCCGCCGCGGAGTACGCGGCCCCCACAGGGCCTCGTCAGAACCGGATCTCCCAGCAGCCGAACGAGGCGTACTGATCGGGATCCGCGCCCCACACGGCGCAGTCCATCACGGTCCCCCGCTGGCTGACCGAGACCATCCAGGTGAGCGCGCACTCCGTCTCGGCGTCCGGGGCGTAGGCCGTGGTGACGCTGTCCTGCTGTTCGGCCTGATCGGTGACGACCGGCAGCTCGATGGCCCACAGGTCCCACGAGCCGTCGTCCGCGACTTCGGTGTTGACCAGGCTGTGCCGCTCGCTGTGACCATCCGGCAGGTAGACGTCGATGATCGTGGCATCGGCGTGCCCGATGTTGGCGATCTCGTAGAACCAGCGGTGTCGGTCGTAGCCGTAGGTGACGTGGTCCACCTCGAGAGAGATGGTCGTGTCGGTGTCGACATCACCGTCCGCGTCCGAGTCGGCGTCGGCGTCGGTGTCGGTGTCGGTGTCCCCGTCGGTGTCCCCGTCGGCCTCGCGCGCGGTGTCGTCCTCGGGGGCCTCGTCGAGACACGCTGCCGCTGCCAGCGCGACGGCACAGATGATGGCAGATCGCCTCATGGTGTCCTCCACTGCCGGCAGCATAGCTGCCAACAAGACGAGCCGGGGATCCTTCTGCCGACACGATCGTGCGCACAGGGGCACTGTGGATTCAGAAACCGTAATGTCCCCACCATGCCGCCTTGGTGGGGTCTTCATAGGCTGGCTTCGTTCCAACGAGGGGCCCATGAGGGGACCCCGTCAACACCCCCAGGAGAAGCCATGAACGTCGATCAGCACCTGAAGGTCGCCCAGTTCCACATCGAGAAGGCCCGCCGCCACGCCACCGAGGAAGGCTACAGCTGCGGCTGCCCCATCAACCCCGAGCACCAGAAGGCCATCGACGAGGTCGAGGCCGGCTACGCCGAGGTCGCGGACACCGAGGCCGACGCCAAGAACGGCTGAAGCCGACGGCGCGGCGTCAGCCGGCGACGTTCCTGCCGACGACCTGCGGTCACGACAGAACGCCGCCACGAGCCCGCCACCCAGTGAGGGCGCACGGTCGCGACGGTGCGCCTTTCTCGTTCAGAGCAACGACAGCCCCCCGTCCACGACCATCACCTGCCCGGTGATGAAGCTGGCCTGGGGGCTGACGAGCAAGCGCACCGCGTCGGCCATGTCCTGGGGCTGGCCCATGCGCCCCAGGGGGGTGTAGGCGGTCGCGAACTTCACCATGCGATCGCGCTCGGGGAAGTAGCGCAGGGCGTCGGTGTCGATCAGCCCGCCGCAGACCGTGTTCACGCGGATCTTCCGCGGGGACAGCTCCACCGCCAGCTGCCGGGTCAGGGCCTCGACCCCGGCCTTGGCCGCGCCCATGGCGGAGTAGCCGGGCACGAACTTGCGGGAGCCGGTGGAGGTGATGCCCACGATGCTGCCGCCGTCGGCGAGCCGGCCCAGGCAGAGCTTGGTGAGCAGCCAGAACGGCCGCAGGGAGGACTCCAAGGTCAGGTCCCACTGGGGGGTGCGGATCTTCTCGGTGGGCTTGAGCGCCCCGATGGCCGCGTTGTGTACGACGACGTCGTAGCGGTCGAGGCTGGCCGCCAGGCGCTTGCAGTCCTTCTCCGAACGCACGTCGGCCTGGACCACGACCGGCTCGGCGCCCGCGTCCCGCACCAACTGGGCCGTCTCGGCCGCGGCGTCATCGTTCATCAGGTAGTTGACCACCACCCGCCCGCCGTCCTTGGCGAGCTCGGCGGCGATGGCGCGGCCGATGCCGCGGCTGCTTCCAGTGATCAGGACGTCCATGCTCTCTCCGGTGGGGTCAAAACGCCACGCCAGCCGTGACACCCGTGTAGATGATCATGCGCCAGCCGCCCTCGACCGTGAGGAACCAGCGCTCAGAAGGCTGCACCCGGAGCCGGAGCCCCAGGTCGCTGCTCATGAAGTTCATGGGGATGCGGACGGGGGAGCCGTTGGCCCCCTCGACCTTGGTCCGGTCTTCCGCCGGGGTCTCGAAGTCGCCATCGGTGGGGTACTCGATCAGGGCGCCCTTCAGGTGCACCGGCACGAAGCCCATGCTCGGCATGATGGAGACCGGCCCGAACAGGCGCCACTCGTAGGCGAACAGCAGCCCCCAGGAGAAGATCCGGAGGTCCGGCTCGACCCACTTGGCCTCGACCTTCTTCGCGTCCCTCTCCAGCCAGATCTGTTCCGGCGTGGTGACCCACAGCAGCTCGGCCACCGCCAGGGCGTGGAAGCCGTCGCGGGTCCAGCCCAGCTCGAGGGCGGGCCCCACCCCGTCGAGGCCGCCGTGGAGGTCGAAGAGCTTGTCGAGCACCCCGTCGGGCAGGAAGCCGTAGCGGAGGGATGCCGAGCTCTCGAGCCGCCAGTCGCGGGCCTGCGCCACCCCTGGCAGGGCCAGCGCGCAGGCGAGGACGAGGGCGGTCAGCAGCCGGGCCACCACCTACTCGGGGATCTCGGCGTTGGGATCGTAGGGGTAGCCCTTGGCGTCGATGGGCTCGCCCTGCATGCGGCGCTCGAAGATCTCGCGCTTCTCCTTGCGGTGCAGGTCGTAGACGATCTGCATCGTGGTGATGTCCTCGGCCTTCAGGCCCACGACACCGACCACCTTCCACTCACCGGCCACCCACTGCACCGCAAGCGAGCGGTCAGAGCCCTTGCGGGGCACCAGCTCGACGTGGAACAGGCTGGGATCGTCGCGGTCGGCGCGCACGCGCTTGATGGCGTCCAGCGAGTCGAAGACGTTCATGGACCACGGGGGGCCATCTTCCGGGCGGGCGGCGCCGTTGCGCGGCAGGGGCGCGAGGTTGATCAGCTCGGACACCGCGCAGGTGCCGTAGCGCTGCTCCTCGAAGACGTTGTAGCAGCTGACCTTGGACAGGGCGGCCTCGAAGTCGCGGTCGTACAGGGCCTGGTCGAACTCCCGCAGCAGGGCCTTGACCTGATCGACGCTGGGGGTGCTGGGGGCCTTGGTGCTGGGCCGGACCGCCGAGCGGCGCTCTTCACCGCCGGGCATGGGCTGGGGGCAGGTGCCGTCGAAGATGGCCAGGTCGGCGTCCAGCTCGGCGCCACCGTCGTCACCGCGGACCACCGAGATCTGGCGGTTGAGCACCGGGTAGTCCAGGCACTGGGCCCAGGGGGAGGCGTCGGCGAAGCTCATCACCACGAAGAACTCCCAGTGGTCGCCTTCCCAGGTGCCCTCGCGGATGTCGATGCGGGGGTCGGAGCCCATGTAGATGCACCAGCCGTCGTCGGTGAAGCCGGTGAAGAAGCGCTGGTTGTCGTAGGTGGGGCTGATGCGCAGGCCCTTGGAGCCGCGGGGGCGCTTCTTGGCGTCGTCGGAGAAGGCCAGATCGTTGTCGTGCAGGCACATCTCCTCGAACATGTCCGCGGTCAGCCAGACCGACTTGCCCCGCACCTCGACCCCGTGGCGCCCGGGGGCGTTGGCGGCCTCGAAGGCCTGCTGGATGGCCGCGCGAGCGTCTTCTTCCGGCACCGTGGGGCAGCCGGTGAGGGTAGCGATGAGCAGCAGGGAGCCAGCGGTCAGGGCGGTGCGGCGCATGGGGGGCCTCCGAGGGGGGACGAGAGACCATCGGCTTAACGCGAAGGTCGGCGGCCAAAGGGGGTATGGTCGTAGAGGACGCGTCAAACTGGGGGGGAGGAGCCCTGGTGGAGGGGGTGGTGGCCTGTGCGGGTTGCGGCGTTCCAGCAGAGCTCGGTCCGGCCTGCCGGGCGGGGCTGACCCTGCCGCGGACGCCCTGGTTGGATGTCTCGCAGGCTGTGCACGTCGGTGGCGCCGGAGCATCCGCTCCGGGTCCCCCCTGGCGCGGCCTACCCTCGCGAGCTGCGTCGGTGGTGGGCGCCAGGCACCGCCGGGGGGGAGGCGGAGAGGGCTCGCGAGCGCAGGGGCGCGACGCAGTGCGAGTGCTCGGTCCGGCCTGCCGGGCGGGGCTGACCCTGCCGCGGACGCCCTGGTTGGTTGTCCCGCAGGGTCTGAACCTCGGAGGCGCCGGAGCATCCGCTGAGGGTCGCACCTGGCGCGGCCTACCCTCGCGAGCGGCGCTGGTGGTCAACGCATCCAGAGCGAACGACCCGCGCGACAAAGGCGCAGGCCGGTGAGGGGGTCGCGGAGCGCAGGCTCCGGCCCACGGCTGAGGTCCGCCCCCGCGAGGAATCACCGCCCGCCCCCCAGACGACGACCTGCGGGGCTGGCCGCCGGAGCGCAGCGATCCCCCGAACATCAGGCCGCAGCCGCAGGAGCACCGACGCACCCCCTCCGAGCGACGACCGGAGGGAGGGACACGCCGGAGCGCAGGCGGGGGATGAAGCAGAAGCGACCGCCGCTCGCCCCCCCTGCAATCATGCAGAACATCCAGATGGCGCGATGAAGCCAGCGCGGGAGGCGGGGCCCGAGCGCAGGAAGGAGCGCCAGCGCCCCAGGCCCGGGCGGCGAGAGGGCGCGACGCGGTGCCAGTGCTCGGTCCGGCCTGCCAGGCGGGGCTGACCCTGCCGCGGACGCCCTGGTTGGATGTCTCGCAGGCTGTGCACGTCGGAGGCGCCGGAGCATCCGCTGAGGGTCGCACCTAGCGCGGCCTACCCTCGCGAGCGGCGCTGGTGGTCAACGCATCCAGAGCGAACGACCCGCGCGACAAAGGCGCAGGCCGGTGAGGGGGTCGCGGAGCGCAGGCTCCGGCCCACGGCTGAGGTCCGCCCCCGCGAGGAATCACCGCCCGCCCCCCAGACGACGACCTGCGGGGCTGGCCGCCGGAGCGCAGCGATCCCCCGAACATCAGGCCGCAGCCGCAGGAGCACCGACGCACCCCCTCCGAGCGACGACCGGAGGGAGGGACACGCCGGAGCGCAGGCGGGGGATGAAGCAGAAGCGACCGCCGCTCGCCCCCCCTGCAATCATGCAGAACATCCAGATGGCGCGATGAAGCCAGCGCGGGAGGCGGGGCCCGAGCGCAGGAAGGAGCGCCAGCGCCCCAGGCCTGAGTGCCGCCCCACCCCCGCCGCCACCTCAGTTCTGCGGCAAGCAGCTCAAGCGCTTGTAGCAGGCCATGAACAAGACCTGCCCGTTGCCCCGGGTGAAGACCTCGGCGATCAGGGCGTACAAGTCCACCCGGACCCCGGCGAGGTCGTGCAGCACGCCCCGCGCGGAGGGGTCGGGGGTGCAGTTGCCGTAGCGCTCGAAGATCGGCAGCAGGTAGTCCACCAGGCTGTCCAGGTCGGCCGGGGCCGCCACCAGCTCAGCGTGGCTGGTGTAGCGCTGGTGCATGGCCAGCTCCA
This sequence comes from uncultured Enterobacterales bacterium, assembly GCA_964481655.1. Taxonomy (GTDB): domain Bacteria; phylum Myxococcota_A; class UBA796; order UBA796; family JAFGLY01; genus CALDOK01. The sequence goes on along the minus strand of CAYZVO010000044.1, from coordinate 7,706 downwards.
CCCGCTGCAGCGAGTTGGGGCTGCCGTCGAGGTTCAGCTCCTGCACGAGGCCGGTGTCGATGAAGGGCATGGCGGTCTCCTTGCTGCGAAGGAGCTAACGCCCGAGCTTGCCCCGGACGCGGGCCACGACCGTGCGTACCTCACCGATCCCCATCATCCAGGCGGCCCCCGCGTAGACCAGGCCACCCACGCCGCCGGCGGCCGCGAAGACGGCGAGGTTCAGCACGCTGGGGCCCTGCTCCCAGTCTCCCAGCAGGCAGATGCTCCAGCCCACCGCCGCAGCCGGCAGGGTCGCCCCGGCGATGCGGCCCATGGGACCGAGCAGGGACATCAGCCCCAGCTTGCCGCCGGTGATGCGTCCCAGCAGCCACAGGTAGGCCAGCAGCTGCCCCACGGTGGAGACCGACAGGGCCGCGGCCAGGCCCTGGACGCCGTAGCGGGGGGCCAGCATGATGCCGGCCAGGAAGGTCAGGCCGACGCCCAGGGCGCCGACCACCACCAGGGAGTTGCGGCGATTCAGGGCGAAGAAGGGCTTCTTGACGATCTGGATGCCGGCCAGGGCCAGCATGTAGGGGGTCAGCCAGCGCAGGGCCGCCGAGGTCTCCCCCACATCCGCCCAGGTATAGGCGCCGTGGCGGTACAGCACGGCGACGAAGGGAGGGGCCAGCAGCAGCACGAAGGCCGCGGCCGGGAACAGCAGGGAGGCCGCCAGGCGGCTGGCGCGAGCGAAGGAGTCCTGGAACTCGTCCCAGTCCTTCTCGGCGACGGCGGCGGAGATGGCTGGCAGCAGGGCGGAGCCCACGCCCACGGCGATGATGCCCTGGGCGAAGTCCACCAGCCGGGTGGCGTTCCAGTACCAGGAGACCGCGCCGGTCTGCAGGTGGGAGGCCAGGTTGCGCAGCACGATGACGTTGACCTGGGCCATCATCCCGATGGCGGCCACCTTGCCCATCTCCCACAGCAGCCGGCGGAAGCGGGGATCCGTGAAACAATCGAACCGTGGCCGGATCACGCCCCAGTGCTTCACGATGGGCGGCAGGCAGACCAGCGCATGGGCCAGCCCACCGACCAGCACCGCCCAGGCGATGGTCTGGACGATGTCCTGCACGTCGCCGGAGCTGGGCCACATGGCGGCCACCACGATGGCAGCGGAGACCAGCCCCGGCGCGATCTTGGGCACGAAGAAGTGGTCCCGGTGGTTGAGCAAGCCCTCGGCCCAGGAGACCAGGCTCACGAACAGCACGAAGGGCATCATGACCCGGGTGAGCTGCACGGTCAGCGCGTACTTCTCGGGGTCCTCGCGGAAGCCGTAGGCGAACAGGTCCACCAGCCAGGGGGCCGCGGGGATGGCCACGGCGGAGATCACCACGCAGACTGCGATCAGGGCGGTCAGGGTGCGGCCGGCCAGGGCCCTGGCCTCATCCGTCCCGTCCTCGGCCTCGGCCAGGGCGACGCCGGGCACCAGGGCGCCGGTGAGCCCCTCGTCGGCCACGAAGCGCCGGAACATGGAGGGGATGGTGAACGCCATGAAGAAGGCGTCCGATGCCGAGCTGGCCCCCAACACCCGGGCGATGGCCAGCTCGCGGAACAACCCCAGCACCCTGGACAGGCCGGTGCCCAGGGAGGACGAGAGGAAGGCGCGGAGGATGGAGCGTCGAGTCATCGGAGCCTACAGCCGACAGCCTACAGCCGACAGCAACCTGCTATCCGCTTCGCCACGTCGGGGTGCGGTGTTGCCGGTGCAAGAGGCGTTCCAGCCATGACGCCGCGGACACGCACTGACCACCACCCACATGCGATGCGTGGTAGATGCATCGCTCCACCTTGTCGCAGAGCCCCATGCCCTACCGCCTGATCCTCGCTGAGAAGCCCTCCGTCGCCCGCGACATCGCGCGGGTGCTGCGCGTAGCGGGTGGGCGGGCCAAGGGCTATATCGGCGACGGCGAGCTGCGCATCAGCTGGTGCCTGGGCCACCTGGCCGAGCTGGCGGAGCCGGCGAGCTACGACCCGGCCTGGCGGCGCTGGAGCTTCGACAACCTGCCCATGCTGCCAGAGCGCTTCGGGCTGCAGCCCCGCAAGGACAGCGGCGCCGACCAGTGGCGGGTGGTGCGAGACCTGTTGAAGACCCGCCAGTGCACCGAGGTGGTGAACGCCTGCGACGCCGGGCGCGAGGGCGAGCTGATCTTCGCCCACTGCTACGAGCTGGCGGGCTGCAAGGCCCCGGTGAAGCGGCTGTGGATCTCCAGCATGACCGACAAGGCCATCCGCCAGGGCTTCGACCGCCTGCGGGACGGCGCCACCATGCGCAACCTCGAGGCCGCGGCCCGCTGCCGCACCGAGGCCGACTGGCTGGTGGGCCTGAACGCCACCCGGGCCATGACCATCCGCCTGGCCACCGGCCCCGGCGGGGCCCTGCGCTCCCTGGGCCGGGTGCAGACCCCCACCCTGGCCATGCTCTGCGACCGCGAGCAGGCCATCGAGGACTTCGAGCCCAAGGACTTCTGGCAGATCAAGGCGACCTTCGCCCGCGGCGGGCCCCAGGGCGAGCGCTGGGAGGCCACCTGGACCGCGACGGGGCGCGACGGCAAGCCCTGGGATCGGCATTTTGTGCAAGCGGACGCCCAGGCCATCGCCGATCGGGTGGACGGCCAGCTGGGCCTTGTCGAGACCGTCGATCGCAAGCGCAAGCGGGACAAGCCCCCGCAGCTGTACGACCTCACCAGCCTGCAGCGCGAGGCCAACCAGCGCTTCGGCTTCACCGCCGAGCGCACCCTCGAGCAGGCCCAGGCCCTGTACGAGCGCCACAAGGTGCTGACCTACCCACGCACCGACTCCCGCCACCTGGGCTCCGACCAGCTCCCCGAGCTGCACGATGTCGCCCGGGGGCTGCGCTTCGGCCCCTACGCCGCGGCCGCCGAGGTGGCCCTCGAGCGCGACCCGGGCAGCCTGGGCAAGCGCTTCGTGGACGACGGCGAGGTCAGCGACCACCACGCCATCATCCCCACCGGCCAGGACCCCCGCCCCAGGGGCCTGCAGCGGGACGAAAAGCTGGTCTTCGACCTGGTCACCCGGCGCTTCCTGGGGGCCTTCCACCCCGACGCCGTCTTCGCGACGGTGGCCATCACCACCGCCGTGGGCGAGGACCGCTTCGAGGCCAAGGGCCGCTCCCGGCTCGAGCCCGGCTGGCAGGCCATCGACCCGCCCCACAGCAAGAAGAAGGAGCGGCTGCTGCCTCCGGTGGAGCAGGGCGAGGACGCGCCGGTGATGGAGGTGGGCCTGCACGACGGCCAGACCCGACCGCCCCGGCGCTACAACGACGCCTCCCTGCTGGGCGCCATGGAGCGGGCCGGCGAGGAGCTCGAGGACGCGGAGCTGAAGCGCGCCATGAAGCGCAACGGGCTGGGCACCCCGGCCACCCGCGCCGCCATCATCGAGACCCTGGTCAAGCGCGGCTACGTCACCCGCCAGCAGCGCCACATCGTGCCCACCGCCATCGGCCGCGCCCTGATCCGGGCCCTCCCAGTGGAAGAGCTGCGCTCCCCGCGGCTCACCGGCGAGTGGGAGGCCCGGCTGGTAGCCATCACCGAGGGCCAGGACGACCGCCAGGCCTTCATGGCCGACATCCGGCGCTTCGCCGCGGCTGTGGTCGAACAGCTCCGCGACGCCCCCATCGCCCGGGATCAGCGCGACATCCTGGCCACCCAGCAGGCCACCGGCGAGGTGCTGGGTGACTGCCCCCGCTGCGGCGGCGCCGTGCGCCAGGGCCGGGGCGGCTGGTCCTGCGGCGGCTGCCCCCTGTTCATCCCCGGCAAGGTCGCCCGCCGGGAGATCTCCCCGCGCATGGCCAAGACCCTGCTGGCCAACGGCCAGACCAAGCCGGTCAAGGGCTTCAAGTCCAGGGAGAACAAGCCCTTCGAGGCCGCCCTGCGCATCGACGAGGAAGGCCGCGTCCGGCTGCACTTCCCCGACCCCGACCCCCTGGGCACCTGCCCGGCCTGCAGCAAGCCCGTGCGCCGAAGGGGCCGCATCTTCACCTGCGACACCGGGCGGGAGTGCCGCTTCGTGGTCTTCGGCGAGATGACCGGCAAGGCGATCCCCGAGAAGGCGGTCAAGCAGCTGCTGGCCAAGGGGCGCACGGAGCTGATGACCGGGTTCCAGAGCCGGGACGGGCGCAGGTTCGACGGCATCCTGGTCTGGACCGACCAGCGGGTCGAGGTCCGCGAGAGCGATCCCCGAGAGGATCAGGGCCCGGCGGGCCCCTGCCCCCACTGCCAGGCACCCGTCGCCTTCTCCCGCCGCAAGTGGCGCTGCCGGGACTGCGGCTTCCGCCTGCCGGGCGCCGTGGCCCAGCGCGGCCTGGCCCACGGCGACGTCCGCGCCCTGCTGCGCGACCGGCGCACCCCGCGCCTGCACGGCTTCCGCCAGAAAGGCGGATCGGTGTTCAAGGCCGCCTTGACCCTGAACGAGCAGCACCACATCGCCATCGACTACAGCCGCGACCACGCCGCCGAGATCCGCGAGCTGCCCCCCGGCTCCCCTCCCCCGGCGTTCGGCCGCATCAGCACCTGCCCCCTCTGCGTGCACCGCGCCGAGACCGACCCCGGCTACGTCATCGCCGGCCGCGCGGCCTGGGGTTGTTCGCGCTGGAAGCAGGGCTGCACGCTGCGGGTGCCCTTCACCATCGAGGGGACCCGGCTGGACGCCGACGAGGCCCAGCGCCTGTTCGGCAAGCACAAGGCCACCCGGTACATGAAGGGCGTGGGCGACCGCAAGAAGACCGCGCGGGTGGCCCTCGTCCTGGACCGCGACCCCTGCTGGCGGGTCGAGGAGCGGGGCGGCAAGAAGAAGTCGAAGCGCTAGGCGATCCCGAAGCGCGCCCGCGCCTCGTCGGGGGAGATCCCCTCCCACACGGCCCGCTCGTAGGCCTTGGCCCGGTCCTTGTCGCCGGTCATGATCACCATGCGCAGGGCGCCGTCGATGAAGCCCAGCTGAAGCCAGCGCTCCCCGCGGGGGGTGACGATGCTGTCGGTGACCGCGTCCCGCAGCTGGGGCTGCATGGAGAACAGGTACTGCCCGAAGACCTCGCACTTGAGCCGCCGGGGGCGGCCGGGGTGGGGCAGGGCCTCGAGCCCTGCTGCGAACCGCGCGGCGTTGCGGCCAGCGGTCTGGCCCTGGTCCTCGGCCTCGTGCCACAGGTGGGGCACCCGGCCCAGGGGCAGCTGCACGCAGTCGCCCGCCGCGAACACGCCGGGAGCGGAGCAGGCCAGGGTCCCGGCCACGACGACACCGCTCTCGACGTCCAGCCCCGCATCCCGCGCCAGGCGAGTCTCGGGGATGGAGCCCGTGCACTCCACCACCAGGTCGGCCTCGACGCAGAGGGTGTCGGCGCAGACCCGGAAGCCCTGCTCCAGGCGCTCGACGTCGGAGACCGTGGCGCCAAGCTCCACGGCCACGCCGTGCTCGGCGGCCACGGCCCCCAGCCAGCGGGAGGGCTCGGTGGTCAGCTGCAGCTCCATCAGCACGGGGGCGTGGCTGAACAGCGTCACCGCGAGCCCCCGCCGCCGCAGCTGATCGGCCACCTCGACCCCCAACACCCCGCCGCCGATGATGGCGGCGCTGCGGGCGCCCCGGGCCAGGCCGTTGATGCGATCGCCGTCCGCGGCGCTGCGCACCACCAAGCTGGCGTCGGGGAACAGGTGGCGAGGGGCCGCGCCGGTGGCCAGCACCAGCGCGCGGTAGTGCACGACCGAGCCAGTGGACAGCGCAACCGCGCGACTGGTGGTGTCCACGGCCACCACGCGGGCGTCCCGCCGCTCGATCCCGGGCTCGGGGGCAGACATGAGCACGAAGGCGTCGGTGGCGTAGCGACCCTGCAGGTTCTTCGAGACCTTGGTGCGCTTGTAGGGGGCCCGATCCTCGCCGTTGATCAGCAGGACCCGCCCGGCCCCATGGGCCACCGCGGCGCGGGCTGCCGAGAGTCCGGCCACACCGGCTCCGATGACGACGACGTCATAGCGCTGCGCACTCATGCTCTCACCTCGGTGTGGGGGTACCATGGGTGGGGGGTGGTTGCAGTGCGGCGCATGTGGCGTGGTGAGCCAGGGCACCGGGCTGCGGCGGATCGTTCTTGCGATCTCATCCACTACACGGGTGAAGGGGCCGACCACGGTACCGCTGGAGGCAACAGACATGGGGCGACGAGCGCTGATCTGGCTGTGTGCGACAGCCGCTATGGGCACGTCGTGCGTCGAGCAATACCGGTGGCTCATCGACCGGGACGGGGACGGCTTCGGGGATCCGATGGAGACGCGGTGATACCCCACCAACACTGCAGACTGGGTCCCCGAGGGAGGGGAGCACGACTGCGACGACCGAGACGCTGGCGTCCACCCAGGCGCCCCGGAGTTCTGCAACGGGATCGACGATGACTGCGACGGCGCCGTGGACGACGCCCCAATCGACGGAACGACCTGGTGGGTGGACGCGGACGGCGACGGATGGGGCGACCCGGAACGGCTCATCGGGAGGATGTGCGGCATCCCGGTCGAGGGCGTATCCAAGGGCCGTGACTGCGACGACAGCGACCCCTGCATCCACCCAGGAGCTGGCGAACCGTGCGATGGCGTGGACAACGACTGCAATGACGAAGTCGACGAGGACTGCGAGTGGTGCAGCATCAGCTACGAGTACGACAGAGATGACGACGGACTGTCCCAATGCGACGACCCCGACTGCGCGTGTTCCGAGGGCTGTGGAGAGGTCTGCGACGACGGTGTCGATGACGATGGGGACGGGCTGGTGGACTGCGAAGACGGCGAGTGCGCGGATGACGAGGCCTGCATCGAGCTCGCCTGCGAAGACGGGCTGGACAGCGACAACGACGGGCTGGTGGACTGCGAGGACGACGACTGCTGGGATCTGCGCTGCCACCCCGCGGGGGTCAAGGCTCGCGTCACCGGGGGGACCATGGTGCAGCGGGTGGTGCGGGAGTACGAGACGCGCCACGACGCCATTGGAGGATCGTTGCCCGTCAACCGGAGAGAATGGACCGCGACACTGAGCGGCGTGTCGGGGACTGTGCAGGTGCTCCCGAGCGGTAGCACGTTCTGGGGCGACGGCGGCGCCCGGTCCACCTGCACCTGGACCGTCGGGCGGGCATACATCCGCAACATCCAACGGCAGGTCTCGACCCGCTGGTTCTGGCACCCCATGGAGACCAGCCGATGGGATGTCGAGCTCACCGACGGCTGCCGCATCTCCCCGGACGCGTTCTTGCCGAACATGCTCCACATCGCCACGGGAGTGGTGCACGCCGACAACGAGTGGACTGGACGGGTGTCCCAAAAGGTATGGACGCAAGGCGATTCCTGGTACGCCGGAGAGCTCCTGGACCACCGCTCCTCGACCTGGAGCAGCTTCGGAGGAAGTCCCGGACCATACGCCCACAACAACTGGTGGAGTGTTCAGTGGTCTCGCACCACCAACTCGGTCCAGCTCAACGGTTCGGGCGAGACGTACTGGGCGCAGCCCTGATCCCAGCAGTTCCAGGGCCACAAGCACGAGCACGAGCACGAGTGGCGTTGCGCCGCCCCCCTCCCCCAGCCCCTCCCCCCGAGCGGGGAGAGGGGGGCAAAGGTCGGTGGCCACCCGAAGCACGAGCACGAGCACGAGCACGAGCACGAGCACGAGCACGAGCACGAGCACGA
>CAYZVO010000043.1:0-43949 GCA_964481655.1 uncultured Enterobacterales bacterium | reverse complement strand
TCACATGGTCGGGGCGACTGGATTCGAACCAGCGACCGCCTGCTCCCAAAGCAGGCGCGCTACCAGACTGCGCTACGCCCCGGGATGGGCTCGCCCGGAAATCCCGAGCAGCCCCCGAAGTAGCACCAGCCAGCCAAGGCGGCAACGGCCAAGTCGCCCACCCCTCTGCCCCTACCCGCCGCTGGGCAACCCCTTCAACGGCATCCCCGGCTCCATCACGCCGATCTTGTGCAGCCCGTCGATCGCCGCCAGCTTGTAGACCTCGGCCAGCGTCGGGTAGTTGAACACGGTGTCCACGAAGTAGTCGATCTCGCCGTCGTTCATCATCACGGCCTGGCCGACGTGGACCAGCTCGGTGGCGTCGACGCCGAAGATGTGGACGGCCAGCAGCTTGCGGGTGCGGGGATCGAAGAGCAGCTTCACCATGCCCGAGGCGTCGCCGACGATCTGGCCCTTGGCGCTGTCGCGGTAGTGGCCGACGCCCACGGCGTACTCGACGCCGTCGCGCTGGAGCTGGTCCTCGGTGGGGCCCACCATGGAGATGTCGGGGATGGTGTAGATGCCGTAGGGAAAGAGCGGGTGGATGGGGACGTCCTCGAGGCCCACCAGGTGGTTGGCCGCCTTGCGGCCCTGGTCGATGGCTGAGGCCGCCAGGCTGGGAAAGCCGATGACGTCGCCCACGGCGTAGATGTGGGGGGCCGCGGTGCGGTAGCACGGGTCCACAGGGATCTGGCCGCGATCGTTGGGCTCGATGCCGGCCTTCTCGAGGCCCAGGCCGGTGGTCGCGCCGAAGCGCTGGCCCGCGTAGAACATCATCTGGCTCTGGATGCTGCTGCCGTCGCTCAGGGTGGTGGTGACATGCTTGCCCTTCTCGACCTGGGTGCCCGTCACGGTCCGCTCGTGGTGCCGCACCACGCCGTTGCGCTCCATGTGGGCCAGCAGGGCGTGGACCATGTCCTGGTCGGCGAAGGGCAGCAGGGTGGCGTAGCGGGTGACCAGGTGGACCTCGATGTCCAGCAGGCTGAACATGCAGGCGTACTCGAGCCCCACCACGCCACCGCCCACGACCACCAGGGATCGGGGCAGGAAGGGCAGCCGCAGGATCTGGTCGGTGTTGAGCACGTGGTAGCCGTCGAAGGGGATCTTCTCGAGGGCCTTCGATCGCGTGCCTACGGCGATGACGATGTTGTCGGCCACCAGGAAGCGGAAGCCGCCGTCGTTGCGCCGGACCTCGACCCGGTGGGAGCCCATGAGGCGCCCGCGGCCGTGCACGACCTGCACCCCGCTGCTCCGCAGCTGGTCGTGGATGACGTCCACCTCGCGCCCCACCACGGACTTCAGCCGCTCCATGAGCCCGGCGTGGGTGGCGCCGTGGCCCCGGTGCTCGTCGCCGAAGATGGCGCGCTCGTAGTAGCCGCTGGCGTGCAGGATGGCGGATCGCAGGGTCTTGGACGGGATGGTGCCCACGTGCAGGCACTGACCGCCCACCACCTCGCGCTCGTCCACCAAGGCCACGCGCTTGCCGGCCTTGGCACAGCGGACCGCGGCGTGCTGGCCCGCAGGCCCGCAGCCGATCACCACGACATCGAAGCGTTCATCGCGCATGACACCCCTCACGGACAGGACGATGGAGGCTCTCTCTCCTGAGCCGCTCTAGCACCCTCTCCCTCGATCCGCGGTCCCCACCCGGGCATCATGTAGTGGGCTTCGCATCCTCGGCAGCGTCGCTGTCCGGCCGCTCGAAGCGGAGCCGGGCCACCCGACGGCGCAGCACGCTCAGCACGGTCACGCGGTAGCCCGCGAGCTCCACCACCTCGCCCTCGGCGGGGATGTGGCCGAGGGCGTCGATCACGACCCCGGCGATGGTGTCGGCGCCATCGCCCAGCTCGATCTGCAGCAGCTCGGCGGCGTCGGGGGCCGGCACGGTCCCGGCCAGCTCGAGCACACCGGGGGCCACCTGCTCCCAGCGCTGGAAGCTGGCGTCGAACTCGTCGTGCATGGGCCCGACGATCTGCTCGAGGGCGTCCTCGAGGAACACCGCGCCCACGGTGGTGCCGTGCTCGTCCACCACGGCGGCGCAGTGGGCGTGGGCCCGCTGCAGGTCGGGGATGAGCCGGGTGAGGGGCTGCTGATCGGGCACGGCCAGCAGCGGGCGGGCCAGCGCGGCCAGGTCGGGCTCGGCCTCGCCACCCAGGATGGCGCGCAGCACGTCCTTGCCGTGGATCAGGCCCTGCAGCTCGTCCAGGCTCTCACCGCACAGGGGCAGCCGGGTGTGGCCACAGCTGCTCAGCAGCGCGAGCTGGCTCGCCAGCGGCTGAGCGGTGGAGAGGTGCACCAGATCCCCCCGCGGCACCATCACGTGGCGCACCTCGAGGGTGGACAGCGACAGCACGTTCTCACCGATGGTGCGCTGGCGGGCGCTGATGTGGCCGGCCTTGGCCGCACCCCGCAGCAGGGCCATCAGCTCCTGGACATCGGCGACCTCGGCGTGGCCCAGGCCCTCGGTGACCCCGAACAGACGCAGCAGGGCGTTGGAGAGGACGTTGATGAACCAGATCACCGGCCGCAGCACGGTGACGAAGACCCGCAGCGGCGGCGAGAGGATCAACGAGGCGCTCTCGGAGCGCTGGATGGCCCAGATCTTGGGCGCCTGCTCGCCGATGGTCATGTGCAGGATGGTCACCACGCTCATGGCGATGATCAGGGCCACGATGTGCAGCGCGCCGGAGTCGCCAACCTGCAAGCCGACCTTCTCGGCGCCGGCCATGATCAGCCCAGCAACGGCTGGCTCGGCCAGCCAGCCCAGCACCAGGCTGGCCAGCGTGATGCCGAGCTGACACCCGCTCAGGTACAGATCGAGGCGGTCCAGCGCGGCGAGCACATGCCGGGCCGAGCTGCTGCCCTTTCGCGCCAGGCCCTCGATGCGCGCGGCGCGCACCTTGACCAGGGCGAACTCCGCCGCGACGAAGAAGCCGTTGGCGAACAGAAAGACCCCGGTGAGGGCCAGAGCCCAGGGGATCGAGAGAGAGAAGGCCGGGTCACCGTGTTCCATGGGTCGCTCCAGGTCCGGGACCCTAACCGAATCGAAGGGACCCCTTCGCCGTCGAAGCTCCGCGAACCCCAGCACCGCCAGCTATGCTGACTGCGTGCCACACGGACATCCCCGGAGCCGCCATGGCGTTCCGAGCCCCCACGCCCCTGATCGCGCTGCTGCTGCTGTGCTGTGTGGAATACGACGCCGAGCCGAGGGACACCGCGGCGCCGCCCGAGGCTGACAGCGACACGGACACCGACAGCGACAGCGATCCGGACACCGACAGCGACGCCGAGCCAGCCACGGCTCAGGGACTCTGTGAGACCGTCTTCGCGCTGTGCGAGGACGACTGGGGCTGGAACGACGCCGACAGCTGCGCGGAGAGCTGGCTGGGAGAAGGCGAAGACTGGGAGTGCAGCGACATCCCCGGTTACCTGAACTGCGCGGCCCCCTGCCTCGACGCCGCGGACTGCGAGGCGTTCGGCGCCTGCGAGGTCCCCTGCTGGGACGAGCACTGCCTCTGACGGAGCCCCATGCGCTACCTCCCCGCCATCCTGTTCCTGGCCACCGGCGGCGTGGTGGGCTGGTACAACGCGAGCCAGACCGGCTCGGTGGTGGTGCTCCCCTTCCTGGCCTCGCTCTTCCCCACCCTGGACAACGATCCCAGCGCCCAGGGCCTGGCCACCGCCGCCCTGTTCGTCGCCGTCGGCATCCTGCTGGGCATCGGCCGCGTGTGGATGGACCTGCGGGACCGCCGCCGACAGCGCGCTCCCGACCCGCTGTAGCTCAGAGCCCCAACCGCTCGAGCAGCGCAGGCAGCTGCCGGAAGGCCCGACCGCGGTGGCTGATGGCGTTCTTCTGGTCCGCTGACAGCTCGGCCATGGAGCGGCCCGGGGTCTCATCGGGCAGGAACAGCGGGTCGTAGCCGAAGCCGCCGGCTCCCCGGAGCTGGTGACCGATGGTCCCCTCGCAGGCGCCGCTGGCCAGGGCCTGCCGGCCGTCGGGGGTGACCAGGGCGATGACGCAGCGGAAGCGGGCCGCGCGCTCACCGACACCGTCGAGCACCCGCAGCAGCTTGGCGTTGTTCGCGTCGTGGCGGGCCTCGGGGGTGAAGCGCTTGGAGTGCACGCCCGGGGCGCCGCCCAGGGCGTCGACCTCGAGCCCCGAGTCGTCGGCCACGGCCACGACACCCTTCAGATCCACCAGGGCCTGGGCCTTCATCAGGGCGTTGCCCTCGAAGGTGTCGGCGGTCTCGGGCAGATCGTCGATCTCGGGCCAGTGGTCCAGCCCCACGGGCTCGAAGCCGTAGGGGGCGAGGATCGCGGTGATCTCCTCGAGCTTGTTGAGGTTGGCGCTGGCGACGGCGATGCGACGGGGGGTGGGCTGGGCCATGGGAGCTCCTGCGGGAGCACCCGAGTAGCGGCCGCCCCCCGGCCGCGTCAAGCCGCGCGCCGGACCGCGCATGGGGAGACGACGACAAAGCCGGGAGACGAGGTAAACCAAGCGTGAAAAGGTGGACACCATGACGGTGCACCCGGGGTGGACCGCGCCCCCCCCAGTCCTGGAGCCCCTCCCAGGAAAGCGGGTTATGCCCGCCGGGACCCCTCGGGGCACCCGCCGAGGCCTGCTCGAGCACCCCTTGTAGCGCCGCGGTACCCCCTGCTACCCTTGCCTCCCCTCCCGACCGTGCCGGAGAAACCATGCGTTCCATGACCCTGATGCTCGCCCTGCTTGGCGCCAGCACCTTGCTCGGTGGCTGTGAGCAGAAGTCCGAGAACAAGCTCGTCCTCGGTAAGAAGGCCAGCACCTGCGACCTGACCGTCGACGGCCTGGCCGGCACCCAGTGGGTGCTGCTCCAGATCAACCCCGACAAGACCGAGACCCCCAACATCCAGACCCGCCTCAAGATCTACGAGGAGGGCGGCGCCACCAAGGCCAAGTACACCGTGGGCTCGTTCTCCGATGTCTACGACTACAACTGCAAGGTGCAGGAGTCGGCCGGCAAGATGGAGCTCCAGTGCAAGGAGGAGCCCAAGGTCAAGGACTGGATCCAGGCGCTCTACGTGGCCGGCCAGGGCTGGGCCACCATCGAGGACATCCGCGAGATCGACGGCGACGTCACCCAGGCCCAGTACGACGCGGGCATGAAGGACGCCGAGGAAGTCATCGAGAAGTACGAAGACGGCGACCAGTGGGAACAGTTCGTCTTCAACAACAACAACCTCGGCAACAAGCTGCAGGGCCTCATCTACCTGCGGATCGATGAGCGCAACTGCCGCATCATGATCACCGATATGTACATGACCCTGTACAACGGCAAGAAGATCGAGGACTCGAACCCCGTGGGCACCAACCCCATGGTCCAGAGCGACGAAGAGCTCTGCTACGAGCACTGCACCGACAGCTCGGACATGATCCCCACCAAGACCGCCGACTTCCCCAAGTCCGAGGACGAAGCCGCCGAGGCCTTCTGCGCCCCCAACCGCGGCTGCATGTTCAAGGCTGGCGAGACCGCATACTACCAGTACATCGGCCAGGACGGCCGCACCCCGGAAGAGGGCTGCACCTACAGCTTCGACGTCTGGAAGGACTGGAAGCCCGGCGCCATGGACCAGGCGGCCCAGATCGTCGATGGCAAGCGCGGCAAGAAGGAGCTGCGCTGGACCTACAGCACCACCTACGACAAGGCCGGCCCCCACGTGGTCAGCATGAAGCGCTACAAGACCTGCGAGGGCAAGCCCAAGGAGCACAGCGAGCCCTCCTGCGCCCGGGGGGTGTCCGTGTAGCTCGAGGGTTCAGACGCAGACCGGCCCGGCCATATGGCGGGGCCTTCGTCGTTCAGGGACCCGTGAACGTGAACGTGAACGAGCCCGGTGGGGCTACACCCGGATGCGCCAGGTGGTGCCTTCCGGGGTGTCCATGACGACCACGTTCAGCTCGTCGAGCTCATCGCGGATGGCGTCGGCGGCCGCCCAGTCGCGGTCCTTGCGGGCCTGGGTGCGCTGCTCGAGCAGCTCGTCGACCCGGGCGCGCTCCACGCCGGCCGCGGCCAGGCGCTTGACCCGCATCTCCTCGTAGAACTCCGCGGGATCCATGGCGCCGACGCCGAGCACCTCGGCCACCAGCTCGAAGGCCGGCAGGGCCGCCGCCATCACCGCCGCGACCCGCTTGAAGGCCTTCTTGGTGCCGGCCAGGCGGTTGGTGGCCTTGACCAGCTCGAAGAGGTCACCCAGGGCGCGGGCGGTGTTGAAGTCGGCGTCCATGGCGGCGTGGAAGCGCTCGTCGAAGCCGTCGCAGATGTCGAACAGGGCCTTGGCCGGCCCGCCCATGCCCTTGGCCTCTTCCGCCGCGGTCAAGGAGCGCTTGCCCTCGTCCATGATGGCCTGGGCCTTCTGGGCGATCTCCTTGGCCTGGTACAGCCGGTCCAGGTTGGACAGGGCCTGGGACAGGCCGCCGCGAGAGAAGGGCACGGGGCTTCTGTAGTGGGCCTCGAGGTACAGCAGCTTGAGGGCCTCGCCCGGCATCTCGACGAGCAGCTCGCGGATGTTGATCACGTTGCCCAGGGACTTGGACATCTTGATCGGCTCACCGGTCTCGTCGTCGACCATGGTGACCATGCCGTTGTGCATCCAGTAGTTCACCATCGGGTGCGCACCGGTGGCCGCCTCGCCCTGAGCGATCTCGTTCTCGTGGTGGGGGAAGAGCAGGTCGTTGCCCCCACCGTGGATGTCGAAGCTGGCGCCCAGGTACTTCTGGGACATGGCCGTGCACTCGATGTGCCAGCCGGGGCGGCCGGGGCCCCAGGGGCTGTCCCAGGCGGGCTCGCCGGGCTTGACCGACTTCCACAGGGCGAAGTCCGCCGGGTGGCGCTTGCGGGGGTCCACGTCGATGCGCTCGCCCGCACGCATCTTGTCGATGTCGCGCCCGGACAGGTAGCCGTAGCCACGCTGGGAGGGGACATCGAAGAACACGTCGCCGTCGACGGCGTAGCCGTGGCCGTTGTCGATGATGGCCTGGATGGTCCCAATGATCTCGTCGAGGTGCTCGCTGACCTTGGGCTGCACCGTGGGGGGCAGCAGGCCGAAGCCGGCCAGATCTTCGTCCAGGGCCTGGATGAAGCGGGCGGACAGGTCCAGCGGGTCCTCGCCCAGCTCGTTGGCGCGGGCGATGATCTTGTCGTCCACGTCGGTGTGGTTGCGGACGAAGGTGAGCTCGTAGCCCCGGTGGCGCAGGTAGCGCGCGATCACGTCGAAGGTGATCATGGCCCGGGCGTGCCCGATGTGGCAGTAGTCGTAGACGGTCATGCCGCAGACGTACATGCCGACCTTGCCGTCCTGCATGGGGACGAAGGGCTCGAGGGTGCGCTTGTACGAGTTGAAGACCTTGATCGGGTTGTCCACGGCTCCTCCACGGCTCCGGGGGTGACTCGGGCGCAGCGACGCGCGCGAGCGGCCCTACCTATGGGGCCGACCGGGGCTCGTCCACGGGCGGAGGCGCGGGAGGTGCGCCAGCTACGAGGCGAAGATCTCCTCGAGCTCCTTCGCCACCTGCTCTTCCGGCACGACCTTGGCCACCGAGATCTCCTGGATCAGGAGGCTGTTGGCCTGGTCGAACATCTTGCGCTCGCCGAAGGAGAGGGTCTTGTCTTTCCGCAGCAGGGCGAGGTCGCGCAGGACCTTGGCCACCTCGAGGGGGTCGCCGGTCTTGATGCGATTCATGTACTCGCGGTAGCGGCGGTTCCAGGTCTGGTTGTCGGCGGGGACGTCGCGGTCCCGCAGGATGTCGTAGACCTTGTCCACGTGCTCGACGGGGATCACCCGCCGCATCCCGATGGCCTCGACGTTGCCGATGGGGACCCGGATGGTCATGCCGTTCTCGACGATCTTCAGGACGTAGAAGGTCTGGGTGAAGCCGTCAAAGCTGACGTCCTCGATCTCGGTGATCGTCCCCACGCCGTGGGCCGGGTAGACCGCCTTGTCTCCGATCTGGAATTCCATTCCGTGTGTCTCCTCGATGCGGACCTGGCTTTGCGGGCGCCTGTAGCCTCCGCTAGGCTACGCTGCAACGGGACGCGGGCCGCGCCGCGTCCGTGCTCGCTCCTACAGGGTGAGCGCAACACCAGACTTCCCTGTGGGAACACGGCATGGTACCCCCCGCGCCCTCCGCCAGCAAGCGATGCTGACGCGCCTGACCCTTCGCGGCGTGCTCGGCCCGGGCTCCGTGGCCCTGGCGCTGATCGTCCTCGCCGGGATCCTGCTGCAGTTGGCCGGCCTGCTGGTGGGCGCCGCGGTCATGCCCAGCCCCGCCACCACCGCCCGCCTGTTGCTGGCCCTGGCCCCCGCGGCCCTCGAGCTCGCGCTGCCCGTGGCCTTCCTGGTGGGCATGACGGTCTGCTTCGGACGCTGGCACGGTGAGGGCACCTGGATCGCCCTGCGCAGCTCGGGGGTGGCCGGCCGGGGGCTGCTGCGCCCGGTGCTCGTGCCCGCCCTGCTGGTGGGCCTGGCCATGGCCTGGACCACCCACCAGCTGGCCCCGAGCGGACGCCGAGCCGCGGCCCGCGGCCTGGCCGACGCCGCCAGCGCCGTGGAGCTGGTGCCCGGCCGCTTCCTCGAGCTGGGCCAGGTGGTCCTCCACCAGCCCCCAGGGGGCGGCCTGCTGGTGAGCCAGGGGGACGCGGTGCTCATCAGCGCGTCCGGCGCGCTGTCGTCCCGCCCCGGCGGCCTGCTGCTCGAGCTGGGGCCCGGGGAGATCCGGAGCCTCGAGGGCCAGCCCCTGGCCGTGAGCTTCGACGAGGCCACCCTACCCCTCCCCCTGCGCGCGGCGGATCGCCGGGTCGAGCTGACCGAGCGCAGCGGCGGCGAGCTGGCCGATCTGGTGGCGCGCATGCGCGCACGAGGCAAGGACGCCAGCTACGAACACGCCGTGCTGCTCCGGCGCAGCACCATGCCCCTGGTCCCCCTCCTGCTGCCCCTGCTGGCGCTGCCCCTGGGCCTGCGCTGGGGCGGCCGCCCGGGCCACACCATCGCGGTGGTGGTCGGCTACTGGGCGCTGCAGCGCATCGGCGACGCGGCGGTGGGCAGCATCGGCGCCCACCTCTCGGCGGCCCTGCCCCTGCTGGGGCTGGCCATCGCGGCCGCCGTGCTGTGGGCCGGCTGGAGGGACCGATGAGCCGCGCCAGCCGCCTGGTGATGGGCCGCGCGCTGCGCTGGCTGGCGGTGGCCATCGCGGCCACGGCCCTGCTCGTGCTGCTGGTGGACTGGGTGGAGCACGGCTCCCGGGTGGCAGGCTCCACCGGGGGGGCGGCCCTGATGGCCTCGCTGCAGCTGGCCCTGCTGCGGCTGCCGGCCCACCTCTCCCGCGCAGCCCCCGTGGCGGTGGCCATCGGCGCCTCGCTGGCCGTGGTGGGCCTGCGCCGCAGCGGCGAGTGGCAGGCGCTGGGCGCGGCGGGCCTCGGCCCCCTGCGCCTCTTCGCCCCCATCGCCCTGCTGGGGGGCGCCGTGGGCCTGGGCGCCGCCGCGCTGGACGCCTGGGTCGTGCCCTCGGCGGAGCGCGCCTACCACCGCGCCCTCGCCCACCACAGCGACCGCCCGCTGCGCCAGGACGGCGGCACCTGGCTGTCCGTCGGGGGCCTGGCCTTCCACCTCGAGGGTGACCCCAGCAGCGGCGCGGTGCCCGCGGCCCACGCCTTCGCGGTGGGCGACCCCGGCCAGAGCTGGACCCGCGCCGCCCTCCTCTGGCGAGACGACGCCTGGCGCTGCGAGGGCGACTGCGCCCCCGGCGCACCCTGGGACCGCCTGCCCGCACCGGACCACCTCGGCGAGCTCATCGGCCCCGAGCCCCCCAGCGCCCTGAGCTGGGGCACCCTGTCCCAGGACCACCGCCCCTCGTCCAGGGCGGAGCTGCAGGCCCGCATCTCTCGCCCGCTCGCCTCTCCCCTGGCGGCCATCGTCGCCGCCGCCATCGCAGCCCTGCTGGCCCCCGGCCCCCTGGTCGTCCTGCTCGCCGCCGCCCCCGTCCTGGCCTGGGAGCTGCTCGCCAGCGCCGCCCAGGCCCAGGCCGCCATCGGCCAACTGCCCGGCGCAGGGATTCCTATCGGGCGGTTGGTTCCAGCCCTGCTCATCGCCGGGCTGCTGCTGTGGAGGCTACGGAGGCCCTGAGCGGGCTACGGGCGGGGCAGAACCGAGTGACGCCAGCTCACCACCAGCGCTGCTGGCGAGCGGAGGCCGCGCCAGGGCCAGGGTCGCAGCGGTGTCTCCGGCGCCACCGCCGGCCACGCCCTCGCCGAGGTCCAACCAGGGCACGCCGCGGAGGCCCAGCCCGTCCGGCAGGCCGGAGCTCAGCCCCACCAACCTCACCTGCAGGCCAGGCCCTCCACCTGCCTGCGGGGTGGCCACTCCCCCCCGGGGAGTGGCTCGAAGACCGGAGATGACCACGACAGAGGCCCCACTCCCGAAGGAATGAGGCCTCTGTCATCCAGCAGAACCGAAGACGACTGCGGTCAGTCCACCTTCAGGTAGAACCCGGTGTAGCGCGGGTCTTCCTTGCTCTTCTTGGTGAAGAACCCCTGGTCCCAGTCCGCGATGAAGTACTCGCCGACTTCCAGGGTCACCAGCGCCCGCTCGAGCCCTTGCTCGAGCTGCTCGGTCTTCACCTCGGCCTTCTCGTTGTAGTCGATGCCCCAGCTGGACTTGCTGTTGGGTGACATCTTGTAGGCGCAGCCGTCGTCGTCGAGGCGGAAGGCACGCCAGCCCACCGACTCGTGATCGAAGAAGGTGTGGGTGTCGGCGCTCAAGGCGTTGACCGCGGAGCCTTCGCGATCGATGCAGTAGTGGCGGTACTGGCCGTCGCCGAAGCCGCCGCTCTTGCGCTCGAGGAAGCCCGGCTCGAGGGCCGAGAAGCTCGAGTCCGCGAACAGCAGCAGGCCCTTCTCGTCCGGCACCTTGACCAGCACCTGCTGGCCGAGGTCGTAGGGCTTGCGCTCGGTGGCCTCGTAGGGCTCGGGGAAGTTGATGGTGACGTAGCCCACCTGGCTGATGGTGAGGTCGTAGCTGCCCGGTGCGACCTGAACGGAGAAAGCCCCGGTGGCGTCGGAGACGCCCTGGAACTGGGTGCCGACCGCGGTGATGGTGGCGTCGGGGACGGGATCGCCAGCGTGGTCGACGACGACACCGTCGAGGGTGGTGGTGCCGCAGCCGACGAGGACCAGGGCGAGGAACAGCGAGGAGGGGGCGAGGGCCTTCATGGGGCCTCCATGGACAACGACCGACCCTCTCGGATCGGCCGTAATCAGCGAAAGTTCAGTTAGAACGCGGTACCAACACCGATGTAGACGCCGGAGCGGAGATCGGAGGCCTGGACCATGTTGCCGGTGTCCTCGCACTCGCTGCACTCGGGCACGATGACTTCGCGCGCGAGGCGGTTGTAGCCGAGGTTGACGGTCACGTGGTCGATGACTTCGTACGCCAGGGCGACGTCGTAGTCCGAGGCGAAGATGCCGGAGTAGGCTTCGGTGCCCCAGGAGCCGGACAGCAGCACGTCGAGGCCGAAGCCGAGCTCGGCGCCGCCGCGGATGCCGCCGTACATGGAGGTGAAGCCCCAGGGGAAGAACCACAGGCCGCGGCTCTGACCGGCCGGGGTCCACATGGCGACCAGGGGCACCGCGGTGGAGACGATGCCGCCGTGCACGCCGATCCAGTAGCGGTTGTCTTCGACGTCGTGGAAGTAGCGGGCCTGCAGGGTGGCGGTCACGAAGTGGTCCACCCAGGACATGTCCACACCGTCGTGGGGCTGGGTGAAGCTGTCGGTCTCGACACCGAACCAGGTCGAGCGGTAGCGCACGTCGGCGCCGATGTACTCGAACATGGGCAGCCAGGCCATGGCGTGCACGTCGATGGTGGGCACGGACAGGGGCACGGTGTCGCCGTCGCCGTCCTGGGCCGCGGTGTCACCCGACAGCTGCAGGGACTCGCCGTAGGGGACGGGGTTGCCGTCGGAGACGATGCTGCGCGGGGTGGAGTTGACGTCGTAGTTGTAGCGGTAGCCGGCGGTGCCGATGGCGGCCCGGGCGCGGACCCAGCGCTTGTCGCTGGGCTCCTTGGGCTCCTTGGGGGGCTCGGGGACGGGCTCGGGCACGAGTGTAGCATCGGCGACCACCGGCTCGGGCGTAGGCTCGGGCTCGGGAGTAGGCTCGGGCGCAGGCTCGGGCTCGGGGGCGGGCTCGGGAGTGGGGGCCGGGTCGCCGCCCCAGATGGAGGCGGGGGCCGCGGTGATGGGCAGCTTCATGAACGCCGAGGCCTTGCCGCCCTTGTCGGCGAAGCTGACCATGATCTCCCCGGTGAGGCCGGCGGGGACGGTCAGCGGCGCGGTGTACTCGCCGGTGCCCTTGTCGGCGATGTGACCGAGGGTGCCAGCGCTGACGATGGAGTCGAAGGAGAGGCCCGTGACGCCCTGGCCGGAGGCGTCCTTGGCCATGATCTTGATGACGACCGTGCCACCCGCCGCAGCGACGGAGGGCTCGGCGCCGACGCTCATGGACGCGAGCTCGCCACCGCCCGC
The DNA here is from genome assembly GCA_964481655.1 of uncultured Enterobacterales bacterium. Lineage (GTDB taxonomy): Bacteria > Myxococcota_A > UBA796 > UBA796 > JAFGLY01 > CALDOK01. Next base: position 31,360 of record CAYZVO010000043.1, on the reverse strand, counting down.
TTGAACAGGCACCGGGACAGGCGCCATGGCGGCCTGGCCTTCGCGCTCGATGCGCATGACCTGCACGATGGAGGACCAGGCGTCGCGCAGGGCGATGCTGCCGGTGGTGCCGCTGCGGGGCAGCTCCAGGTCGGCGGCCACGGTGGTGGGCACCTGGAGGATGCCGACCGCGGCGGTGTGGCCCATGGCGGAGGCGCGGAGGCTGACCATGCACGCGCCGCGTCCGGCGGTGTAGTAGACCTGCGCGATGCCGGCGTCGTTGGTGGTGACCGAGGAGGGCAGGGAGCCGTCGCCGGTGATCTGCTCGAGGGTCACGGGCACGCCGGCCACGGGGTAGCCGAACTCGTCGATGGCGACGACGGTGAGCATGGCGCTCGACAGGCCGTCGTTGGGCAGGCGCTCGACCGTGGGCAGGATGACCAGGTTGCGCATGGGGTTGCCGGTGGGGGTGGACTGGACCGTGGCGGTCAGCTCGACCGGGCCGGAGCCGGTGAGGTCGAACAGGCCCTGGTAGTCACCACCCTTGAGGTCCTTGACCGATTCCTGCAGCTGCGCGCCGTTGGCCACGAGCACGACCTGCTGGCCGCTCATGCCCTTGCCTTCGGGGCTGACGACCTGGATCAGCGCCTTGAAGCCGGTGGCGCCCTGGGGCAGCAGGCCGGGCTCGGCGGTGACGGTCACGCCGCCGGGGCGGACGGGGACCAGCGGGACGGTGACGTTGTCGGTCTGCACGCCGGGCTGGCTGGCCAGGCTGGCGGCGATGGTGACCTGGCCCATGGCGAGCATGGCGGCCGGGGTGTAGTCGGCCCGGTAGATGCCGTTGCCTTCGTGCACGGCCTTGGTGATCGTGCCGGAGGAAGCCGAGAAGTTCACCTGGGCGTTGGGGGCGGCCACGCCGCCGGCGGTGGTCACGGCCACGCGGACGGGCACGGTCACGCCCTTGTCGCCGGGGATGCCCGCGTAGGTCGGGAAGAGGGCCACGCGCTTGGACTCGGGGACCTTGAGATCGATGGTCTCGGTCTTGGTCTCGGCGCCGGAGGCGGTGGTGAGGGTGGCCTGCTGCACGCCGGGGGGCACCACGATGGGCACATTGGCGCGGCCGGTGGCGTCGGCCTGGATGGGCCCGAAGTCGCGCTCACCGACCCGCAGCATCACGTTCGCACCGGGGGTGGAGGTGATGGGGTAGGAGGTCTTGCCCACCAGGGGGATGGACAGGTAGCCGTAGCTGCGGCTGGGATCGGCGCGGTCGGCCACGGTGATGATGGCGACCTGGGGGTAGTTCACCTTGGGGGGGGTGAACAGGGCCGAGAAGCGGCCGTTGCCCAGGTTGGTGAGGTTGGCGATCTCGCCGGCGGTCGGCGTGAGCACCAGGTCCACGTCGGAGACGTCGGAGAGGTCGCCGCCGGTGAGCTGGATGTTGATGGTGGAGGAGGCGTCCTGGCCCAGGACCAGCTCGGCCGGGTTGGCCGAGACGGTCAGCTGGTGGGAGACCGGGGGCAGCACGTGGAGACCGTAGACCCGGGCGACCGGGGTCTTGTCGCGCTTCTTGCCCTTGATGGCCAGCTCGATGGTGCGCGCGGCGTCGACCTCGGGGGGAGTGAAGTCGAACTCGTAGATGCCGCCGCCCTGCTCGCGGAGCACGGTGACGCTGCCGCCGGTGGGCACGATCTTGGCGTTCAGGCCCTCGATGGCGGAGCCGTCGGCCTCGAGGGCGACCAGGGAAAACTTCACGGGGGTTTTACCGTCGCCGATGACCTGGTCAGCGGGGATCAGTTCCAGAAGCCCACCACCCTCGAACACCGCCTGGGCGTAGGCAGGAGCCACCAGGGGTGAGGGCAGCACGGCACAGGCGAAGAACAGCGTGATAGCGGCCAGCGAATACCGCAGCCAACGCGAGAACAGAAACATCTTGGCGCCTCCTGGCTTCTTCCCACAGGGAACGACCCGGTGCAGTCCGGGAGCGGGGGCGCGGCGAGTTCAGGCGCACGCACCCGCAGGGGTTACAATACTAACCCAGGTGCTCCCCCGACGGATCACCACTTGGTCAAGCAGGAGTCTCGAAAGCACCGATGCACCTGGCCGACGAGATCGCCGCGGCGGGCCTCACCCCCGCGATGCGCCGCGTGTTCGCCCGCGGACTCGGAGCAGTCGCCCGCGCCGACGGCTCCATCGACGAGCCAGAGCGCCGGGCGATCCAGTCCCTGCTGGACGGCCGCCTGGGAGCCCAGGCTCCCCGCGAGCCCATCGAGTCCATCTGGCCCCACGCCGAGCTGTTCGTGCGGGCCTGCATCCACGTCGCCCTGGTAGACGGTCACTACCGGGTCGAAGAAGCCCGCGCCGTCAGCCAGCTCGCCCACCGCCTGGGCCTGTCGGCCCAGCGCCTCGCAGGCCTCGAGAAGCAGGTGTTCGACAAGCTCGAAGCCGCCTCCCGCCGCGCCCGCTAGCCCACTCCCCCCCTCTGGAAGCGCCCATGTCCGACACCTCCAAGCCCAACCCGGACCTGACGACCGCCGCCATGGTCGACCCCCGCCACCAGCACCTGTTCGACAAGGCCCTCGACAAGGCCTCGTCGGGATCGGACGTGGGCGCCTACAACTTCCTGCACACCTGCCCCGCCTCCCACGGAGACCGCCTGGTGCTCGAGCTCGCGTTCGCGTGCTGGCGCGGCTACGGCCCCGCCATCCAGGTCGACAAGCTCTGGGGCATGGAGCCCAAGGTGGCCGAGCGGGTGCTCGCGGGCCTGGCCCTGGCCATGCTGGGCGACGGCGCGCCGGATGTCCTCGATCGCGCCAAGGCCCGCTGCGAGGCGCTGCTGCCGGAGGTCGAGGACGAGGGCTAGCGCCCGCCCACCCGCTTCATCGCAGCCCGCAGGGCGCCCACGTCGGGGTGCTCGCGGAGGGCGATGGTGTACAGCTCGAGAGCCGAGTCGAACTCGCCGCGGCGCTCGTAGAGCTCGCCGAGGGTGAGCGCGACCATGGGGTCGCCCGGGGCGGACTGCCAGGCCATGCGGCCGAAGCCGACGGCCTGGTGGGCGTCGCCCATGTTGGCGTACAGCTGCATCAGGAAGACCAGCACACCCGGGTCCCGGGGGGCGATCTGGTAGGCGGTCTGGCCCGCGTGGGCGGCGCCGCGGCCGTCGCCGGCGTCGGCGAACAGGCGCCCGACCTCGACCCAGCGCGCGGCGGTCTTGTCGCCGCCGATCAGCATGGACGCGCGCATCGCGTTGGCGGCCTGCGCCTTGTGACCCGCGGCCAGGTGGGCCTGGGACAGGGTGCGACAGAAGGCCGCCGCCGCTTCGTTCTCGAAGCCCATGGTGTGCACCGCGTTGGCGGTGTCGAAGGCGTTGGCCTGCTCCCAGGAGGCCCGGTAGTCATCGGACTGCAGGGCGCGCTCGAGGAACAGGATGGCGCGCTCGTGGGCCCCCACGGCCAGCTGCATCTGGCCCAGCAGGCCCAGCAGCTCGCCGTCGTTGGGGCGCATGGCCACGGCGATGGTCAAGGCCCTCAGGGCCCCTTCGTGATCGCCCACCTTCTGGGCACGACCGGCGCGGCCGGTCCAGCGCTCGAGGGCCTCGGCGCTGTAGCTCTGGATCTCGCGCACGGCGTCCTTGCGCTGCTGATCCCGCTCGGCGAGCATGAAGACCGCGGCGACGTCACCGAGGGCTTCGAGATCGGTGGTGCCCGTCTCGACGGCCTGCTCGGCGGCCTCGAGGGCCCGCGGCATCTCGTTGGCCCGGGCGAACAGCCAGGCCATGCTGGCCACACGGGGGCCGGTGGGGTCGAGCTCGATGACCTTCTTCATGGCCACCACGGCGCCGCGGGGCTTCCCGGCCACCAACATCTCGCGGGCGGACAGCTCGTGCAGCTCGGCGTCGCTGGGGTCGGCCTTCAACAGGCGATCGATGCGCTGCCGGGCCTCGTCGGTCTGGCCCGTGCGGATCAGGGCGTCGATGAGCACCAGCTCGGCGCCATCCTGCTCACCCTCGACCGCCTTGCGCGCGGCCGGGACCGCCCGGTCCGCCTGCCCATCGGCGATCAGGGCCCGGGCGTGACCCAGCTGGAACGACGCCTTGGACGGCCGCTTCTCGCAGGCCTTGCCGTAGGCGCGGGCGGCGTGGGTGGTGCGTCCTTCCGCCAGCAGGCTCTCGCCCTGCTTGGCGAACTTCTTGGCGCCGCAGCCCGATGTGGCGAGCGCGAGACCCAGGAAGACGACTGCGGAGACGACCCGGGCGCCCACCGCTAGCTCCCCGACCCGAGCACCCAGTAGGGCGAGCCGGCCAGCTGCTGCTGCACGGCCTGGATCTGATGGGGCGGCAGCTCGAAGGTCTGGGGCTGCCCGGTGTTGGGATCGAGCTGGGTGGCGAACCAGCGGGAGCCGTCGCGGGTGCGATGGAGGACCAGGCCGCGGGGGTCGTCGTAGACCATGACCAGCTCGTCTTCCTGCTCCGGTTCGGGTTCGGGTTCGTGTGTAGCATCCGGCTCGGGCGGGGTGGCCGGCTCGGGCTCGGCCTCCTCGATGATCTCCTCGAGCTCCCAGCGGGCCTCGAGCAGCTCGCCCTTCATGGCGCCCTCGACCAGGTCGCGGACCTTGCCACCATCGGGGCCGCGGGCCAGCTCCACCAGCGCGGCCTTGGCGCGCTCGAGCTCGTCTTCGCGGGTTGCGTCCACCGCGCACTCGCGGACAACAGAGATCAGTTCTTCGACCGCTTGCATGGCGCGGCCCTCCAAGGTGAAGCGGGGCCTGCAGCAGCCCCTGGGGACGCGTGGAAGCTTATCACCTCGCCGGTGGGGGCAAGCGCGCCGGCCCGGCCGTTCCCGGCGGGATAGGCGGTGGTACGACCCCCGGAAGTGACGATGTCCTCGGATTTCCTGTCCCGCCTCAGCGACGAAGATCGCGCGCGGCTCGAGCGCATCGGCCGCACCGTGGAGCTCGAGCCCCGCCACCACCTGCTGGTCCGCGGCGAAAAGGGCGGCGACATGTTCCGCGTCGAGCGGGGCCAGCTCGAGATCGTGGACCGCCGCTCCCGGCCCGAGGTGGTGCTGGACGTGCTGGGCCCAGGCGAGCTGGTGGGGGAGCTGGGCTTCATCGACGGCGCACCCCGCAGCGCCGACGCCTTCGCCAGCCCCGGCTGCGTGGTCACGCGCTGGCCCGTGCTGGAGCTGCGCGAGCTGCTGGCCTCCGACGCCGCCTTCGCCGCCCGCTTCTGGGAGGTGCTGGCCGTCGAGGTCGCCGATCGCCTGCGCGACGTGACCTCCGCCGCGGTCTCCGGAGGGCTGCGCGGCGCCGCGCCCATGGCCGCCCAGGGCAACGACGGCAACGCGACCATGATGGCCCGCTCCCTGCTGGGCGCGAGCCTCGGCGGGCTGGCCCAGGTGGACCAGCAGCTGCGCCGCAACCCCGGCGATCCCAAGGCCGCCAAGCGCGTGGCCGAGCTGCTCGATCTGCTGGCCGCCGATCTCATGCGCCGGCAGCGGGTGGGCACCGACCCCACCACCCTGGCGCGCGCGGTGCGGAAGCTGTCGGAGCAGGTCCTGCCCTACCTGCTGCGCTCGGCCACCGCCGAGCTCACCTTGGCGGCGCCGGACGGCTTCGCCGGCGGCCCGTCGGTGCTGGCCCACGTGCTCGGGGGCGAACCCCGGGGCGACGGCGCCCTGGGCCTGACCGTCGACCGCTGGCTCCACGACCAGCCCCGCATCACCGGCCTCCGGGCCCGGCTCGAGCAGGCCGGCGCCAGGCTCCAGGAGCACCTCTCCACGCACCTGGGCCCCCTGCGCATCGTGCTCATCAACTGCGCCCAGGGCCCCCTCCTGCAGCAGCTCTGGCGACAGATCAAGCGCCGCGAAGGCGAGCTGTGGCTGGTGGAGCCCACCCGCGAAGCCCTGACCCAGCTGGACACCTCCCTGTCCCGCAGCGGCGCGCGCATGCGCGTGCGCATGGTCCAGGAGGCCCTGGGGGCCCCGCGCAAGGGCAGCTCGCTCCGGCACCTGGCCGAGGTGGACTTCATCATCGCCGATGCGCTGCTGGACTACCTCCCCGCCCGGATGGCCACCGACATCACCCGGGATCTCATCGACCGCCTGGGCCCCCGTGGGCGGCTGCTGATCACCGCCCTGGGCCCCGCCACCGACGACGTCCTGTGGACCCACCTGCTTGGCTGGCCCGTCATCACTCGCAGCCCCGCGGGCTTCGAGGACATCCTGCGCGCCGCCGGCGCACACAAGGCCACCATCGGCATCCACGGGGGTCCTGGCCTGCTCGCTGAGGCAGGAGCCCCTGGGGCCGCGGGATCCGCCGACTGAGCGTCTCTCTCCGGGCCGGAAACGGCCACGCAGGCTTGCTCTGGACGCGTCGGCGGCGTAGGCTCCTTTGCTGGCCACTCCATCACCGGAGGAATGGAACATGTTGCCGTCCTGGATCAGACCTGTCGTGTTCTCGGTCGCCCTGGTGGGCGTGAGCGCCTGCGGTGGCGCCCCCGAGACTCCCGCACCCGCCCCCGAGCCCGCGCCCGAGCCCGCGCCGGAAGAGCCCGCCCCCGCGCCGGGCCTCGACCTGGCCACCCTTCAGGCCCAGGCCGAGAACATCGCGCTGACCCCCTCGCCCGCCGAGATGCAGGCAGCGCTGGCCAAGGCCCAGATCACCCAGTCCCTCGCCGAGCTGGTCAAGGCCCGCGAGGTCGACATGGACACCCCCAACAAGGAGCGCATCGCGGTCCGTACGGGCGTCCTGGTGGCCGACGTGGTGCTCACCATCCAGACCGCCGAGAAGGACGACCTGGTCGCGCGGCTGCAGGGCATCCAGAAGGGCATGCAGCAGCTGGGCGGTGGTGCCGACATCGACAACACCATCACCGACCTGGTCAACCGGATCCAGAACGACGCGGTCTCCCGCGACGAGCTGGTCAAAGACATGGACGAGCTCTCGGGCGTCATCATCCCCGAGATCGAGTACGAGGCCGGCGAGAAGGTCGTGCCCCTCATCCAGGCCGGCTCCTGGCTCGAGGGCGCCAACCTGGTGTCCAGCGCGGTCATGAGCTCCGGCAAGTACGACGCCGCCGACACGCTGCTCAAGCAGCCCGAGGTCGTGAAGTACTTCCGCCAGTACGTCAAGAGCGAAGGCGAGGCCGCCCCTGACGAGGTCGTGGCCAAGCTCGAGCAGACCCTCGGCCAGCTCGAGATGCTCACCTCCGGTGAGACCCTCGACGAAGAAGCCGTCAAGACCATCAACGAGCAGACCGACGCGGTCCTGGCACTGCTGTAGCGGAGGAACCCATGCGTACCCTCACCAAGGCCCTCGTCGCTCTCCTCGCTCTGTCCGTCGCCGGTGCCGCCATCGCCGACCAGGACGAGGCCGACACCTGTGTTCGCTCCAAGGTCTGGGAGGCCTACCCCGAAGGTTGGGCCGTCCGTACCATCACCAAGGCCAACCTGGGTGAAGCCGAGCACCGCATCTACCTGCTGACCCTGTACGCCGGGAACGAGTACAAGTTCCTGGGCTGCGGCGACACCAGCCTGGCCGATGTCGATCTGGTGCTCTACGACGCCGACGGTCGTATGCTCGTGCAGGACCAGACCGAAGACCGGCAGCCCGAGGTGGAGTTCCGGCCGTCGAGCACCGACACCTTCTACCTGGCCGTGCACGCGGCCAAGCTCGGTGAAGCCACCGAGGGTGCGAAGGCCTCGGTCGCCACGGCTGTGACCTACCGCTAACAATCCCCGCCGGCCCACCGCCATGAGCACCATCGGCAGTGGACCCGGCGCGAGCATGTCGGCGCCCCCTCTGTCGGGGCGCCTGCGCGATCGGCTGCACAGCATCCTGTCCAGCCGCGGCCAGTCCGCCGCCCCCGAGCGGGTGCGGCTGGTCGTGGACTTCACCCACGCCCTGCTGCGGGCCGACGCTCGCCTGGCGAGCCTGGACGCCCAGCGGCTGGACAAGCTCGCCCAGCGGCTGGCCGCGCGCACAGACCTGACCGCGGCAGCGGTGACCCAGATGATCCGGGTCGCCATGGCGCCCGAGTACCGCATCGCCCACGATCAGGTCGAGCTGGCCGCCTTCCGCGCCCGCTTCGGCGACGAGGCCGCCGCCGCCCTGGCCGCCGAGGATCAAGAAGCCGTCGACCTGCCCGGCTTCGCCCGCCGCCACGGCTCGGCCGACGCCCTGCTGCTGCTGGACGCCCTGGTCGAACTGTACGCCGCCGGCGACGGGGTCCAGCCCCAGGACCTCACCCGCCTCGAGTCCGCCTCGGACGCCCTGGGGGTCGACGGCGTGCTGTTCGGCAGCCTGCTGCGCAAGCACGACCCCCGCCACGCCCAGGGCGAGCACCGCTACGCCCTCGAGGGCGAGACCATCATCATCGGGCGCCGGCCCGACTGCCAGGTCCAGCTCATGGACCCCCAGGTCGCGCCCCGGCACGCCAGGCTGATCCGCAGCTCGGACGGCTGGCGGGTGGTGGACGAAGGCTCCGGTCGCGCCACCGTGGTCGACGGCGAGGCCGTGGCCTCCGCCCCCTTCGCCCTGGGTCAGCGGCTGCGCATCGGCCCGTTCACCCTCTCCCTGGCCGAACAGGGCGACACCTTGGTGGCCGAGTCCGACCGGGCCTTCTCGACCCTCACCCTGCGCAACGTCACCCGCACCATCACCGCCAAGGGCAAGTCCAAGGCCCTGCTGTCCGACGTGGGCTTCACCGCCTACTCCGGCGAGGTCATCGCGGTGGTGGGGCCCTCGGGCTCCGGCAAGACCACCCTGCTCAACGCCATCACCGGCATCGCCCCGCCGGACTCCGGCGACATCCTGCTCGACGGCGCCGACTTCCACCGCCTGCTGGACTACGACCGCTCGGCGGTGGGCATCGTGCCCCAGGACGACCTGGTCCACGCCGAGCTCACCGTGGAAGAGGCCCTGCGCTACGCCGGTAAGCTGCGCTTCCCCGCCGACGTCACCGACCAGGAGCTGAACACCGCGGTGGACCGCGTGCTGCGCACCCTGGACATCGAGGACATCCGCCACAGCCGCATCGGCGACGTGCAGAAGCGCGGCATCTCCGGCGGCCAGCGCAAGCGGGTCAACCTGGGCCAGGAGCTGCTCACCCGCTCCACCCGGGTGCTCTTCCTGGACGAGCCCACCTCGGGCCTCGACCCGCGCTCGGCCCAGGACATCGTCCGGCTCGCCCGCCGCCTGGCCGACGAAGGCCGCATCGTCTTCCTGGTCACCCACGACCTCTCCCCCGCGGTCATCCGCCAGATCGACCACCTGCTGGTGCTGCACCGGGGTGGCCACGTCATCTTCTTCGGCCCGCCCGACGAAGGGAACGAGTTCTTCCAGGTCCCCTCCCCCGAGGGCCTCTTCCTGCGCCTGGACGACCAGAGCCCCGACGCCTGGGCCCGGGCCTACCGCGGCTCCGCCGCCTGGCAGAAGTACGTCGCCACCCGCGAGTACCTCGTGTCGAGCGGGGGCATGGCCAAGCCGGGGGGTGAAGGCCAGCAGAGCGCCCTGACCAAGCCCAAGCGCTCCATGCTGGGCGATCTATGGACCCAGACCAGCCGCTACGCGCGCACCAAGTGGCGGGACTCCCTGGGGGCGGCGGTGCTCATCCTCCAGCCGCCGATCCTGGCGCTGGTGATGCTGATCGTCTTCCCTCAGCCCACCGCGCCCTGCATCTTCATGCTGGCCCTGTCGTCCCTGTGGTTCGGCATGTCCGCGGGGGTGCGCGAGCTGATCTCCGACCGCGCCATCTGGCGCCGGGAGCGGCGCGTCGGCGCCAGGCTGCTGCCCTACATCGGCTCCAAGGTGGTCATCCTCGGCTCGGTGATCACCATCCAGTGTGCGGTGCTGACCACCATGCTGTTCTTCCCCCTGGACCTGGGCGCCCACGGCTTCTCGCTGCCGCTGCTGGCGGCGGTCCAGGCGCTCACGGGGCTGTCGGGCATGGGCCTGGGCCTGCTGGTCTCCGCCAGCTTCACCTCGTCGGAAGCGGCGGTGGGCACCCTGCCCCTGGTGATCGTCCCCCAGATCACCTTCTCCAGCATCATGGTCCCCCTGCAGCGCATGGGCGCCATCTCCAAGGCCGCCACCTGGGTCACCCTGCAGCGCTACGCCCTGGACGCCTCCATCAAGGCCGGCGAGGCCCTCGAGGTCGCCTACAAATACGACAAGACCCGCTGGGAGAAACAGGTCATCACCGGCACCCTGTACGACCTGGGCCTCAAGCCCATGGACCCCGACGACATGGGGCTGAGCATCTGGACGCTGATGGCGGCCCTGGCCGGATTCGGGGTCCTGTTCCTGTTCCTGGCCACGCTGATCACGAAGCTGCGGGACAGGCAAGGGGCGTAGCTCCGGTCAGTGACTCACCTTCGGCAGCGCGCTCTCCAGCACGAAGTCCGGATCGCGGATCTCGTTGTGGCAGCGGGCGCAGACCGTGTCCACGAAGCAGACCGGCTCCTGGGTCTTCAGGGACCACATGGGGTTGTTGGCGGGGTCGGCGGCGTGGGCTTCGCCGGGGCCGTGGCAGATCTCGCAGCCGATGCTCTCGTCGGTGCGGAAGCCGCCGACATCGTCGACGGGGACGGATGAGTCCACCGGGGTGGCGTGGCAGACCACGCAGCCGACGTTGGTGGCGTCCTCGCCCTCGAGGTGGTCCATGGCGTGGGCGTGGGCGGTCTTGCGCCACTGGCGGGCCTGGGGCTTGTGGCAGGAGGCGCAGCCCTTCACGCCCACCGAGGCGCCCCTGGGCCAGGCCACCATGGGCCGCTCGACCTCGCCCATGGCCACCCCCGAGCGCCAGGCATCCGCCTCGGCCTGGGAGGTGTAGCCGCTCATGAAGTGGTCGATGGCCGCCAGCCCGACCTCGGCATCGAAGGGGACGTGGTCGGCGGCGTGGCAGCCGGTGCAGCTGGCGGCCGGGTCGCCGCCGTCGCCGTCGTGGGGGCCGCTGGCGGTGTGGCAGGCCTCGCAGCCCACCCCGGCCCAGGGGGAGCGATGGTCCCCGGGACGGAAGCCCATGGGCACCGTCTCCATGCCCGGGGTGTAGGCCTCGACCGGGTTGGTGACGTGGCAGGCCCGGCAGCTCGGATCGTCCACGCCACCGGCGTCGACCATGTGGAAGTAGGCCACCGAGTGCAGGCTCAGGGCGTGGGACTGGGCCTCTTCGAGGTGGCAGGCGCCGCAGGTCACGTCGCCGACCCAGGCCCCGCGGGACAGCACCGGCTCGGAGTCGCCCAGCAGGCGCATCTCGAGCACGGCGTCGGCGCCGTGGGGGTAGGGCATGTAGGCATCGCCCACGCCCACCATCAGATCGTCGGGGTCCTCGGTGGGCTCCACCACCAGCACCGAGGGGGTGGAGCTCAGGCCCGTGGCCCGAGCGAACTCCTTGTCGGTGTCGTAGATCCAGGGGAAGGGCAGCTGCTGCGCGGTGGCGAAGCTCTCGACCTCACCGCGCTTCGAGAAGCCCGAGAAGATCGCGAGCACGTCGGTGTGCTCGGCCACCCGGCCGGTCAGATCCACCAGCTCCGGGATCACGTTCACGCAGTGCGGGCACTTGGGCGAGATGTAGATCAGCACCGTGCGCCGCTGGACCCGCTCCACCACCGCGGCGGGCAGCTCGATGGGCTGGGCCGGGTTGGACGCCAGCAGCGGGGCCGGATCGATCTCGACCTGGCGCAGGTGCCAACCCCGGGCATCGCGGGCGTCGGGATCGGGCGCCGAGGCGACCTCGGCGGCCGGAGCCTCGACGGCGGGCTCAGGCGGGTCCACAGCCACAGCGGAGCTGGCGAGCAGGGGGATGGAGCAGAGGGCGAAGACGAGGGCGGTGCGTCGCATGTCCCCAGCGTATCCGGGGTGTTACCCCCCGGCAGCCGTCCCCACCTCCGGAGCCCCCATGAGCGACGACCTCACGGCCTGGCAAGCGCGCACCAGCCTCTGTCTCGAGGGCCTCGACCCCCTGCGCTTCCTGGTGGGCCGCTTCGAGGGCCGCGGCACGGACAGCGGCGAGCCCATCCTCGCCACGGCCCACGGCCGCTTGCTGCTCGACGGCTCCTGGCTCGAGCTGCGCGAGCGCCTGCTGGGGCCCGACGGCGACCTGCTGTACGAAGACTTCGCCCTGTACCGCTTCGATCCCACCGAGGAAGGCCTGCGGGTGCTGCACTTCATGGAGCGCGCCTGGCACGCCCAGTACCCGGTGCACGTGGACGCCGACGGCGCCGCCCACTGGACCACCGGCCCCGTCGGCCCCCGGGTCCGCCTCGAGGCCACCGAGGATGGCTGGTGCTCCCGGGTGACCATGCCCGGCGACGACGCCCCTACGACCGCGCTGAACTACCGGCGGGTGGGCACCGATGAGTCGGGTGTCTAGACTGTCCACAGCCTTCCCACCGGACCCCATGACCCAGCACGCCGACATCGCGGTGCGTCTGGCGACAGCCGCGCTGCCCACCCCCCCCGAGACCCCGCCGCCCCGCCTCGAGCGCGCCGCCCGGCCCGGCCTGGTGCGCGGCGTGACCACCGAGCTGTGGCAGCAGATCCGCGAGGCCCCCCTGGACGCCGGCCGGATCCTCAGCCAGCGGCTGCGGCGGGATCGCAGCCTGGGCTCCAAGGGGCGCCGCACCACCTCGGCCTGCATCTACGGCCTCATCCGCCACGGCGAGGTGCTGCGGGTCCTGGTGGAGCGCATCGGCGGAGACCCCGCTGAGCCCCACCACCTCTACCTGACCTGGCTGGTCGTGGGCGACGGGCTGCCCGCCGAGCTCGCCGCAGAGCAGCTCCCCGGGCTGGACTTCGAGGCCCTGTCCCAGATGCGGGCATTGGTGGCCGAGCACGCCGCGGGGCTCGCCCCCGCCCAGGCCCTGGCCCTGGGTGGCTCCCTGCCCCTGTGGCTGGCCGAGACCTGGTGGGACGAGCTCGGGCCCGACGCCGGCGCGCTCATCACCGCCTTCGCCGGCCGCCCACCCATGGCCGCCCGGGCCAACCTCTCCCGCACCGATCGCGACACCCTGGCCGCGCGGCTGGCGACCGAGGGCGTGCACACCACGCCGGGGACGCTGGCACCCCAGGCGCTGATCTTCCAGGACCGCCGCAACATCCACACCCTGGCCAGCTTCCGGGAGGGCCTCTTCGAGGTCCAGGACGAAGGCTCACAGCTGCTGGCGGCCCTGGCCGAGCCCAGGCCGGGCGCCCGGATCGTGGACTTCTGCGCGGGGGCCGGCGGCAAGGCCCTGGCCCTGGCCGACGCCGGCGCCAAGGTCGTGGCCCTCGATGTGCGGGACGGTGCCCTGAAGGTGCTCGAGCGCCGCATGGCCCGGGCCGGACAGGCCATCCGCTACCAGGTCATGGACGAGCGCGGCCCCGTGCCCGTGGAGCGCGGCTGGGCCGACACCGTCCTGGTGGACGCCCCCTGCTCGAGCAGCGGCGTGCTGCGCCGCCGACCCGAGATGCGCTGGCGCCTCACACCAGCTTGGGTCGCAGACCGGGCCCGCCTGCAGCGGGCGATCCTGGCCAGGGCCGCCCCCCTGGTGCGCCCCGGCGCGCGGCTGGTGTACGGGACCTGCTCCCTGCTGCGGACCGAGAACCAGGACGTGCTCGACGACTTCCTGGGGAGCCACCCCGACTTCGAGCTGGTGGACCAACTGGGGGACGACGGCGTGCTGTGGCCCCACCGCACAGGCACCGACGGCTTCTACGGCGTGGCCCTGATCCGCCAGGGCTAGCCAGACCCCGCGGATCCCGTCTGTAGGCCAGCCCACGCCCTTGCCTGAAGACCGTCCCAGGGGTAGGTTGTCCCCCCCTGTTAGGCGCGTCTAACAAATGTCCACCACGCCCACCACCAGCACCGAACCCACCCACCGCGAGGTGATGCTGCTGGGGAACCTGCAGGCGGGCAAGACCACCCTCTTCCATCGCCTCTGCGGCGAGCGGGCCTGGCACGGCCCGGTCCCCGAGAGCTCCAAGGACTTCCGCCGGGGACGCCTGGTGCCGGTGCTGTCCAGCGGCCATCGCCTGTGGCACCGCCTGCGGCGCCTGCCCGACGATCACCGGGAGCAGCCCACGGTGCTGGTGGACACCCCCGGCATCGCCGGCCTGCTCCACCCCCAGGACGAGGCCGAGCAGGCCGTACACCGGGCGCTGCTGGCCAACCCACCGGCGGCGCTGCTGGTGGTGGCCGACGCCCGCAACCTGCGGCGATCCATCGCGCTGCTGCTGCAGGCCGCGCTGCTGGATCGGCCCATGGTCCTGGCCCTCACCATGCAGGACCTCGCCGGACGGGACGCGCCCATCGTGGACACCGCGGCCCTCGAGGCCCTGCTGGGCATCCCGGTCGTGGCCACCGCCGCCCGCAGCGACGAGGGCACCGGCGCCCTGCACAAGGCCCTCGATCGAGCCCGCGTCCCCGAGCGCACGGTGCGCCTGCCCCGCCGCCTGCGCACCGTGGTGAACGAGCTCGAGACCCAGCTGGCCGAGCTGCCCACACCGGCGCGGGCCTCGGCGCTGATGCTGCTGGCCGGGGATCCGCTCATCCGCGACGAGCTGGACCGCCACCTCGATCCCACCGTGCGCGACGCGGTGCTCGATCAGGTCGCCGCCCTGCAGCGCGACGTGCACCTGCCCATCGATTCGCTGCTCACCGACATCATCCTGCGGGAGGCCGAGCGCATCGCCGCGGCGGTCTCGAGCGCCCCCAAGGACACCCCGGCCCTGGCCCGCCGCCTGGGTGACCTGGCCCAGCACCCCGTCTGGGGCGTGCCCATCGCCCTGGCGGTGGTCGCGTTCATGTACGTCTGGGTCGGTGAGATCGGCGCCACTCGCGTCGTGGACGCCCTCAACGGCGGCCTCTTCCAGGGGGTGCTGGTGCCCTGGTGCGAGCGCGCCCTCGCACCCCTGCCCTGGCCCATCGTGCGGGACGCCCTGCTCGACCCCGACTTCGGCCTGCTCACCACCGGCCTGTTCCTGGCCTTCGGCATCGTGCTGCCGGTGCTGTTCTTCTTCTACCTGGCCTTCGCGGTGCTCAACCAGAGCGGCTACCTGGCGCGGCTCACCATCCTGCTGGACCGCCTGCTGCGGGGCGTCGGCCTGAACGGCAAGGGCGTGCTGCCCATCGCCATGGGCTTCTCCTGCGTCACCATGGCGCTCATCACCACGCGGATGCTCGAGACCCGCCGGGAGCGCATGATCGCCTCCTTCCTGCTCATGCTGGGTGTGCCCTGCGCGCCGCTGCTGGCGGTGATGATGGTGATCCTCGGGGACATGCCCCTCACCGCGAGCGTGGCGGTCTTCGGCATCCTCTTCGTGCAGATCGCCGTGGCGGGCGCCGCGGCCGACCGGGCCATGGGCGGGCGCATCTCCGACTTCATCATGGAGCTGCCTCCGCTGCGGGTCCCCGACCCCTGGCGGGTGTTCAGCCACACCGTCCGCGAGACCTGGTCCTTCATGCGCGAGGCGGTGCCCTACTTCCTGGCCGCCTCCCTGGCGCTGTTCATCGCCGACCGCCTCGGCGGGCTCGACCTGCTCGAGCAAGGCGCCCGGCCCCTGACCGCCGGCCTGCTCGGCCTCCCCGACGAGGCCGTCCAGGTCTTCATCAAGACCCTCATCCGGCGCGAGAACGGGGCCACCGAGCTCGACCTGGTGCGGGCGGGCTTCACCAACCTGCAGGTGGTGGTCACCCTGCTGATGATGGTGCTGCTCACCCCCTGCGTGAACGCAGTGCTGGTGCTCTACAAAGAGCAGGGCTTCCGCGACGCCACCCTGCTCATCCTCGCGGTCACCGGCTGGGCCCTGGCCGTGGGCGCCATCGTCTTCCACGGCTGCAGCCTGCTGGGCATCAGCTTCGCGTAAGGAGCCCCCATGGACCCCGCACACCGCGATCACCTGCTCAACGCCCTGTGGATCGCCATCGAGACCGAGCGCCCGAGCCTCGAGGGCCTGAGAACCTGCGCCCGGAAGCCCGTGGCCGAGCACGATCTCGACGACCTGGTGGACGAAGGCCTGGTGGAGGTCGAGGGCAGCACCCTGCTGCTGTCGGCGGCCGGCGACGTCATGGCCCAGGCCCTGGTGCGCCGCTACCGCCTGAGCGAGGCGCTGCTGCACATCGTCTACGGCCGCGACGCCGAGCGCGCCTCCGCCCTGGCCTGCGAGCTGGAGCACGATCTGCGCCCTGAGATGACCGACGCCCTGTGCACCATGCTGGGGCACCCCACCACCTGCCCCCACGGCCACCCCATCCCCCCGGGCCCCTGCTGCAACCTGCACCTGACCACCGTGGCCAGCCCGGTGGTCCCCCTGACGGATCTGAAGCCCGGGGAGCAGGGTCGGGTGGTGTACCTGCACCCCCGGAACCACGAGCGCCTCCACCGGCTGTCGTCCCTGGGGCTGACGCCCAATGTGGTGCTCACGGTGCACCAGCGGCTGCCCGCCTGGTGCGTGCGCTTCGAGGGCACCGAGCTGGCCTTCGACCGCGACGTGGCCAAGGACATCTTCGTGGCCAAGGTGAACGGTTCGTGAGACGATAGCGGCCATGCGCGCTCTCCCCGCACTGGCCTTCGTGGCCGCCCTCGCCCCGACCACGGCGTTCGCCGGCTACGACCCCTGCCCCAGCACCGACTGGGGGGTCTCCACCATCGCCCTCGAGGCCGAGCAGGCCTACCTCGCCGGCGACACCGGGGACCTGCTGGCCGCCCGCCACGAGGTGGGGGTGGGGGTGGAGTGCCTGGACGAGTCCATCACCCCCGAGACCGCCGCGGCCGTGCACCGCGCCTTCGCCCTGGCGGCGTTCTGGGACGGTGACGACGCGGGCGCGGCCAACGCGATGCAGGCGGCGCTCATCGCCGAGCCCAGCTGGGAACCCGACCCGCTGCTGGCGCCCCCCGGCGGCGATCTGGACCGGCTCATCCGATCCGCCCGCGACGAGCGGGAGCCCAGCCGCAGCACGCTGACCGCCCCCGCCGGCCTGGCCCTGCGGCTCGACGGCGCCCCGTCCTGGCGCAAGCCGGACCGCCTGCCGGTGGTGCTGCAGCTCATCGACGGCCAGGGCCAGCCCATGCAGACCGCCTACGTCCCCCCGGGAGCGCCGCTGCCCGTGGGCATCTTCGACGGCCCGGTGCGGGACGAGCCCACGAAGGCCCCGTCCATGCGGGTCCGGTCCCCCTCCAAGGGCAGCCGCGTGCTGCTGGTGGGGGGCGCCGGCGTGCTGGCCGCGGGGGCTGTGGGCCTCGGTGTGAGCTCGGCCATCATCCGCGCCGACGTGGCGGCCTCCGAGGAGCGCTGTGCGCTGCGGGTCGAGGGCTGTTCCCCCAACACCGAGCGCTGGAACGAGCACGATCGAATGGTCGCCAAGCGGCTGGGCATCGGCGCGGGGGTGGCCGCCGCGGGCGCCCTCGGGCTGGGCGTCGGCGTCGTCGTGAGCTGGTGAGATCATGTGCGCGCTCTCCCTCATCCTGCTGCTGACCGGCTGCCCTGGCCCGGTGGACACGGGCGTCAGGGGCCAACCCTTCCTGGGCGCCGATCCCACGATCCCCGCCGCTCCCGGCGAGGCCCGTGCCGGGGTGATCCGGGATGAGCCGGGCAGTGGGGACGCCCTGTTCGGCGGCATCAGCGCCGAGGGCCGCGCCGGTGACGTCAAGATCTACAACAGCGAGGTCCAGTTCATCATCCAGGGCGCCTACGAGAGCCACGGCTACGTGCCCGTCGGCGGCGGTGTCATCGACGCCGATCTGGTCCGCCCCGAGGAGCAGCTGGGCCGGGACCTCGTGGAAGACGTCTACCTCGCCTTCTCGATGTCGCGGCTGTTCCACGCAGAGACGGTGGAGGTCATCGCCGACGGCAGCGACGGGGGCGAGGCCATCGTCCGAGCCACGGGCACCGACGTGGACTGGGGTTGGTTCCAGGGCATGTTCGAGCGGGACGATCCGGTGGTCGAGGCCATGGGGCTCGAGATCGCCACCACCTTCACCATGCCGCCGGACAGCCCGACCCTGCACATCAGCACCGCCATCACCAACCCCGGTGACGACGCCATCGAGATCGCTCCCCAGGAGGGCGCCTGGGTCTCGGGCGAGGACCTGCTGCCCTGGCAGCCGGGCAGCGGCTACGACGAGTGGGACGCCGACACCCGCCAGGTGCTGATCATGGCGGGCCGCCAAGGCGAGAGCACCATCGCCCTGTGGCCTGACCAGGGTGAATACGGCACCGGCGTCATCACCAGCCTGGCGTCCGAGTACGGCATGCTGCTGGCGGAGCTGGGCACCACGGAACTGGGACCAGGCGAGACGGTGGTCCTCGATCGCAACCTCACCATCGCACCCGATCCCACCACCGCGCTCGCCGCCAAGCGCGCGGTCGAAGGCGACCCCCTCTCCGAGCTGTGCGGCACCGTCACCGCCCCCGCGGGCCCGGTCGCGGGCGCCCGGGTCCACCTCGTTGCCGGCAGCGAGACCCCCAGCGTCGACGGCTGGGCCCTGACCGATGAGGACGGCGCCTTCTGTTCCCAGCTCGCTCCAGGCCCCTACACCGCCTACGCCGTCGGCCACGGCGATCTCGAGCACGTGCAGCTGGTGGACGGCCGCGGCCGCTACGCACCGTTCGGCCACAGCGACATCAACGCTCAGGTGCTGTGGACCATGAGCGGCCATCGGGACGCCGAGGCACCGCCCTGGGCCCAGGGGTACCCGAGCTCCGACGGGGTCAGCGTCGATCTGGCCGATGGCGGCACCGAGTCCGTCGACCTGGAGCTCGGGGCCCCGGGCCGCCTGGAGCTGACCCTGGTGGACCAACACGGCGACGCCCTGCCCGGCGTGCTCGAGCTGCTGTGGACCGACGGCGCGCCGCCCAACTCCGCCATCCCCGCCGATCTCCACGACGCCCTCGAGCTCCCCACCGGCCGCCGCGCCGGCTGGGCCTGGACCCCCGACGGGACCTTCACCATCGACGTGCTCCCCGGCACCTACGACCTCGAGGCCACGGCGGGCTGGCGCCACGAGCAGGCCAGCGCGGAGGCCGTCGAGGTCCTCCCCGGCGAGGCCACCACCCTCGAGCTCGAGCTCGAGCGGGTCATCGATCACGAGGGCTGGCTGGCCATGGACGCCCACACCCACGGCGCCCCCAGCTTCGACGGCGCCCTGCCCATGGCCGACCGCCTGGTGGCCTGCGCCGCGACGGGCGTGGACATCGCCCCCATCACGGACCACGACGTGCACGTGGACTACGCGCCCCTGCTCGAGGCCATGGGCCTGGGCTCCCGCCTGCTGACCTTCCCCGCGGTCGAGGTCACCACCATGATCCGGGGCCACTTCAACCTGTGGCCCATCGAGGTCGGTGCGCGCACCGAGCCCAACGGCGGCGCGCTGGACTGGTGGAACCTGCGGGTCAGCACCGACGAGCTGTTCGAGGCCATGCGGGACGCCGCAGGCCCCGACGCCCTGCTGCAGGTCAACCACCCCCGCACCCCGGGGATGCTCACCTTCGCCGACTTCGACCCCGTCACCGGCGAGGCCGACGATCCCGACACCTTCTCCTGGGGGTTCGACACCTTCGAGCTCATCAACGGCGGCGTGGACGATCTCGAGGACGTGCGCGCCGACTTCTTCGGCTTCCTGGACCACGGCGAGATCCGCACGCCGCTGGGGGTCAGCGACAGCCACTACCGCTTCATCCCCTGCGGCATGGCCCGCACCGACGTGTTCCTGGACCGGGACAGCCCCGAGGGGCTCGAGGCCGACGCCGTGGTCGAGGCGGTCCTGGCCGGCCACGTGGTGGCCGCCACGGGCGTGACCCTGCGGGCCTGGGCCGGTGGCGCCCTGCCCGGGGACACCCTGACGGGCTCGTCGGCCAACGTGGACGTGCAGGTCATGGCTCCCAGCTGGATCCAGCCCGACAGCCTGCGCCTGATCCGCGACGGCGACATCGTCGAGGAGCACGCCCTCGGCCCCGCCGAGGACGGCGTGTTGTTCGACGACAGCCTGCTGCTCGAGGCCGACAGCGACGCCTGGTTCGTGCTCGAGGTCACCGGCTCGACCCCCATGGGCGACGTCTGGCGCAACCAGAGCCCCTACGCCATGAGCAACGCCTTCTTCCTGGACGTGGACGGCGACGGCTGGCAGGCCCCGGGCCCATGAGCCGCCCACGCCTGCTGACCGCCAAGCCGCAGGGCAAGGGCCGGGTGCGCGGGAGCGGCTGAGCGACGTGCACGACGATGCAACTCCGGCGGCCCAGCGCGGCCGATCTCTGTGCCTCGTCAGGCTCCCTGCCTCGACGCTGGACAGCGCCGTCGGAGGGACGCTACGGGGGGCTTCGCCCCCCGGCCGGGGATGGACCCGGCCCAGGAACACCACGTCCCATGCCGCAGAGCTTCGTCTTGAACGATGAACGCCGACCCTGGCAGCCAGGGCTGACGGTCCACGCACTGCTGGAGCAGCTGGATCCGCAGATGCCCATCGCCGTGGTCAGGATCGCGGGCACCCACATCCCCCGGCGCACCTGGAAGACCCACACCATCCAGCCGGACGACCAGGTCCGTGTGGTCTACATCATCGCCGGCGGCTGACCCTCTCCCCCTTCCCTTCCTTTCCCTTCGAACACCCGAACCAGCGAGACGACCATGCTCCTAGGCGAACACAGCTACCAGCTCGGTGAGATCGAGCACGGCTACACGAACCGCACCCTGCACATCGACATCGGCGCCCTGGCCGTGACCGAAAAGCCGGTCACCCAGCAGATGAAGGACACCTTCATCGGCGGCAAGGGCTTCGACCTGTGGCTGATGTGGAACAGCATCCCGGCCCGCTGCGCCTGGGACGATCCCCGCAACGAGGTGGTCATCGCCTCCGGCCCCATGGGCGGCACCCCCAACTACCCGGGCAGCGGCAAGAGCATCGTCACGTCCATCTCCCCCACCACCGGCTCGGTGATGGACTCCAACGTGGGCGGCTACTTCGGCCCCTTCCTGAAGTTCGCCGGCTTCGACGCCCTGGAGTTGCAGGGCCGCTCCGAGGTCCCCCTGCTGGTGCTCATCGATGGTGACGAAGGCAGGATCAGCTTCTACGACGGCTCCGACCTGCCCGAAGACGCCTACAGCATGTCCGAGCTGCTGCACGAGCGCTTCTCTCCAGATCGCAAGCAGAGCATCTCGGTGGTGAACGCCGGCACGGCCGCCAGGCACTCCCTGATGGGTTGCCTGAACTTCTCTTTCTGGGACCGCGCCCGCAAGGCCATGCGCTACAAGCAGGCCGGCCGCGGGGGCATCGGCACCGTGCTCGCGCACAAGAACATCCGGGCCGTGGTGGCCAAGTTCAGCCAGCCGCCCAAGCTGGAGCTGAACGCCCCCGCCGATATCGACCAGGTCAAGACCGCCGGCAGGTCCCACTCCGGCGAGATCCGTCAGCTCGACGGCAAGCAGAACGAGATGAACCGCCTGGGCACCACCCACCTGGTGCCCATCATGAACGACTACGACCTGCTGCCCACCTGCAACTTCCGCTATGGCTCCGACGATCGCTCCGAGGCGCTGGGCCCGGAGGTCTACCGCAGCAAGTTCCACAAGGGCTTCGACGGCTGCTGGGTCGGCTGCACCGTGGCCTGCGCCCACTGCGTCAAGGACTTCGTGCTCAAGTCGGGCCCCATGAAGGGCCAGGCGGTGTGGGTCGACGGCCCCGAGTACGAGACCATCGCCGGCTGCGGCACCAACAACGGCATCTTCGACCCCGACCACGTGCTCGAGGTCAACTTCTACTGCGACACCTACGGCATCGACACCATCAGCTTCGGCACCGCCATGGCCTTCGTCATGGAGTGCTTCGAGGCCGGTCAGCTCACCACCGCACACACCGGCGGCCTGGAGCTTCGCTTCGGTGCCTCGGAAGCCTGCCTGGAGGTGCTGCACCAGATGGCCCGCGGCGAGGGCTTCGGCGCCATCTTCGGCCAGGGCTGCCGCCGCATGAAGGCCCACTTCGCCGAACACTTCGGCGCCAACCCGGCCTTCATGGCCGACATCGCCATGGAGTCCAAGGGGCTGGAGTTCTCCGAGTACATGACCAAGGAGTCCCTGGCCCAGCAGGGCGGCTACGGCCTGGCGCTGAAGGGCCCGCAGCACGACGAGGCCTGGCTGATCTTCCTGGACATGGTGCACAACTTCATGCCCAGCTTCGAGCAGAAGGCCGAGGCCCTACACTGGTTCCCCATGTGGCGCACCTGGTTCGGCCTCAACGGCCTGTGCAAGCTGCCCTGGAACGACGTGGTCCCCACCGACCTCAAGACCAACTTCCAGTACAACGACCTGCGCTGGATGGCCATCGAGGGCGACCGCTACGCCAAGGCCGACCCCAACTGGAACGACCCGGCCAAGGTCAACGCGCACCTGGCCTGGTACGCCGAGTACTTCTCCGGCACCACCGGCCGTCAGTCCTCCCCCAAGGACCTGATCGCCATGAGCGAGAAGGTCTACAACTTCCAGCGCATCTTCAACCTGCGCCAGGGCTACGGCCGCCGCGAGCACGACGCCATCCCCTACCGCTCGGTCGGGCCGGTCACCGTGTGGGAGTACGAGTCCCGCGCCGACCGCTACGACGGCCAGCTGAAGGACACCTGGGGCGTGGACCCCAGCGGCATGGACACCGTCGAGAAGATGGCCATCCTGCGCGAGAAGCGCGAGGGCGCCTACGAAGGCCTCAAGGACGCCGTCTACGCCCGCCGCGGCTGGACGAACGACGGCGTGCCCACCGTGGCGAAGGTTCGTGAGCTGGGCATCGACTTCCCCGAGGTGCTCGAGCTGATCGGTCAGCACCAGTAGCCAGACGCACACCCCGAGGCCGCGCCGGGCACACCCTGGCGCGGCCTCGCTGCGTGTGGCACCACGCGTGGTATCGTGGGCCCATGAGGCCACCACAGCTCCCCCGGCGCTGGCTGGGCGCCGTCCTCCTGCTGGCGCCCCTCCTGGCCGTGCTCATCCCCGGGCCGGCCGAGGCTGCCTCGCGGGATGCCGTGGCGCGGGTGACCGGCTGCGGCCCACCCGCGCTGGCCAGCCTGGTCACCTCATGGGCCGATCCCCACCTGCTGGCGGTCACCACCCACGACGCGGTGACCCGCCCGGACGGCGAGGCCTGCGCGTCCCCGGTCCTGGTCCTCCCCGGCGGGCAGGGCAGGCTGCTCGCGCAGGTGGGCGCACGGCGGGCGTCGGACGACCTGGCCGTGCTGGAGGTGCTCCCCGACCAGCCGCTGCCGGCTGAGCTCGAGACCCTGGTGGTGGCCGACCGCGCCGCCTTCGACGACGTGCTCTACGGCAACACCGCGGTGATGGTGCACACCGACATCGACGACGGGGGCACCGTGCACGCCCGCCTGGCTCGCCTCGCGGGCGGGGACCGCGCCGGCTTCGAGGTCGAGTGGCTGCACGAGCTCACCTGGCCCTGGCTGCCCGGGGCGCCGGTGGTGGGCGACGATGGCCTGCTGCTGGGCATCATGGGGAAGCCCGAGGACCAGGGGGCCCCAGCCCGCGGGACCGGCGGCTCCATCCACGCCTTCCTGCACCTGCACTACGAGCTGCGGCGCCCGACCCCCGCGCGCCGCTACGGCATCTGGCTGGCGCGGCTGCGAGGGGACGACGATCTCGACGACTACTGGGATCTGGCCCACGCCGTGCGCAAGGAGCTGCTGCGCACCGGGCTCGACCCGAGCCTGTGGGAGATCCGCGACCTGGGCCTGCTCATCGACGCCCCCCAGGACGAGGTGGCCCAGCAGGCCCAGCTGCTGGGTGGCTCGGTCAACGCCAGCCTCGTGCTGGCCACCACCTGGGACCAGAGCGTGGACCGCACCCGCCGCCACCGCGCGATGCTGGTGCAGCTCCCCCGGGAGCCGGCCATCGGCGAGCGTCCCCCCGACGCCGATCCCGCCGGCATCGGCCGCCGCGCGGAGCGCCTGGTGCTGCCCACCGAGGCCGCCGACTCCCCGCGCATGGTGGCCCAGGCCGTGGCCGCCATGGCCGCCGCCGACATCGTGCGCCTGCACCCCAGCGCCCAGGAACGGCCGGAGCTGGGCCTGCTTCGAGCCCGCGAGCGCCTGCGCAAGCTCCGCGCGGAGCACGAGCGCTGGCGGGCGGGCATGACCCGCTCGAGCGCCACCGCCTCCCTGTGGGCCCGCGAGGGCACCGCCACCATCGCCCGGCTGGACGCCGACCTGCTGCTGGCCCTGCAGGAGCGGGGCGGCGAGGGCGCCATCGGGCCCGACGACACCCCCTACGCCGCCGCCGAGCGGGCCTACCTGCGCGCCCTGGCGGCGCTGCCCACCGACGAGCGGCCCTGCGCGTGGCTCGAGGTCCAGCAGCTGCGCCTCGACGCCTGGCTCGGCCTGCCCGAGCCCCAGCGCCCCAGCGAGTCCCTCGAGCCCCTGCTGGACGCCGCCGGAGAGGCGCTGCTGACCGTGCCCCCCGAGGCGTGCCCCGTGGCCCGGGCCCGGCTGCAGCGGCGGCGCGGCCAGCTGCTGACCCTGCGGGACTCCGACGACCCCGAGGCCGATCTGCGGGAGGCCATCGCCGCCTACCAGGAGGCCCTGGGGGTCTTCTCGCTGGTGGCCCACCCCACCGAGTGGGCCCACACCCAGCTCGACCTCGGCCTGGCCTGGCAGGGGCTGCCCAACCCCGATCAAGCCGGAGTGCTCGAGGCCGCCATCGGCGCCCACAACAGCGCCCTGTCACTCCTCGAGCCGGAGCTGTTCCCCCAGGCGTGGGCCCTGGGGCAGGCCCGGCTGGGCGACGCCATCGCCGACAACCCCGTCGGCGATCCCTTCGACAACCGCCGACAGGCCCTCGAGGCCTACGAGCGCGCGCTCACGGTCTTCGATCGCGAAGGCGAGCCTGCGCACTGGGCCCGCACCCGCAACGGCATGGGCGCCGCCCTGCAGGGGCTGCCCTGGCAGGAGCCCCCCGATCACCTCCAGCAGGCCCTGGCCGCCCACCAGGACGCGCTGACCGTCTTCACCCGGGAGGACCACCCGGTGCAGTGGGCCCTGACCCACGCCTGGCTGGGCAACGCCGTGCGCCAGCTCCCCGGAGACCAGGCCGAGGCGCGCTTTCAGGGCGCCTTGCTGGGCTTGCAGCGGGCCCTCGAGGTGCTTGAGGAGCAGGACCGACCGCGGGATCACGCCGCGACCCTGATCAAGCTCGGGGACGCCTGGCGCGCCAGCCCCCTGGGGGATCGCGCCGACAACATCGCCAAGGCCATCGACGCCTACGAGCAGGCGCTGACCGTCTACACCCGTGATGGCGATCCCGAGCACTGGGCCCAGACCTGGCAGCGCCTCGGCCAGGCCCTGCGGGAGCAGCGCTCCGGCGATCGCGGCGAGAGCCTGGCCCGCTCGGTCGAAGCCTTCCAGTTCGCGCTGCAGGTGCACACCGCCGACGGCAACCCCATCGCCTGGGAGCTGACCCAGGGGGATCTGTTCGTGGCTCAGGCCTGGCAGTACGCCCTCGAGGCCGAGGCCGAGGCTCCGGGCAGCGTGGACGCCCTGCTGACCCACGGCGAGGCCGCGCTGCAGGAGGCGCTGGTGCGCAAGGCCCGGCGGCTGCCCCAGGCGGGGGAGGACCTCTTCCTCGAGGCCTCGGAGATCTTCGAGCGCGCCCACACCATGGCGCCGACGCGGCCCGACGCCCTGGACGGGCTCACCCTGGCCCTGTGGTACCAGGGTCGCTACGCCGAGGCCGCCCACGCCCAGGCCAAGCTGGTGGAGCTGCGGCCCGAGGACCCCTGGGCCCGCCGAAGCCTCGAGCTGTACCGCCTGCGCGCCCAGATCGCCGCCCACGGCGACGACGTCACCGCCTGGTCCAGGCTGGGGGCCCACTACGAGCAGGACGGCGATGTCACCGGGGCTCTGGAGGCCTGGAACCGCGTGCTGACCCTGGTCCCCGGCGACTCCGAGGCCCTGGCCCGGGTCGTGGGGCTGGCGCTGCAGGCCAACCAGCAGGAGCGCGCCGTGCGCTCCGTGGAGCTGGCGGCGGTGCACGCCCCCGACGATCCCGACGTGATGGGCACCGCGGTGCTGGTGGCCACCCGGGTCACCATGGATCTGCCGAAGGCCATGGACCTGGCCGAGCGCCGGGTGCGCCTGGACCCGGACAACCACGACGCCCTGCTCGACCTGGCGGCCCTGCTCCTGCTGCACGGCTACGCCGAACACGCCGGAGTGATCGTGACCGACCTGCGGGCCGACCCCACCGTGAGCGCCGACCACCGGGTCGAGCTGCAGCTGCTCCGCCTGGCTGCCGGGGAGCCCCCTTCCGAGGTCGGCGAGGATCTGCTCGCGGCCTACGAGGCCCTGCCCGTCGGCGACGAGGTCTCGGTCCCGTGGGTGCTGCTGGCCTCCCACGTGGACACCACTATGAACCCGCGCCAGGCCGACGCCGTGTTGGCCTGGTTCCACGTCCTCACCCAGCCACGGGACGCGGCCGGCCTCGAGCGCCTCCACCTGCTCGCCCAGGGCCGCTGAATCCCGACACTGGAGACCCCATGGCAGACATGTTCGATAGCCGTCGCGGCCAGAACAAGGCCAGCCTGCGCGCTGCCCACCAGGGCATCACCGACAACATCCAGTCCCTGGCGGAGATGCGCCAGGAGCTCGAGATGCTCCGCAAGGTCGTGCGCCACCTCATCTTCCAGCAGGTCCGGGGTGAACCCCTGGAGGTCCACGAGGATCCCGTCCGCACCTGGCTGGGCCTGCCGGTGGACACCACCGCGGAGCAGGCCTTGGACGCGCTGATGCGCAGCCAGGCCAGGGTGATCGGCAAGACCGCCTGCCCCACCTGCGGCGCCCAGGTCCAGGATCGCGAAGGCGTGACCAACGAGGTCTGCCAGTGGTGTGGGGCCCGGCTGTAGGCACCCGGATAGGATCCCCTCGAATAGCCCCGGGCGACCCGCCGTCACGGCGCTGACCCCGCACCCCTCCCAGGAGATCCCGATGCTCCCCAGGCTGCTCGCCCTCGCCGCGCTGCTCTTCGCCTTCGCCCTCCCCGTCCAGGCCCAGGAGGCCGAGGTCCAGCACCTCGAGAAGGCATTGGACGATCTCGAGGTGGTCGAGGCCCTCATCCAGGGCAAGGTCACCAACGCCACCCGCGAGCAGGCCCTGAAGCAGCTGGCCGAAGCCCGGGTCCAGATCCAGGCCGTCCAGGCCGAGCTGATGAAGGCCCACGCCGCTCCGCCTCCGCCCCCCGCGGGTGGCGCGGCCGTCACCGTGACCGAGGGCCCTGGCGGCACCAGCGGATCGGTCCAGGTGGGCGCCCCCGGCGCATCGGTCTCCATCAACCTGACCGTCACCGACCCCACCGAGCCGCCCGTGATCATCCCGCCCCAGGAGATGGCGCCCCCGCCCCCGCCGCCTCCGGTGCAGACCGCCCCGGCCCACATGCCCCCCGCGGCCTTCGCCACCCTGCGCGGCGCCATCCAGACCGAGTCGTTCAGCGACGGCAAGCTCCGGGTGCTGCGCAGCGCCCTGACGGACCACCGGCTCAGCGTTGAGCAGGCCGCCCAGATCCTGCCCCTGTTCGACTTCTCGAGCGACCGGGTCGAGGCCGCCTGCGCCATCCACCCCCGCCTGGTGGACCCGGAGAACTTCTACCGGCTGTACTCGGCCTTCGACTTCGAGTCCGACAAGGAAGAGGTGCGCAAGCGGCTGGGGCTGTAGGGGCCCCAACCCAGCCCGCCGTCAGAAGCTCAGACAGCTCTGGCTGAACTCCAGCTGCAGGGACTGCTCGGGTGTCAGCATGTAGGGGTCGCTCCCCTCGGCCAGATCGGCCATCACCATCCAGCCCGGGGTCATGCCCCACAGCTGGAACATGGCCGCCGTGCCCAGCTCGGTGATGCCGGGCAGGTAGAACAGCGCGACCATGTCGCCCTCGTAGCAGGCCGCGCCCTCGATGCCGTCGGCGGTGGTGAAGCCGCCGCTGCCGTCGTCGTCCAGGTAGGCCAGGGGCAGCTCCACCGAGGCCTCCATGCCCTCGTCGATCTCCATGAAGTGATCGGCGTCGGGCTCTCCGCTGATCTCCATGGACCAGCTGTCCTCGGCGGCGGTGGGGTACCAGTCGTCGATGTGGTGGTCGGCCACGGGCATCCCGCCGAGGTAGGCGTAGGAGACCAGCGCCGCCCGGTGGGACCAGGAGATCGCGAAGTCCTGGGTGCCGCCGATGGTGACGGACTCGTTCAGCGCCAGGGCCGTCTCGAGGGGGATGGCGTCCAGGGGGTAGACCGAGGGCAGGTCGTGGCCCTCGATCATCTGGTAGGCGTTCCAGCCGGCGTACAGACCCAGGTGCTCGAAGCCCGCGGGGACGGCGCCGTCCAGGTAGATCATCCAGGTCGGACCCACGCCCACGAAGTACTCGTCGTCGTCATGGACCACGTCGCCGTTCCCGTCCTCGTAGATGGCGGGCAGGTAGAAGGCCGCAAGCAGCCCGGGGAACTTGGCCTCGTCCATGGGCAGCAGGTCCTCCTCGGGGGGCGGGGGCACCTCCATGGTGAGGGTGTCGGCCTCGACCGCTGTGGACTGGAGCACCTCGCCCACCAGCCAGGTCTCGTCCATGGGACGGAACCAGGTCAGGTCCAGGGCGGTGCCCTCCCACTCACCTTCGATCTCGAAGGTCATGGAGGTGGTCTCCACGTCCGTGTCGGCGTCGGTGTCGGCGTCGGTGTCCGCGTCGGTGTCACCGTCCGCGTCGGTGTCGGTGTCGGTGTCGGTGTCGGTGTCGGTGTCGGTGTCGCCCTCGGGCAGATCCCCGGTGTCATCGGGGTCCTTGGGGCAGGCGGTCAGGGCGAGGGAGAGCAGGATCAGGGGGATGGTGCGGCGCATGGTGGGGTCCTCGTGCGTTCGGGATCAGAAGGGGTCGCAGTCGTGGGAGAGCTCCAGGCTCTGGACCTGGGTCTCGTCGAGGAAGCTGGGCTCGGGGGCGTCGATGCCGGCCATGGGCACCCAGCCAGCGTGCAGGCCCTGCATCTGCATCGAGATGGCGTAGTCCAGGGTGGTGAAGCCCGGCAGGTAGAGCATCATCACGTAGTCGCCGTCGTAGCAGGGGTAGCCGAGGTGGTCGTCCGCCAGGCTGAACGCCCCGGAGCCGTCGTCGTCCTGGTAGGCGATGCCCAACTCGAGGGCGATCTCCTCCTGGTACCACTCCACCGCGAAGAAGTGATCCTCGGCGGGGGGGCCCTCGATGGTCACGCTCCAGCTGGCGTCGTCGCCCACCGGGACGGTCTCGTCCACGGTGTGGTCGAGGGTCTGGGTGTGGAACCACATGTAGGAGGTCAGGGCGTAGCCCATCTCCGTGGGCACGATGGGGCCGCCGAAGGTGCCGCCGATGGTGATGTCCTCCTGGGGCCAGAGGCTGGCCTCGACCGGGATGTCGTCGATGGAGCCCACCTCGGGGGGGCCGCCGCCGCCGCCCAGGTCCACGATGATGGCGTTCCAGCCATCCACGAAGCCGATGTGCTCGTATTCGGGGGTGACGCCCTGCAGGAAGGCGACCCAGGTCGGGCCGGCGCCCACGTAGATCTCGTCGCTGTCGTGCTCGCCGTCAGCGTCATCGTCGACGTGCAGGGCGGGCATGTACAGCGCGCCGGTCATCTCGGGCACGCTGTCGTCGAGGACGAACATGTCCTCGGGAGCCGGGTCCGGCACGCTCATGGTCACCGTGGCGTCGTCCACGCTGGCGGTGCCGATGGTGTCGCCCACCTCGAAGACCTCGTCGCCCGCGTTGAACCAGGTCAGCTCCATGGCCGTGCCCGCGTACTCGCCCTCGATGGTGAAGGTCAGGTCGGTGAGGTCCACGTCGGTGTCGGTGTCCGCGTCGGTGTCGGTGTCCGTGTCCGTGTCCCCATCGGCGTCGGTGTCGGTGTCGGTGTCGGTGTCGGTGTCGCCCTCGGGGGGCGCGGTGTCGTCCTTGTCGACCCCACCGATGGGCGGGCAGCCCAGCAGGGACAGGGACAGGACGGCGCTGATGATCACGGTGCTTCGCATGGTCTCCTCCGGAAGCGGGTCGCAGGGGCGGAGGCCCCCGCAGGGGGTCATGATAGGTCGACCCGCGAGCGAAGGGAAAGTGAAAGAACAAAAAAGGAGCCGGTGAAACACGAGTTCCAAGGACGGCATCTAATCGACGGCAGGCACAAAAGGTCAATAACTGTCATTTGCGTCCTTGACTGTAATTGACTTTTGGGGGTACATAGTCAATGTCATCCACAGAGACAGGGGCACCCATGCCTACCATCGAAATCACAGAAAGGACCTACGGGCGGCTCAAGCTACTCACCAGCCCACTGTTCGATTACAGCGCTGTGATCGAGCGCTTGCTGGACATTGCGGAACTGGGCGACCCTCCTGCCGCCACCCCCTCCCGAGGCTCTCCACAGTCTCCGCAGCCAAAGGACCACAAAATGACCTCGGCGGGCAGCAGTACCCACGCCGCGTCATCTCGCGCCCCTCGCGGAGAGTGCATTGATCGCGAGACCTACGCCAGGTATCTGCTGGCCATCATCACGGAATGGGGTGGAAGCGCTCGGACCCGGCGGATCAAGCCCGAACTGCAGCATCGTCTGAGGCACCTGTTTAGCGACCTTGACCTCGAGCACTACGAGAAAAACGCCGACCAACTGCGCTGGTGGAACCACGTCCGGTTCACTCGCCAAGAACTCGTCGATCGAGGGCTTTTCGTGCGAGGTTCAGCGCACGGTGTCTGGGAGACCACGGAGCGAGGCGCCGAACTGGGCCGTCGCCTGCGGGCGGACATCAACGACCCAACCTTCGTGGTCCTCACATCACAGGGCTAGGGCACTGACAGGGGGAGGCGAGATGCCCAGGGCAATAATCGAAGATGGCTTGTGGACCCGGAAAGTTCCGACCAACTGGGAGCAGAACGGTGAATGGAGAACGGCGATCTACAAGTCTGTACTCTCCGACAGGCGGTTGAGTCTGTGCAGGTATGTCTTGGAAGGAGGGCCTACAGTGCTCATACCTGCCGAAGACCTCGCAAAGGCCGTTGAGGGCGGCCCCGACTACAACGATGGCCGGACCTGGAGCCCATTCAACATCAACCCCAAAGCAAGGACCGTGGCGGGCACCATGGTGAGAATGACCCTGGAGTAATCTGGACAACCTGCAGTCACCCTGGACGGGCGCCCCGAAGCGAAGGGACTCCCCTTCAGAAAGCCGGTCCTGCAAGGACGCTCCGTGGGCAGCTGTTTGGCTGTCGCCGACGCGAGGATCAAACCAGGCACCGCACGCACGGCGAGAGTGACCACTACCAACGGCCCGGTTGAAACCGCGCTGACTCGATTCACTCCGGCGAACTGTGGGGTGACGGCCACCCCCTCTCAGAGCAGGCGACAGAACCGGGAGCCAGCCTCTGCGGGTGGCCTGCGCCGAC
>CAYZVO010000042.1:0-44330 GCA_964481655.1 uncultured Enterobacterales bacterium | reverse complement strand
GCGGCTTGCCCCGAGCCTCCCAGCCCAGTAGCATTGCTCAGCTCCGGGTGGCGTCCCCACCTCGTGCGCCACCTCCCCCGTGCCCATCTCGACCATCGAGGATCCCATGGCAAGCCACCAGCCCTTCGTCATCCCCGCGGGTGTCTCCATCCAGCTCACCGACCGCGGTGTGTCCATCCAGCACGCTGGTGACATCATCCTTCAGGACTCCCTGGGCGACAGCATGAACCAGGTCGTCTCCCACGAGGGCTCCGTCACCCTCAAGGGCAAGTTCCAGCTCGACCGCGTCGCCGCCCCCAAGGGCACCGTGCGCCTCGAGGGCAGCGTGCAGGCCGGCGCCATCGAAGGCCAGGTCGTCGAGTTGATGACCAGCAAGCTCGAGGCCAAGGCCGTCAAGGGCGGCAAGCAGATCGTCCTGGGCGCCAGCAAGGTCACCGCCGACGTCCTCGTCGCGCCCCGGATCGACATCGACAGCAAGGCCTCGGGCCGCGTGCCCATCATCGAGTGCCGCAACGAGCCGGGCCCCAACGCCATCAAGGGCGGCTTCACCATCGCCGAGTACGACGAGCTGGTGGGCAACGTCGAGTCCTACCTGGCCGAGCGCGGCGTCGAGCCCCTCGAGCCCGGCGGCGAAGACGAGGACGAGCAGGAGGACGACGACGAGGAGCCATCCGACGTCGTGATCGAGGCCTACGCGGCCGAGGAGGCCGAACTGGAGGCTGACGACGACGACGATCCGTCGGACGACGTCAGCTCCGACGAAGCCGTCGAGGACCCCGACACCTACACCGAGTCCGCCGCCCTCAAGGTGGGCGTGGCCACCGCGGCCCCCGCCGACCCCATCGTGGTCGACGAGGAACCCTCGGAGCCCGACGCCGAGACCGTCCCGCCGGACGACGAGGAAGATCCCTCGCTGCCCGAGGTCGGGGCCGACGCGCTCTCCCCCATCGAGTCGGAAGACCTGCAGCTGCCCCCGGGCGCCAAGCCCGAGGTCGCCGAGGTCGAGGTCGAAGGTCTGGCCGACGATCAGGTCGCCCAGGTCGATGAGACCTTCGAGGATGTGGGCGCCGACGACGAGCCCGACGGCGCGCAGGCCCAGCTGCTCGAGATCCTTCAGGAGCTCCGCTCCTGCTACGAGGACGGCGAGCACCCGCCCGTGCTGGCCGAGCTCGCCGAGCTGGTGGACAGCCGCCAGTACGACGAGATCGTCGCCCGCCTGCCCCAGATCTGGAACGACCTGGTGAAGTACCACCGGGAGCGCGGCCTCCGCATCCGCCGGCAGGTCACCACCACGTTCAACAACATCATGACCATCGTGAAGAACGCTCCCTCGGTGAACCTCGGGCAGGGCTAGTCCCATGTCCTCGCGTCGGCGCCCCCCCGGTGCCCGCCGCCGCGGGAGCCCCCACAGCACCCGAGCCGCAGGTCCCCGCCTGCGGCTCGTCTGCATGGTGGGCCTGCTGGCCCTGCCTGCCGCGGTGGGTGCCGAGCTCGAGGCCCCCCAGGACTGGCCCCAGCGCCTGGCCGCCGAGGACCCCGACCAGCGGCGCTCGAACATCCACGCCCTGGCAGACGTCGGCGGGGTCGAGGCCATCGAGCTGCTGTCGGCCAGGCTCGAGGACGAGGACGATCCCGCCCTGCGACGGGCCATCCACGACGCCCTCCTTCGCGTCCAGCTCGACGAGGGCCAGCTGAGCTCGGTGCTCGCTGACAGCGACACCACCGCCGCCCGGGCCTTCGCCGCCCACGCCCTGGGGCACCACCGCACGCCGGGTTCCGTCGCCGCGCTGCTCGGCGCCCTGCGAGACCCCGAGCCCGGTGTGCGCCGCGAGGTCTACGAGGCCCTGGGAGGCAGCGGTGATCGCACCGTGATCCAGGAGCTGATCAAGGCGGCGGTACGGGAGAGCTCCCCTCCCCTGCGCGAAGCCGCCGAGCAGGCCGCTCAGCAGCTCGCGGCCGAGGCCGGGCGGCCCCGCGATGTGCCCGTGGCCATCTCGATGCTCCACGGCGGCAGCGTGGACGACAAGCTCTGGGCCATCGAGGTCCTGGCCGAGTCCGAGGACTGGCGCGCGATGCAGGTGCTCCTGGACACCGCCACCCACGCCGTCCCCGAGCTGCGCCGTGAGGCCCTCGAGGCGCTGGGGCTGCTCGGGGACCACCGCGCCGTGCCCGCCCTGATCGCCATGCTGGACGACACCACGGGCCGCACCCGGCACCACGTCATCGGCGCCCTGGCGCTGCTGAGGGACGAGGCGGCCCTGGAGCCCCTGGGGGTCCTGGTCGGAGACGAGGACCCCGCCACCCGCGTGCTGGCGATCCGGGCCCTGTCGGCCCTGGACCACCCCGGCGTGGTGACCCGGCTCGAGCCTGCGCTCAGCGACGCCGAGGAGCCCGTGCGCATCGAGGCCATCCACGCCCTCGGGCGCAGCGGCGCCCCGGGGTCGGTGGGCGCCCTGCTCAGCGCCATGGACGACCCCTCGCCCTTCCTGCGCGCGGAAGCATCCCGGCTGGTGGCCGCCGCCGGCGATCCGCGGGCCGAAGGCGCGCTCGTCGAGGCCCTGGGCGACCGGGACCCCCTGGTGCGCCTCACCGCAGCGGAAGGCCTCGGCAAGCTCGGGTCGGAGTCCGCCGTCGAGCCCCTCCTGGCGCTCGTCGAGCGCACCCGGGACGATCAGGAGCGCGCCGTGTACGAACGGGTCCTCCAGCGCCTGGCTGGCGCGGACGCCTCCCCCTGACAGCGGGCGCGGGTTGCGCCCCGGTCGATGCGCGCAGGAGCGCTAGTCCCAGTCGGTCAGCATCGCCTCGACGGCCACGCGATCGGTCCCGGTGAGTTCCTCGAAGCGCACGCCCATGCCGGGCTGCATCACGCCGGCCTCGTCGGGGGTGAGCACCCAGCAGACCTCGCCCACGGTGTCCACGGGCTCCTCGCGGCCCGGGATGCGGAAGCGCAGGCGGAAGCGCGTGCCGACCTCGAGGGGGTTGGAGGTCTGGATGAACATGCCGCCGATGCTCATGTTGGCGGTGTAGTCGATCAGGAAGTCTTCGCTGGACTCGTACTCGACCAGCATCCTGATGGGCAGGCGTTCTGCTGTGCGCTTCTCGGCGGCTGACTTGGAGGACAAGGCGGTCTCCTTGGAGTCCAGGTGTGGCTGGCTGGCCGAAACGAGCCGGTCAGCGGTCATGCTCCAAGCGTAACACCCAGCGGAAGCCAGCGGCGAGCCCCGCCGAAGGCGGTTTGTTGTTCAAAGGTTGACTTGCACCGCTGCCAGGGGGGGATTTAGACTGCTCTCCCCTCCCGCGGAGGTACCGACGCCATGCGTGTCCTCGCGTCCTTGTGCGCTCTCTCGGCCATCGGCCTGACCGCCTGCAACAACTACGAGTACTTCATGCTCGCTGGCTACGAGCAGGCTTCGTTCCAGAACGAAGCCGACATCCTCTTCGTGGTGGACAACTCACCGTCCATGTACGACGAGGCCAGCGCCCTGGGGCTCAACTTCAACGCGTTCGTCGAGCGCCTCGTCGATCCCCAGGAGGGCACCGGTGTGTCCACCGAGGGCCTCGCCGACGCGGTCGACAACTATGTGCTGTACGTCACACAGCGCGGCCGCTTCATCGACTACCAGCTGGCCATCACCACCACCTCGGCCGACCCCGAGGATGACGCCAACGAGGATGGCGACGTCGTGGAGCCCGGCGAGGTGGGCACCCTCACCGGCGCGCCGGACATCATCCACGAGGACACCTCGCCCGATGTCCAGGGCGACTTCGTGGCCAACGTCCTCTGCGACTCCACCTGCTGGCCGGGCGAGTGCCAGGGCGAAGACACCACCGGCTGCATCCCCTACGACCCCTACTACGAGTGCGGCGACGACCCGGGCGACCAGGTCACCTGGGACTACCTCGACTGCATCTGCGGGTCGGACTGGGAGCCCCCCGAGTGCGGCTCCGGCACCGAGGAAGGCCTCGAGGGCGCGCTGCTGGCCCTGTGTCGCGCGGTCGAGACCCCGCCCGAAGCCTGCTTCGATCACGACGGCTCCCCCCTGGTGGAAGGCGACGTGCTGTCGAACGAAGGCCTCATCCGCGACGGCGCCAACATCATCGTGGTCATCGTGACCGACGAGGGCGACGGCTCCCGCCTGCTGCCCCAGGGCGAGGACGACCCCTCCCCCTACCTGGACATCTTCGACGAGTTCGACAGCCGCATCACCTTCGCGGTCATCGGCCCGAACTACGACCCCGAGGACCACTCCTTCGAGTGCAACTCCGGCGGCGGCACCAGCTGGGGCACTCGGCGCTACCAGCTCGCGGCCGAGTCCACCGGCGGCTTCTTCAACTCCATCGAGGTCTGCAACGCCCCGGACGGCTCCTGCTCCGGCGACGACAACCAGTACTGCGAGGCCTCCGACTTCGCCGTGCACCTCGAGAACCTCGGCGACCTGCTGAACTCGCTGCTCAACCAGTTCCCGCTGCAGTCCATCCCGGATCCGGACACCATCCTCGTCTACGTCGATGGCGTCCAGATCCCCGAGTCCTCCTGCCTCGAGAACTGCGAGGTCGACTCCATCGGTGATCCCATCTGGGGTGACGGCTGGACCTACGAGACCGGCGAGAACTCCGTGTACTTCCACGGCACCACGGTCCCCGACTACAACGCCGACGTCCGCATCTACTACCGCCCGGTCTCGGAGCTGCCCCGCAGCCTCCCCTTCTAGCCTGGGCCGCACGCCTTCACGCACCCTGCATCCCCTTTCCCGAGGAACCTCTCGATGCGCAGCCGCAAGACCCTGATGCCGCTCCTGGCAGGCCTGCTCGGCCTGCACGTCTCGGCCGCAGCCTACGGCCAGGACACGGTCACGCCCGTCGACCTGGGCCTGCTCCGCGACTCCGAGCTCTCCGTCGTCCAGAAGCGCCTGTACAGCATGGAGGAGCGCTCCGAGCTGGGTGTCCACCTGGGCCTGATGCCCTTCGACGCCTACACGCTCGCGCCCTTCGCCCGAGGCAGCTTCACCCTCCACCGCAGCGAGTCCTTCGGCTTCGAGCTGAACGCCGCCGGCGGGTACGGCTTCAAGAACTCCGCCTACCGCGAGCTCGAAGGTCCCGCCTACGGCATCGCGGCCGAAGCCTACCGCTTCCTCGGCTCGGCCGGGGTCGGCGTGGAGTGGTGCCCGGCCTACGCCAAGCTGAACTGGCGCGGCAAGAAGGTCTACCACCACAACTTCTACGTCCTCGGCGGCGCCGGGGTCACCATCGAGCAGAGCGTGCTGCCCGCCAAGGACATGGCGTTCGGCCCAGGTGGCTCGGTGGGCCTGGGCCTGCGGGTGTTCCGCGGCAAGGCCGGCTCCGTCCGGATCGAGCTGCGCGACGACATCTTCGTGCAGTCCCGCGCGCAGACCGCCACCACCGCCCTGAAGCAGAACGTCTCTCTCTCGGTCGGCATCTCCCGCTTCGGGAAGGAGCGCTAGCATGAGGTTGGCCCACCTCCCCCTGCTGCTGCTGCTGCTGGGCGTGCAAAGCGCCCAGGATGCGTGGGCAGGCGACCTGGAGATCAAGTCGTCGGCCGACGACCTCACCGTGGAAGGCGAAGGCGGCCCCACGCCCGAGGAGATCACGGCGGCGTTCGCGGACTACCGCTCGGAGCTCGAGCGCGGCCAGAAGGCCCGCGCCGCCGACGCGCTCGTCGCCATCATCGGCGATCCCATGCTCGAGCCGATGCACGGCGAGGCCTACGCCAAGCTCGGCGACCTGCTGACCGATCTCGACCTGCCCTACGGCTCCCTGATGGCCTACGCCAAGGCCCTCGAGATCAGCGCCGAGGCCGAGTGGTCCGCCAAGGCCATCGAGCACGCCTTCACCCTGGCCGATCGCGTGGGCGACACCTCCGTGCTCGAGCCCGTCTTCGCGCAGAACGTGGGCGGTGACGTCGACAAGCTCACCCGCTCCCGCATGGCCTACCTGGCCGCCCGCGAGAACTACCGGCAGGGCAAGTACGGCCTGACCCTGGGCCTGCTGCGGCTCGTGGTGCGGGACGCGCCCCACTACGCCGACGCCAAGATGCTGCAGGGCGTGGTCCTCAACCAGCAGGGCCGTCCCACCGACGCCCTCAAGCCCCTGCTCGAGGCCTACGACACCGCCCGGGCCGCCAAGCGCGAGGATCGGTTCCTCAACGCCGCGCTGCTCAACGTCGGCCGCTCGTACTACGCCGCTGGGAACTACCCCCGCGCCATCGAGTACTTCGCCAAGGTCGACCGGAGCAGCGAGTTCTGGCTCGAGGCCCAGTTCGAGCGTGGTTGGGCCCACTTCCGCCTCGAGGACATGAACGGCACCATCGCGCTGCTGCACAACCACGGCTCGCCCTTCTTCGACGAGTTCTACCACCCCGAAGGCCACCTGCTGCGGGTCTACGCGCTCTTCCTGCTCTGCAAGTTCCCGGAAGCCTCCAAGCAGATCGACAGCTTCAAGGCGCAGTACACGCCGATCTTCGAGGACATGCGCGGGGCCACGGCCTCCCTGTCCGAGGAAGACGCCTTCGAGCTGGCCCGCGGCTTCGCCCTCGAGGGCGACCACGGCGCGTTCCCCGAGCCTGTCCTGCGCACCTGGAAGAACGAGGCCCGGCTGCTGGCGTCCATCGACGCCGTGCAGCACGCCGAGGACGAGCTCGCCCGGCTGCGCAACATCTCCGCCAACCCCTTCGTGTCCCGGGTCTCCACCTGGATTCGCGATCGGCGCGATCAGATCGTGCAGCGCGAAGGTGAGCGCTTCCAGGGCAAGCTCCAGCACGCCACCGACGAGCTGGGCGGCATGCTCACCAACGTCGAGATCTCGAAGCTCGACATGCTGCAGTTCGAGACCCGCCTCTACGAGCAGGCCAGCCTCACCGGCCAGCTCGCCGACAAGGAGCGCAGGGTGATCCGCACCGAGCGCGTCCGCAAGGGCTGGCTCCACTGGCCCTACCAGGGCGAGTACTGGGCCGACGAGCTCGGCTACTACAAGGTCAACGCCATCCCCGAGTGCCCCGCCGGGCTTCGCGGGAACGAGGACTAGCCGGGTGAGCAAGGACGAAGGGCGGCGCGACGATCCGCCCGCGTCCGCGGATCCCTCCCCTGACACCGAGCCCCCCGCAGACGACACCCGCGCCAAGGACCTGCTCGCGGATCAGCCGGTGCGCCGCGCCGTGGGCGAGCGCCTGTCCCGTCGGGTGGGCGGGCGCCGCTTCGATCGCGCCCCCATCGTCTCCTGCACCGGCAAGATCTTCGCGCGCTACGAGCTCGCCGACCCGTGGGACCCCGACACCAAGGACCGCCCCGTGGCCCTCGGACCCGTGGGGATGCGCTTCGAGGACCGCCGCCAGCCCGCACCCCACGCCAAGGTCAAGCAGCCCAAGTCCAAGAAGAGCGATCGCCCCGCCTGGACGCCGCCCAAGGGCATCCCGGACGCCCGCGCGGGCTCCAAGCCCTCGCCCCCTCCCCCCAAGCCCGCGCCCGCCCCCCGGGCGGCCACCCCGCCCAGACCCGCCGCCCCACCCGAGCCCGTCGAGGACCAGCCGGCGCCGCTGCCCCCCAAGGCGCCTCCGCCCCGGGGCAAGGTCCAGCCCAAGCGCAGCTCCGGGCGCTTCCGGATGCGTCCGACCAGCACCAGCGGTCCCAAGGTGCGCCAGGTGACCCGGGTGGTAGAGGCCCCCGAGCCCGATCAGGGCGCGCCCGAGCCGGAGCCCCACTCCCCGCCACCGGCCGCGCCGCAGTCGCTGGACGATCTGTTCGGCAGCCTCGGCGCCGGTGGGCGCGACAAGCGCGTGGGGCGCAAGAAGGACTGAGCCGAGGGAGCCTCAGCGCCCCGGCCGCGCGCTCACCTGCAGCGCCTGGGCCGGGTCGAGGTAGCGCGCCGCCACCCGACGGAGGTCGTCCAGGCCGACGCGGCGCACATCGTCGAGGTTGCTCTGGAAGCGGCGCCCGTCCAGGCCGAAGCACTCGTCCTGGGCCATGCGCAGGGCTCGGTAGCTGCTGCGCTGCAGATCCATGGCCGCGGCCCCGGTCAGCGCCGCGATGGCCCGCTCGAGCTCGTCCTCGGTGGGCGGCTCGAGCTTCAACTGCTCGAGGCTCTGGGCCAGCCCGCGGCGGGCCTCGGGGAGCCGCCCAGGGGTCACGCCCATCCCGCAGGTGAACAGCCCGCCCTGCAGCGCCGCCATGTGGTAGGCCTGCACGTCGTAGGACAGGCCGGCTTCCTCGCGCAGGCGCTGGAACAGGCGCCCCCCGGGAGAGCCCATGAGCGCGCCGAGCACGTCGAGGGCCGGGCGGTCGGGGTGGAGCACCGGGCAGGTGCGGAAGCCGAGCATCAGCTGCGCCTGCTGCCAGGGGCCACGGAGCTCTCGGCGGCGGCGTCTCGCGTCGCGGTCTCCAGGCGCCGCGGGCAGCACCGCGCTGCCCCCGGGGAGCCCCTCGAGCAGATCGGCCAGGGAGCGCAGGACGCCGTCGGGCTGCACCGCGCCGGAGATGGCGATCACCAGGCTGTCGCCGCGGACCATGCGCCGGTGATAGCGGGACATGGCGGCGGGATCGATGCGCCCGACGCTGCGCTCCGTGCCACCGCCGGGGAAGCGGTAGGGGTGCCCGGGGAACGCCAATCCCATCAGCGCCAACCAGGCCATGGAGCCGCCGCTGTCGGCCCGGGTCCTCACCGCGTCGAGCATGCTCGAGCGGACCCGCTCCACCGCCGCCTCGTCGAAGCGCGGCTGCAGCAGCGGCATCAGCAGCAGGTGCAAGGCCACCCCGAAGCGGTCCGAGGGCACGCTGGCGGCGAGCCCGCCCACCGAGAGGGACGCGAAGCCGCCCATGGAGCCCGACAGGCCCTCCACGGCGCTGGCGAAGGCCGCCGTGTTCAGGTGCCCGGCGCCCTCGGTCAGCAGATCCGCCCAGGCCCGTCCATGCCCCGCCGTGTGGGGGGTCTCGAGCAGGGCGCCCCCGGGCCCGAGGACCCTGAGGGAGGTGACGGTGGCGTCGCTGGCCGGCTCGATGAGCACCCGCACGCCGCCGGGGAGTTGCCTGCGGACGATGTCGCCGCGGCGTGAGGGTCCCCGCGCCCGGCGGGCTCGGGGCCGCACGCAGTGCTCCACGTCGGACAGCCCCATGGGGCCGTCGTGGCCCACCAGGCCCACGGTGCCGCGATCGGGGCGCAGCCAGGTGCGGGCCACCCGCTCCACGTCTCCCAGGCGCAGGGCGTCGATGCTCCCGCGGTAGGCGCGCTCGGCGTCCACGCTGCCGTAGTTGCCCAGGTAGAAGCTGATGACCGAGGCGCGCCCCTCGGCGCTCTCCTCGCTGTAGGCGCGGTCGGCGAGGATGGCCTGCTTGGCCCGCAGGAAAGCCTCCACATCGACCCCGTGCACCCGCAGCTCCCAGAGCGCCTCGGCCAGCGCCTCGAGGGCCTCCCCGGGGTGGTCGGTGGTGGGGGACATGCCGCAGACCAGCTGGCCCGCGCGGGCGCCGATCTCCGTGACCGCCCAGGCCGCGTGGGCCACGCCGCGCTCCACGTGCAGGCGCTTGGGGAGCACGGCGCTGGCGCCCTCACCGAGCACCGAGCAGAGGGCGTCGATGGCCGGCAGGTCCGGGTGGCCATGACCCGGTACGCGCAGGGACAGCTCGAGGATCTGCTCCTCGAACTCCCCCGCGATGCGCAGGAAGCCCGGTCGACGCGCCGGGGCCGGCAGCGGCGAGGGCAGCCCGGGGCCCTCCCAGGGGCGATCGGGCCCCCGGGGCCTGAACGCCTCTCCGCTCGCCACGGCCCGCACCGCCGCGGGCTCGATGTCTCCCACCACCACCAGGTGGGCGTTGGCGGGGTGGTACCAGCGGCGGTGGAAGCCCCGGAGCCCGTCCACGTCGAGCCCCTGCACCGAGGGTCGGGTGCCGAGCACCGGCCGGCCGTAGGGGTGGGCTCCCCACACCCGCT
Source organism: uncultured Enterobacterales bacterium (assembly GCA_964481655.1). Lineage (GTDB taxonomy): Bacteria > Myxococcota_A > UBA796 > UBA796 > JAFGLY01 > CALDOK01. The sequence continues at coordinate 34,394 of CAYZVO010000042.1, read as the reverse complement.
TGGCCAGGCCGTCCGCCAGCTGGCGGGCGGGTTCGTCGCGCCCCCGGGCGAGCTCGTCGAGGACGACGTCCCGCTCTCGATCCAGCTGCACCGGGTCGAACCAGCAGCGGAACACCATCCGGCCCACCAGCTCGAGGGCCCGCTCCGCATGCTCGCGGGGCAGGACGCAGTGCACCACGGTCTCCTCGTGGGTGGTGTAGGCGTTCAGGTCCGCGCCCAGGGCGTCCATCAGGGGTCCGATCTCGCCGGGGAGCAGGCCCCGGGTCTCCCGGGGACCGCGGCTGCCCTTGAAGAGCATGTGCTCCACGAAGTGCGCGGCGCCCTCGAGGCCCCGGGGCTCCATCGCGGCGCCCACGCCCAGGCGCAGCCAGATGGCCACGACCGGAGCGGTGCTGCGTGGCTCCACCACGAGCTGCAGGCCGTTGTCGAGAAGGTGGGAGCTGATCAACGCTGCGCCTGGGTCCTGTGGAACCCCGCGCCCTTAACCGAAACGCCCCGGGCGGGATGCCTCCGGAGGCCAACAGCACCGCCTCAGCGGCCCCCGGAGCGCTGCTGGGTTAGCGGGAATGGTGCACGAGACTCGCTCGAACGCCCTCGGAGTGCAGGTGTCAGGACGAAAGCGACCGAACCAGGCCGACCCCGTCGAAGGACCCACGCTCCACATCGACGACGACCTCTTGCTCGAGGCGCTCGCGGCCGTGGAACGGCGCGCGGGTCAGCCCAGCGAGGATGAGCGGGACGACGAGGTCCCGATCGACGTGGACGAACCCGCCGGTGGCGCCGGCGGGGAGATCACCATCCAGCCCCTCGACGACGAGCTCGTGGTGGCCCTCGAGTCCGCGGACGCGCCCCGCCGCGCCGAGCCCATGCCCTGGTTGAACGTGCCGGACGATCTGCTCGAGCCGGACGACGCCGGACAGTGGGACGACGAGCGCACCGATCCCGTCGGCATCGCGCCGCCCCCCCAGGCGCCCCCCGCCGCCGCGGAGCCCAAGCGCTCCCCGCGGTCGCTCCTGTCCGACCCCAAGGCGCTGCAGCGCGTCTCGAAGATGCGCAAGCGCATCAAGCAGCTGCAGCGCAAGGTCTCCGAGCTCGAGACCGAGCTGGACCGCGAGCGCCAGGCCGCTCACCTCGCCCGCTCCCGCTACCGGATCTCCGAGAACGCCCGCATGGAGGCCGAGGAACAGCGCGACAACATCGACCGGTTCTCCCGCGGCCTGCGCACCAGCCTGCTGGCCCAGGAAGAAGAACTCGCCCGCGTCCAGCGCCGCAGCAGCACCGAGGTCGAGCGCGCCCGCCTCTTCGGCGCCGACAAGACCATCCGGGAGATCCTCCCGGTGCTCGACAACCTCGACCTCGCGCTGAACCACGCCGACACCGACCCCGAGAAGTTCGTGCCGGGTGTCCGCATGGTCGCCAGCTTGTTCCTGCGCAGCCTCGAGCGCGTCGGCGTGACCCCCATCGACGCCGATCCCGGGACGCCCTTCGACCCCGCGGTCCACGAGGCGATCCTCACCCTCCCCAGCGACGAGCACCCACCGGGCTCCGTCGCAGAAGAGGTCCGGCGGGGCTACATGCTCAACGAGCGCCTCCTCCGGGCCAGTCAGGTCACCGTCGTGGGGGGCCCCATCGGTCGGCGGGAGCCTCGAGTTCCCGAGGGCGCCGACGACGCTGCCCCCCAGAGCACCTCCGCCGGCGAGGAGTGAGCCGCCCCGCGGCCCCACCTGCAGGCGCTTTTCGTATAGACTACCGCAATCCTGAATCCTGAGTTCTCAACCTCGAGTCCGAGGAGTCCGAATCGATGTCAACCGGCAAGGTCATCGGAATCGACCTGGGCACCACCAACTCCTGCGTGTCCATCATCGAAGGCGGCGAACCCCTCGTCATCCCCAACGAGGAAGGCGCCCGCACCACCCCCTCGGTCGTGGCGTTTACGAATGATGGTGTGCGCCTGGTGGGCCAGATCGCCCGCCGGCAGGCGGTCACCAACCCGACCCGCACCCTCTTCGCCATCAAGCGCCTCATCGGACGCCGCGCCCAGGACCCCGAGGTCCGGCACGCGCAGAAGCTGCTGCCGTTCGAGATCGTCGAGAACGATCGCGGCGACGCCTGGATTCGCGTGGACGACGCGGAGTACAGCCCGCCCGAGATCAGCGCGATCATCCTCGAGGCCATGAAGGGCACCGCTGAAGCCTACCTCGGCGAGACGGTCACCCAGGCGGTGATCACCGTGCCGGCGTACTTCAACGACGCCCAGCGGCAGGCCACCAAGGACGCGGGCCGCATCGCCGGCCTCGAGGTCCTCCGGATCATCAACGAGCCCACCGCCGCGATCCTGGCCTACGGCTACGACCGCAAGCAGCACGAGCGCGTCGCGGTGTTCGACCTCGGAGGCGGCACCTTCGATGTCTCGATCCTCGAGCTCGACGCCGGCGTCTTCGAGGTGCGCTCCACCAACGGCGACACCTTCCTCGGCGGCGAGGACTTCGACAACCGCCTGGTCGAGTACCTCATCGAGGACTTCCAGGAGGTCAACGGCATCGACCTGCGGGACGACCCCGTCGCGATGCAGCGCCTCAAGGAAGGCGCCGAGAAGGCCAAGTGCGAGCTGTCTGCGGACACCGAGACCGAGATCTCCCTGCCCTTCATCACCGCCACCGACGAAGGCCCGCTCCACCTCACCACCACCATCACCCGCAAGACCTTCGAGCAGCTCACCCGCGATCTGATCGCGCGCCTCGAGGGCCCCTGCAAGGCCGCGGTCTCCGACGCCAACCTGCGCGTCACCGACCTCGACGCCATCCTGCTGGTCGGCGGTATGACCCGCATGCCCGCTGTGCGTGAGAAGGTCGGCGAGATCTTCAAGCAGGACCCGGACACCAACATCAACCCCGACGAGGTCGTCTCGATGGGCGCCGCCCTGCAGGGCTCGGTGCTCAAGGGCGAGGTCCGCGACATCCTGCTGCTCGACGTCACCCCGCTGACCCTCGGCATCGAGACCGCAGGCGGTGGCTTCGAGCCCATCATCCCGCGCAACACCACCATCCCCTGCCGCAAGTCCAAGGTGTTCACCACCGCTCAGGACAACCAGGACATGGTCCGCGTCCACGTGCTGCAGGGTGAGCGCCAGATGTCGGCCGACAACAAGTCCCTGGGGCGCCTCGAGCTCCACGGCCTGCCCCCGGCACCCCGCGGCCTGCCCGAGATCCAGGTCACCTTCGAGACCGACGCCAACGGCATCATGAATGTCAGCGCCAAGGACCTCGGCACCGGCAAGCGCCAGTCCATGCGCATCGTCTCGGACTCCGGCCTCACCGAGGTCGAGGTCGAGAGCATGATCCAGCAGGCCGACCGCTACCGCGCCGAGGACCAGATCCGACGCGACACGGTCGAAGCCCGCAACCGCCTCGACGGCCTCATCTACACCACCCGCCGCTCCCTCGACGAGTACGGGGACCTGCTGGATGACGAGGACATCGAGGAGATCCAGCTGTCCATCCGCGAGGCCGAGAACGGGATCGAGAAGGCCCCGCTGCTCGAGCTGCAGCGGCTGCACGACGACCTCGCCAAGTCCGCCCAGCTGCTGGCGCACTGCATCTACAGCTCGGCTCAGACCGAGGCGCAGTCCATGAGCGACGACGAGTGGCTGGACGATGACGGCATGCTGCCGGACGAGGACGAGTTCCTCGACGACGACGACCTGGACGACGACTTCTAGGACGTCCCCCCCCAGCATCCACCCGCCTACCTCCTGGAGTCCCTAGGTGCAGCGAGACTACTACGAGGTGTTGGGCGTACGCCGGGATGCGTCCCCGGACGAGCTCAAGCGCGCCTTCCGGGGGCTCGCTCTCCGCTACCACCCGGACCGCAACCCGGACGACCTGGACGCCGAGCGGCGTTTCAAGGACGTGGTGGAAGCCTACGAGACCCTCAGCGATCCCCAGAGCCGCAAGCGCTACGACCGGCTGGGGCCCCTGTACCGGCGCGACGGCCGCCCGCCGACCCCCGAAGAGGTCAGCGCCATGCTCGGGCGGGCCCTGGGTGGGCTGTTCCGCAAGAAGGCCGGCATCGATCGAGGCAAGAACATCGACGTCCGCATCGAGGTCACCCTCGAGGACGTGCTCGAGGGCACCCGCCGCGGCATCACCGTCCCCCGCCAGGCCCGCTGCGCACCCTGCGAGGGCACCGGGGCCGCGCCCGCGGGTCGGCAGCGCTGCGAGGACTGCAAGGGCAGCGGCAAGTCCCCGACCCGCCGCTGGCTCAAGACCGAGTGCGCCCGCTGCGACGGCCGGGGCTGGATCTCCACCGAGCGCTGCGACATCTGCGACGGCATGGGCCACCACGGCACCGAAGCCCGCTTCGAGGTCAAGGTCCCCGCCGGCTGTGGCAACGGCCAGAAGCTGCGGCTCGCCGGCCGCGGCCACGAGCCTCCCGGCGACGGCCCCCCCGGCGACCTCATGGTCGTCATCGGCGTGGCCGAGCACCCCCTGTTTCGTCGGCGGGGCACGGACCTGTTCTGTGACCTGCCCGTGACCTACCCCCAGGCGGCGCTCGGCGCCGATGTCAGCGTGCCGCTGATCGATGGCGAGACCACCATCAGGCTGTCCCCGGGGACCCCCTCCGGCAAGCAGCTGCGGCTCCCCGAGCGAGGCCTCCCACCCATCGGTGGTGGTCGCCGCGGGGATCTCCACCTCCGCGTCCTCGTCGAGGTCCCCCAGGACCTCACCCCCACCCAGCGCGCCGAGCTCGAGCGCCTGGCCCGCAGCTTCGAGGACCACCAGCACCCCCAGCGTGCCGAGCTCGAGCGCATCCGCAGCTCTCGCGGCGAGCAGGCACGATCGTGAGCGACCCATGACCCTGTTCCCCCGCAATGCAGGCGGTGCCTCCATCGTGCTGCGCGTCGCCGTCGCCGCGCTGGCGCTGCTGATCGCGACCGCTCCGAGCCTGGCCGCGCGCAAGGACAAGGCCCCCGCGGCCCCGATGATCGTGCTGCAGTCCCGCACCCTCGCCCGTGAAGACCGCCTCGAGGGGCTGGCCCTGCTCGAGGACTACCTGGCGGGGAATCCCAAGCCCGAGCTGCTCCCCTGGGTGGGCCTCGAGGCCGGCGAGCAGCGGCGGCTCATGAACGACATGAAGAGCGCCCGGGAGCACTTCCTCCGGGTCCAGCAGAGCTACCCGGACCACCAGCTGAACGAGGCCTCCACGCTGGGCATCACCCTGGTCGACGCCGGCGAGCGGCCCTCGGGCAACCAGATCGCCACCATGGGCTACCTGGCCGCCGTGGGCGCACCGCCGAGCATGGACGCCGATCGCTACCGCCTGCTGGCCATCGACGCCGTGGCGAACGGTGAGAGCAAGAGCAAGATCAAGGGCTACACCAGCAAGGCCTACGCCTACGCCAAGGAATCCGGCGACCCCATCGTCCTGGCCCGGGTCACCCAGACCATCATGGCCCTGAACAGCGGCGGTGTGATCGAGCCGCCCCCCGCCGCCCCGGAGGACACCCCCCAGGACCTGGCCACCCAGGCCCTCGAGCAGGCCCACCAGGCCCTGGCCGACGGCGACATGGACGACGCCCGCGCCTCCGCCGAGACCTTCCTGGCCACCTTCCCCGAGTCCCCCTCCGTGCGCGAGGCCGAATACATCCTCCGTCGGGTCGCCGCGGGCGATCCCGTGGACGGCACCCTCGTGGGCGTGATGCTGCCCCTGACCGGGACCTACGCCCCCCCGGGGCAGCGGCTCAAGGGCGTGATCGAGATGGCCAACCGCCACGCTGGCTCCCCCATGCGGCTGGCCTTCGTGGACACCGAGGGTGATCCGGAGCGCACCGTCGAGCAGCTCGAGCAGCTGGTGCTGGAGAAGGGCGCCGTCGCCGTGCTCGGTCCCCTGCTCAAGGAGAACGCCGCCGCCGCCGCCGAGGCCGCCCAGGCCCTGCACGTGCCGCTGATCTGCCTGGCCCAGGCCGAGGGCATCACCGCGGACCGCTCCTTCGTCTACCGCGGCTTCCTGACCCCTGTGCAGCAGGTGCAGCAGCTCGTAGAGCACGCCACCACCGAGCTTGGCCTCTCCCGCTTCGCCGTGATGGCGCCGGACAACTCCTACGGCAAGCTCGCCTCCGAGGCCTTCGCCACCGAGGTGCTGCAGCGAGGCGGCGAGGTCCACCAGCAGGTCTACTACGACCCCACCGCCGGCGACTTCCGCAAGCCCGCCGCCGAGCTGGCCGCCAAGGACTACGAGGCGCGCTCCTGGGAGTTCCACAAGCTCAAGGAAGACGCCGAGGAGCGCGGCATGGACCCGGACAAGGTCGTGCTGCCACCCCTGGTCGAGTACGAGGCCATCTTCATCCCCGACGCCCACGCGCGCATCCCCCTGGTCGCCTCTGCGCTGGCCTACGAGGAGTTCGCCATCGGCGAGTTCAAGCCCCGCAAGGACGACGTGCCCCTGCTGCTGATGGGCCTGAACGGCTGGCACCACGACTCCCTGCCCGCCCAGGGCGGCAAGTATGTGCGCGGCGGCGTGTTCGTGGACGCCTTCTTCCCCGGCTCCGAGGAGCTGCAGGTGCAGTCCTTCATCGCCTCGTTCCGTCAGGAGTTCGAGCGCACCCCCGGCACCGTCGATGCGCTCGGCTACGACGCCGCCCGCATGGTGGCGGCCGCCGTCGCCCAGGGCCCGGGTCGCCGCGAGGCCATGCAGGAGCTGCTGAGCGCCGTCGAGCTGCCCGACTCCGTCTCCGGCGGCGTCCGCTTCGATGAGCAGGGCGAGGTCATCCGCATCCTCGAGGTGCTCACCCTCGGTGAGGAAGCCATCGAGCGCTGGGAGCCGGAACCGGTCGAGCCGGTGGAGCCCCCGACCCCCTAGGGCTTGGCTCGCGGCCCCGAACTGCGTAAGCTGGAGCCGTGCAGAGCAAAGACGAGAGCGAAGGACGACAACCCGAGGCCGACGGCCACGGGCCGGGCGCCTGCGAGGTGACCCGTGCCTAGGACCATCCTGCTGCTCGTGGGGGTCGGCGCGCTGGGCGGTGCCGCGGAGGCCGTGAGCGCCGACGCCATCGGCTACGAGCTGCTGCTGCTGCTGTGTCTGTTCGCCCTGTCGGCGTTCTTCTCCAGCTCCGAGACCGCCATCTTCAGCCTGCAGACCTACGATCTCGAGGTCCTGCGGGAGCTGTCCCCCACCGGCCGCCTGCTCGACCGCCTGCGCTCCACCCCACAGCGCCTGCTCGCCACCATCCTGATGGGCAACGAGCTGGTCAACGTGACCCTGTCATCCGTCGCGGCGGCCCTGGTGGTGACCTTCGCCCCACGGCATCCCTGGCTCAACATCGTGCTGGTGTTGCCGCTGCTGGTGCTCTTCGGCGAGGTGCTCCCCAAGAGCCTGGCCCTGCGCTTCCCCCGGCGCTGGGCCCTGTCCGTCAGCCGGCCGCTGGCCGTCATCACCACCATCATCGGGCCCATCCGCTGGCTGGTGACCCAGGTCGCGGGCGCCCTGACCCGCCTGTTCGGCGTGCGCGCCACCGACCGCAAGAAGGGCCTCGCGGAAGACGAGCTGCGCACCCTGGTGGACATGGGCCGCGAGCAGGGCTCCATCAACGCCGCGGAGCAGGAGCTCATCCACGCCGTCTTCGAGCTGGACGACCTGCCCGTCGGCCGGATCATGACGCCCAGGGCGGACCTGATCATGCTCGACCTCCGGGCGCCCTGGTCGGAGATCCTGGCCACGGTGCACGAGCACGGCCTGAGCCGCATTCCCGTCTACCTGCACGACCGCGACAACGTCGTGGGCGTGCTGATGGCCAAGGACCTGCTCCGCTTCCTCGGGCGCCCACCGCCCAACCTGCGCCAGGTGCGGCAGGTGCTGCATCCCCCCTACTACGTCCCCACCTTCAAGCGGGCCGACGAGCTGCTCGAGGAGTTCCGCAAGCATCGGGTCCACATGGCCCTGGTGGTGGACGAGCACGGGTCCACGGCCGGCCTGGTGACCCTGGACGACCTGCTGGGCGAGCTGCTGGGCGAGATCGAGGACGAGTTCGACGAGGTCAGCGAGGACCTGGTCGTAGACACCGACGGCTCCATGCTTGTCGACGGCAGCATGGACATCACCGACTTCGCGGAGCAGTGCGATCGGGAGCTGCCCTCCGGCGACTACTCCACCGTGGGCGGGTTCGTGCTCAGTCTCACCCGGGATCTCCCCGAGCTGGGCCAGACCGCCTCCTACGAGGACATCCTCTTCGAGGTCGCAGAGATCAGCGGCCGCCGCATCAGCACCCTCCGCGTCCGGCGCAAGGACCAGGACGCCCCCCCCAGCGACCAGGAGCAGAGCCCATGAGCCCCGCCCTGGTCCTCCCCGCCATCGGCGTCTGCCTCCTGCTCGAGGGCTTCTTCTCGGGCTCGGAGATGGCCATGGTGGCCTCCAGCAAGATCGAGCTGCGCAACCGCGCAGACGCCGGCCACCAGGGCGCCTCCCTGGTCCTGACGCTCATGGAGCAGCCCGAGCGGGTCCTGGGCACCTGCCTGATCGGCACCAACCTCTGCGTGGTCACCGCCGCCACCCTCGCCACGGCCCTGGCCGCCAGCCAGGGCCTCTCCGAGCCTGCGCTGCTGTCCTCGCTGCTGCTCACCCCCCTGGTCCTCATCCTGGCCGAGATGGTCCCCAAGACCATCTACGAGCACCACGCCGACCTGCTCGCGCCCATCGTGGCCCGGCCCCTGTCCTGGGCCGCCGTGGTCTTCACGCCGGGCCTGTGGGTCGTGCAGGCCCTCAACACATTGATGATGCGCATCGCCCGGGAGGACCCCAACGCCCCGGAGGGCGGGGTCAGCCGCGAGGAGCTGCGCATGCTGATGGACTCCGAGAAGCAGGGGTCCATCGACGACGACGAGCGGGAGATGATCCGCAAGGTGCTCGAGTTCTCGGACATCTCCGTGCGCGAGGCCATGGTCCCCCTCATCGAGGTCCAGGCCGTGCCCTACAGCGCCACCGTGCGGGAGGTCGCCCAGCGCATGGTGGTCACCGGCTTCTCCCGGCTGCCCGTCTTCGACGGCCGCGTCGACAACATCACCGGGGTGGTGGTGCACCGGGATCTGCTCTTCGCCGACGATCTCGACGCCACGGTCTCCAGCGTGACCCGCAAGGTCCCCTACGTCCCGGAGACCAAGAACCTCGAGGATCTCTTCTCGGAGCTGCGCACGAGCCGGCAGCGCTTCGCCGTGGTGGTGGACGAGTACGGCGGCGCCACGGGCGTCATCACCGCCGAGGACATCCTCGAGGAGATCGTCGGCGAGATCGAGGACGAGTTCGACCGCTCCACGGTCAACATCCAGCGCCTCGACGAGCGACGCTGGCTCTGCGACGGGCGCGCGGAGCTCGAGCACCTCGAGGAGGCGGTGGAGCTCACCCTGCCCGAGGGAGACTACGAGACCGTGGCCGGCTTCATCCTGGCCAAGCTCGGGCACATCCCCACGGTGGGCGAGCGGGTGGTCGTCCAGGGCTGGCGGCTCACGGTCACAAAGGCCACGGACCGGGCGATCCAGGAGATCACCCTGATGAAGCTCGAGCCCGGCGGCCGGTAGTCCCGGGGACCGCGCGAGGGCCTCGAGCCGGATAGGGTGTGCCTCTCCCGAGCCACCCGGAGCCGTCATGAAGGCCCTCGTCCTCGAAGCCGACTGGGACCCCCGCGCCCCCTACGTCCCCTCCCCCGCCGAGCTGGCCAGCCGCAAGGCCACCATCGCCTCGGAGGTCTGGCGCCACCCCCGCCTGGTGATGCGCGAGCTCCCCGACCCCGAGGTCGGCCCCCACGACGTGCTCATCCGGGTCCGGGCCGTGGGCGTCTGCGGCTCGGACATCCACTGCCTGGAGACCGACCCCGACGGCTACATCCTGTTCTCCGGCCCCACCTCGCTGCCGGTGATCCTGGGCCACGAGTACGCCGGAGAGGTGGTGGCCGTGGGCTCGGCGGTCCGAGACCTGGCGCCGGGCCACCTGGTGGCCTGCGAGGGCATGCTCTACTGCGGCGTCTGCGAGGCCTGCCGGCGGGGCCAGCCCAACCAGTGCCCGCGCCTCGAGATGGTGGGCTTCTCCGCCCCGGGCGCCTACGCCGAGCTCATCACCGCCCACGAGAAGCACTGCTTCCGGGTCGACGGGCTGGCGGATCGCTACGGTGACGCCCAGCTCGGCCTCGAGGTCGCGTCGCTCATCGAGCCCATCGCCTGCCCCTACAACGGCATGTTCGTGGCCGCCGACGGGATGCTCCCCGGCAGCCACGTGGCCGTGTACGGCTGCGGGCCCATCGGGCTGGGCGCGGTGCTGCTGGCGCGGGCCGCCGGCGCCGCCACCATCGCCGCCTTCGACATCTCGAAGGAGCGCTGCCAGCTCGCCCTGGCCATGGGCGCGGATGTGGCCCACGACCCCAACGAGCTGGCCAAGGCGGGCGGCTCCCCGGCCGACGTGGTGCTCGAGCTGACCGGGGGCTGGGGCGCGGACATGCAGATCGAAGCCGCCGGCGCGGCCCACGCCACCATGCCCGAGATCGAGCGCAGCTTCGCGGCCGCCGGCACCATGGTCTACCTGGGCCGCACGGGGCTCAAGCCCCCGGTGCTGCTCGATGTGCTCATGAGCAAGGCCGCCTCCATCACCGGCGCCCGCGGCCACGCCGGCGGCGGCTGCTTCCCGAGCATCATCCGCATGATCGAGCGCGGCATCATGGACCCGGCCCCCATGATCACCGCCAGGATGCCCTTCGACCAGGTCATCCCCGCCATCGAGCGCAGCTGCCTGCACACCGACGGCAAGATCATGGTGCAGATCCCGCGCTGACTAGAGCGTCTTGTCCGGGAACGGGACCGCCAGCTCGGCGCCTCGCTCGTCGTCGGCGGTGGGCGCCGGTTGGCCGGCGGGCATGGCGTCCTCCGCCAGCGGGGCCACGTCGAAGACCACCGAGACCAGCTTCTCGAGGCCGGCGTCGAACAACATCTCCCGGTGTTCCCGGCCGTAGCGGTCCTCGCGGCTCCAGACCCAGCGCCCGATGGGCTCCTGCAGGAACAGCTTGTTGTCGCCCTCGAGACCGTCTGCGATGACCTTGACCTTGCCCCGTTGACCGACAGCTTCGAAGCGGAGCGAGCGCTGCTGATAGCTGAGGGTCACCCAGCCGTCGCCGCGCTCGACCTCGAACCAGCTGACCGCCTCACCGAAGGCCGCGAGATCGGCCAGCAGATCGCCCCGGGTCTGCTCGAGACGCTCGCGCTCGAGCCGCTCCTGTTCGGCTGCGATGCGCTCAGCAGCGACCTCCTGGTCGATCGCGGCCTGAAAGCGTTGGGCGAGGCGGCTCACCTTGGGATCCGGCTTGTCGGTCATGCTCACTCCTGGACACTGCTCTCATCGTATCCGGTCGCGGGCACTCGAGGTGGCCGGGACCACCGGAGTGCGCCCTGCGCCCTCATCCCGCATTGACGGGGTGATTCGATATTTGTTAGAAAACCCGACAGTAGCGCCACAAGCAGGCGCAAAAAAGGAAGGCTGATGGGCAAGGCCATCGGAATCGATCTGGGAACGACGAACTCGTGCGCCGCCATCATCGAAGGTGGACGCCCGAGGATCATCACCTCCCCCACCGGCGCCACCACCGTGCCCTCCATCTTCGCCATCGACGAGCAAGGTCGAGAGCTGGTGGGACAGGAGGCCAAGCGCCAGGCGCAGCTCAACCCCCAGAACACCGTCATGGGCGCCAAGCGCCTCATCGGTCGCAACTTCCACTCGAAGACCATCGAGAAGATCCGCCAGGTCTTCACCTACGAGCTGATGGAGGGCGAGACCTCCGAGGTGCTCATCAAGGTGAACAACCAGGTGTTCACCCTCGAGCAGATCTCCGCCGCCATCCTGCTGCGCATCAAGGACTTCGCCGAAGGCGCCATGAGCGCCGAGGTCGAGCACGCCGTCATCACGGTGCCGGCCTACTTCAACGACCGGCAGCGTCAGGCCGTGCGGACCGCTGGCCGTCTGGCCGGCCTCAAGGTCCTGCGCATCCTCAACGAGCCCACCGCGGCCGCCCTGGCCTACGGCCTGGGCCGCACCCTCAACCAGCGCGTGGCGGTCTACGATCTGGGCGGCGGCACCTTCGACATCTCCGTCATCGACATCAAGGACAAGATCTTCGAGGTGATCGCCACCGGCGGTGACACCTTCCTGGGCGGCGTGGACTTCGACGGTCGCGTCATGCAGTGGCTGCTCGAGCGCTTCCACCAGCAGCACCACGTCGATCTGTCCTGGGACCGCGTGGCCATCCAGCGCATCCGCGACGCCGCAGAGGCGGCCAAGATCGAGCTGTCCGCGGTCAACGAGACCCGCATCCACATCCCGTTCATCACCCGCGGCGAAGACGGCCCCCTCGACGTCGAAGAGACCCTCACCCGCGACAAGCTCGAGGAGCTGACCCGCGACCTGGTGGGGCGCACCCTCTCCACCTGCGAGCGCATCTTCCGCGAGGCCGGCACCAGCATCGAGCAGATCGACGAGATCCTCCTCGTCGGCGGTCAGTCCCGCATGCCGTTGGTGCAGACGTCGGTCACCGAGCTCACGGGCAAGCCCCCCAGCAAGGCCGTCCACCCCGACGAGGCCGTCGGCATCGGCGCGGCGATCATGGCCCACAGCCTGGCCGAGCACAAGGGCTCCCACGTCACCCTGCTGGACGTGCTGCCCATGCCCATCGGCATCAACAAGGTCGATGGCACGATGCACGTGCTGTTCCCCAAGAACCAGCCGCTGCCCGACTACAAGACCCGCACCCTGACCACCAGCAAGGACAACCAGAAGTCCATCCTGCTGCGCATCTACCAGGGCGAGAGTCGCCGGGTCGAGAACAACGAGCTGCTCGGCACCTTCGTGTTCTCCGGAATCCGGGCGGCCCCCAAGGGCAAGGTCCACATCGAGGTCACCTTCCACATCGACTCCGAAGGCATCCTCAACCTCTCCGCCCGCGACAAGACCACCGGTAAGTCCGTGGCCTCGGCCCTCAAGCTCGGCAAGCGCAAGGATCCCGCCAAGCGCAAGCCCCAGCGCAAGAGCACCAAGCAGGTCGCCAAGTCCAAGCCGGCGGCCGCGCCGAAGCCGGCGGCCGCGCCCGCCGCCGCGCCCAAGACCGGCAAGAGCACCGACCCCGGGCTCAACATGCCGATGATGGGCGGCCTGGCCCAGCAGATCTCCGGCGGCAAGACCGACGCTCCAGACAGCGAGCAGACGCCCGAAGACAAGCCCGAGAAGGCCGTGGACAGCCTGCCCTCCATCACGCCCAGCCTGGACGACCAGGTGGTCGAGGAGCTCCCCGAGCAGAACGTCGAGCTCGAGCCCCTGGACGACACCCCGGAGGCGCCCAAGGGCGACGAGGGCCAGGAGCTGGCCAAGAAGGACGACGCCGAGAAGGCCGAGGACGACAAGAAGGCCGAAGACGACAAGAAGGCCGAGGACGACAAGAAGGCCGAGGACGACAAGAAGCCCGAGCCCACCAAGAAGGACGACCAGGCCGGCATGTTCGGCAAGGTGGCCGGCTGGTTCAAGCGCTTCTTCGGCTAGGCATCCCAGCGAGGGCTCCGTGGTGAGCATCCCTGTCGAAACGTTCCAGCAGCGCGTGCGCGTGGTGCTCGTCAAGCCGCTGCGCTGTGGCAACATCGGCTCGACCGCCCGCGCCATGAAGAACATGGGCCTGAGCCGGCTCTACCTGATCCAACCCCAGGAAGACCGCTGGGACCTGGCCGAGCGCATGGCGCCTGGCGCCCAGGACGTGCTCGAGGCCGCGGTGCACTGCGACAGCACCGCCGAGGCCGTGGCGGACTGCCACTGCGTGGTGGGCACCACGGCGCGAGGGCGTCGGTATCGCTGGCCCGTGCAGGAACCCCCACAGCTCGCCGCCGAGCTGTTCGACACCCCCGGTGAGATCGCCCTGCTGTTCGGTCCCGAAGACTCGGGCCTGGACAACGAAGACCTGCTGCTGTGCCACAAGCTCGTCACCATCATCACCGGTGAGGCGTCGTCCCTGAACCTCAGCCAGGCCGTGCTCATCCTCGCCCACCACATCTTCGAGGAAGCCCGCCGCCGCGGCTACCACCCGCCCCCGCGCCAGCGCAAGTCCCGCCGGGGCAAGCGCGACGTGCCGGCCGCCCCTGTGGACCTGGCACACAGCAAGCCCGGAGAGCAGCCCGCTCCCGTGGAGATGACCCAGGCCGCCGCCAGGGCCGCGATCCAGGTGCTGGCGCGCACAGCCTATCTCCCGGGCCGCAGCCCCGATCAGGTCCGCCTCACCCTCTTCCACCTGCTGCAGCGCGCCGATCCCTGCCTGCGGGAGGTCTCCGTGCTGATGGGGATGCTGCGCAAGGTGCGGTACACCCTCGATCACCCCGACACGCGCCTGGACCCCAGCGCCATCCTGGGGGACGACGCCGACATGCCCGAGGGCTAGCCGCCGGTGTAGTGCAGCGCGGTGCCCCGGTTGCCCACGGCCCAGCAGTCGTCCGTGCTGGCGCCATGGACGGCGTAGAGGTTCTCTTCGACGCCAGTGGGCAGCGTCCGCCAGGCGGTGCCGTTGTAGTGGTAGGCCGAGCCATTGTTGCCCACCACGTAGACCGAGCTGGTCGAGGGGGCGTAGACGGCCCACAGGGACTGGGAGGTGAAGGCCTCGACCTCGGACCACACCGAGCCCTCGAAGTGCAGGACGGTGCCGTCCTGGCCCACAGCCCACAGATCGTTGTCCGCGGCCCCGTCGACGCCGTAGAGCGCCTGGTCGGTGGGTGACTCCATCGCGACCCAGGTGGACCCCTCTCGGCGGACGATGGCGCCTTCCTCGCCCACGGCGATGGCGCTGGTACCCGCGACCCACACGTCGTTGAGGCGCTCGTGGTCCGGCAGCGTCTCGTAGGTCCAGCTGATGCCATCGGAGGTGTAGGCCCCGCCCCAGCCCACCGCGACCAGGAAGTCCGTGCCCGATGAGTCCACCGCCTCGAAGTTGGCGGTGCCCAGATCCTCGATGGCCGTGTCGGTGCCGTCGAACTCGACGATCCAGCCCGCGTCGCCCACGAGCACATACTCGAGGGTCTCGCCCTGGCCTTGGCCCCAGATGCCGTTGAGGTCCTCTTCGTCGACCGCCAGCTCCTCGGCGGTCCACGCGGTGGAGGCGGTGTAGGTGTACAGGCCGCTCTCGGAGGAGACGACGTAGACGCCACGGCCAGAGGCGTAGACCCCGTTGAAGGTGTCGGAGGACTCGGCCCGCAGATCCTGCCAGACCACCGTGGGCTCGGTGTCGTCGGTGTCCTCGGGGGGGCTGTCCTGGCCCGTCTCGTCGGTGTCGTCGACGGTGATGGGCTTGTCATCGCACGCCACCAACAGCAGCGACAGCACCAACAGGCTGGCGGGTTGAAGCAGGCGGACCATGGCGTCTCCTGGGTGCGGGCTCACTGCATGGAAGCCCGGTTGGATGCGGTTGTCAAGCCGGGATCACTCGAGGGCGGTCGCCGCGGCTTGCGCGAGCTCCGGCTCGTCGGCGTAGTCGTCCCGCACACGCTCGTAGACCGTGCCAGCGCGCTCGGCGTCGCCGCCGTTCTCGAAGGCCTGAGCCAGCCGCAGCAGGGCCTGACCCTGGCGGAAGCGGTCCGGGCTGCGGCCGACGAACTGCTCGACCCGGGCTGACGCCGCGTCGAGCTCACCGGAGGCCGCCTCGAGCTCGGCGAGGCCGAAGGTGGCCACGGCGTCGGCCTCGGAATGGTCCGGCCAGCGCTGGGCCAGGGCCTCGTACTCCGCGCGGGCGTCGTCGAGCTGCCCCAGGGCGCGGGCGCACATGCCGCGGGCGTCCACCAGCATGGCCTGGTAGTCGGGCCCGATCCGGGTGGTGTCCACGCCCGCCACCGCGTCCAGGCCTGCCTGCCAGTCTCCCCGCTCCTGGGCCAGGGCGGACAGGGTCAGCGCGACCTGCACGACCGCCTCGCCCTCGAGCTCCTGGGTCTGCAGCTCGTCGAGCACGTCCTGAGCTTCGTCGAGCCTGCCGCTCTCCACGGCCACCTGGGCGGCCCGGAGCTGGGACTGGATGCGGGCCGGCCCGTCGGGGGCCAGCACCGCCGCGCGCTGGAAGGCGTCCGACGCCTTGTCGGTGTCGCCCAGCTGCAGGTAGAGATCGCCCAGGCCCGTCCACGCTACAACCGACCCGTCGGGATCGCCTTCGGCCAGCTCGATGGCCTGACGCCAGGTGGCCAGGGCGCTGTCGGTGTCGCCGGCCGATGAGTGGGCCCGGGCGAGAACCTGGAGCTTCCACAGGCCGTGGCCTTCGTCCGGTGGATCGAGGGTGGCCAGGCGGGTGAGCGCCGCGCCCGGGTCCTGCTCCTGCAGATCGAGATCGGCGAGATCGAGCCCGGCCAGGAAGATGGCTTCGTCCAGCTCCGCGTACTCGCTGGAGAGGGCCTCGAGCACCTCGCGAGCCTGCTCGAACTGGCCCTGGGCGGCCCAGGTCTGGGCGATGGAGCGCTGGACGGAGGCCTGGGTGGGGCGATCCTCGATGGTCTGCATGAGCTCGTCGAAGGCGGCCATGGCCTGGTCGTAGCGGCCCTGGTCCCGCAGGGCTCCGGCCTGCTCGACCCGCACGAGCAGCGCCTCCCACTCCTCGTCGGAGGGGCCGCTGCCGGGGTCGGGCATGTCGGCGAGGTCGGGGTCGATGGGCTCCCCGCGCAGCGCGGCCTCGGCCTGATCCCGGAGGGTCAGGAAGACCTCGGGATCATCGCCCAGGATCCCCTGCTCGAGGCTCTGCTGGATGGTCTCGACGGCTCGTTCGTAGCGCTGCAGCTCGAAGAGGCAGACCACCTGGCCGAAGATGATGTCCGGCACCATGTCGGCGGGGAACTCCGGGTCGCCGCGCAGGCGCCCCAGCTCGGCCATGGCCGCCTCGAGCCCGGCCGCGTCGCCGGCCTCGGCTGCCTCGGCTGCCTCGGCCATGTCCAGCTCCACGAGCCGCAGGCGACCTCGCGCCATCGCCCCGCTCGAGGCGTCGGCCATGATCTCGGCCCACAGCGCGCGCTCGCGCTCGATCTCCCCGCGGACGGCGTAGACCTCGGCCATGTTGACCCGGATGGTGTCCAGCGCCACGCTGTCGGGGGGCAGCAGATCCACCAGCTGCCGGTAGGCCAGCAGGGCGTCGTCGTCGCGCCCCAGGGAGAGCTGCAGCGGAGCGAGGGCCATCAAGGCCGCCTCGGCCTGCTCCTGGCCTTGAGGGTTGGCGATGACCTGCTGGTAGAGGTGCAGGGCTTCCTCGTAGCGCTCCTGGGCCTCTGCGACCTCGGCGAGGCCGAGCTTGGCGGCCGAGGTTCCGTAGCCGCTCTGCTCGGCGACCTCGAGCAGCGACTCGAAGGCGGCCTGAGCGTCCTCGAGCTGCCCTGCCTGCAGCAGGGTCTGCCCGATCTGCGCATCGATCAGCAGGCGCTGATCGGCCTCGGTGGAGGCCCGGAGGGCCCGCAGCAGCTCGAGGGCGTCGGTGTTTCGATCCAGCTGGATGAGCGCGTAGGCGCGCCCTTGATCCGCCGCGATCACGTGGGGGCTGTCATCGGCCAGGGCGCTGCGGATGCGCTCGAAGCTCGACAGGGCGGTCTCGGCCTCGCCCAGGGCCAGCTGCCCATTGGCCACGCCCAGCAGCACGTCCACCGCGGCGTCGGCGTCATCTCCGCCCGCCTCGAGGGCCACGAACAGGCTCTCGGCGGCCTCGCCGCCGTCCGCCGCGTCCAGCAGCAGCGCACCGAGCCCTTCGCGAGCCCTGGACACCGCGTCCTCGAGCTCGGGCCAGCCGTCGATGACCTCGCGGTACAGCGCCTCGGCGGCGTCACGCTGGTCGAGCTGGCGCAGCACATCGGCCAGCTGCAGCTTGGTGAGTCCCTGCAGCTCGCCGGTGAGGCCGGCCTGGTCCAACTCCTGGAGCATGAGCAGCGCCTGGTCGAGATCACCCCGTCGGGCGCGCAGCGCGGCGACCTCGAAGCGCACCAGCAGGGCCTCGTCGCCCTGATCACCCACCACCGCCAGGGCCTCGTCGTAGAGTGCCAGTGCGGCGTCGAGCTCGCCCAGGTCGTCGTGCACCCGGGCCCGGGTGAGCAACCAGCTGGACTGCTCGAGGGGCTCCCAGTCCTGGCCAGGCAGCAGCTCGAGGACGGCCATCGCTTCGGTGCCACGGTCCCGCGCCAGCAGGACCTCGGCCATGTTGCGGGCCAAAGCCAGGGCGACCTCGGGGTTGTCCGGGTAGCGCTCGAGCGCGGCGGTGATCCGGTCCCAGCCCACATCGGGCTCTCCGGCAGCCTGGGAGGTGTCCAGCAGGCCCAGCAGCGCCGTGGCGGTGTACTCGGGGGTGGTGGAGCTGTCGTCGAGCATGCCGTTGTAGACGGCGCTGGCGCCGGCGTAGTCCTCGGCCTCGACGAGCAGGTCCGCCAGGCGGAGGCGGATGCGGTTGCTCAGGTCCTCGTCGCCGACATCCAGCTGGCTGGCGTCAGCCAGCACCACGGCGGCCTGGTCCGGGGCCTCGGCGGCCTCGAGGGCGGTGGCCTGCTCGAGCATCCACGACGCCCGCTCCCGGTTGTCCATGGCCCTCGAGGCCAGCTCGGCGTAGCGCTCGGCCGCCTCGAGCCCACGACCATCCTCGGCCGCCGCCACCGCGTCGGCCTCCAGGCTCTCGTCGCTCACGGCGGAGGGTCCGGTGTATTGGATGGCAAGGTAGAGCAGCAGGCCGAGCAACGCCGCGACGACGGCACCGATCATCCAGCGCTGATGTGCCGGGGCTGGGGGCTCGGGTTCCGCGATCGGACCCTGATCTCGCTCGATCTCGCTCAAAACGGACTCCTTGGCAGGACCAGGCCATCATATCCCGCCTGTCGGGCACGGCGGTCGCCTGTCTTGCCCAGTTGGCCCCTTTTGTGGCAGTCTCCCCTCTCCAGGAGGCGTTCATGAAGCCCTTGTACGCAGCTCTCACCGGCCTGCTGTTCCTCCACGCTCCGACCGCCCTCGCGGTGGACGCCGACACCTTCGAGGTCAGCGGGTCCTCCTTCGACGGTCAGGGCACCCTGCAGCTGCACCACCCCGGCATGGGCTTCGAGCGCGCCATGTACGCCGGGATGGGCCTGTCCTGGGCCGACGACCCCATCGTGATGCAGTACGGTGACGGCAGCGAGGAGCCCCTGGTCCACTCGCTCTTCGGCGCCCGCATCGCCGGCGGCTACAACATCGCCGGCAAGGTCCGCCTCGATCTGGCCATGCCCCTGTACCCCTACGCGGGCGCGCCCGAAGCCGGCTGGTCCGGCTTCGCCGTCGGCGACCTCGAGCTGGGCGCCCTGGTCCCCATCCGCGCCATCGAAGGGGGCGCCCCGGGCTTCGCCGCCCACGCGGGCCTGCGCCTCCCCACCGGCGGTGAGTACACCGGCGCGGCCGGCACCCAGCTCGACGTCAGCGGTGTCGCGGCCGGCAAGGCTGGCTCCCTGGGCTGGACCGCCAACCTCGGCCTCGCGCTCACCAAGGCCGAAGAGCTCGGCGACATCTCCCTCGGCTCCGGCTTCACCCCCGGCCTCGGGTTGACCTACGGCATCAGCGACGACCTGCTCGTCGGCACCGAGCTCACCTCTGTCCTGACCCTGGCCGGCGGCCTGGGGCCGTTCAACAAGAACCCCACCGAGGGCCACCTCTACGCCCAGTACGCCGCGGACGAAGGCCTGGTGGTCACCGGCGGCGTCGGCACCGGCATCGTGGCCGGCGTGGGCGCCCCGGATCTGCGCCTGTTCCTGAACCTCGGCTACCACACCAAGGGCGTCCCGCCGGTCTACGACCAGGACGCTGACGGCATCCTCGACGAAGCCGACGCCTGCCCCCTCGAGGCCGAAGACACCGACGGCTTCGAGGACGACGACGGCTGCCCCGACCTGGACAACGACCAGGACGGCATCCCCGACGAGCGCGACCAGTGCCCGCGGCAGGCCGAGGACATGGACACCTTCAAGGACATGGACGGTTGCCCCGATCCGGACAACGACGGTGACCGCGTGCTCGACACCGAAGACGAGTGCCCCAAGGAGGCCGGCACCATCGCCACCCGCGGCTGCCCCGATGCCGACGGCGACGGTGTGCTCGACTCCCTGGACAACTGCGTGGACGAGCCCGGCCCCGCCACCACCCGCGGCTGCCCGGACTCCGACAGGGACCGCATCCCCGACAAGCGGGACGCCTGCCCCGACGAGCCCGCCGATCCGCGGGTCGATCCCGCCCGCTCCGACGGCTGCCCCAAGCGCGTCGTGGTGACCCTGCACAAGATCGAGATCCTCGACAAGATCCACTTCCAGACCGGCAAGGCCAAGATCCGGAGCGACTCGTTCACCCTGCTCGACGAGATCGCCGCCGTGCTCAACGACAACCCCGACATCAAGCTCGTCGAGGTCGCCGGCCACACGGACAACACCGGCAGCGAAGAGTCGAACATGAAGCTCTCGCAGGCCCGCGCCGAGGCCGTGATGATGCACCTGGTCAAGAAGGGCAGCGTCGACCCGAACCGCCTGGTGGCCAAGGGCTACGGCCCCACCCGCCCCGTCGAAGACAACGGCACGGACGAAGGCCGGGCGGCGAACCGCCGCGTCGAGTTCGTCATCCTCTCCCAGTAGGCCGGCTCGCCGCCCCGGATTGCCGGGGCGGGGGCACGCCCGCTCCGGCTCAGCCGCCGAAGGCCATCCCCATGCGGCCGACCGTCAGCGCCGACGGGGCGAGCTCCTCGTCGGTCAGGGCGCCGCGGCCCAGCAGACCCTCGAAGGTGTCCTCGGACAGCTCGATGGAGGTCAGCGTCCACTGGGTCTGACCCCAGGAGATGGAGTAGCCCTGAGGACGCTCGAGCATGCCGGTCTGCAGGCCCGAGGGGAAGTAGAGGTCCCACAGCTCGCCGTTGCCGCCCTCGAAGACGACACGGACCAGCTCGGCCCGGGTGTCGGTCTCGAAGCTGTACTCACGGGTGTGGCCGGAGAAGGCGTCCAGGGTGGGGACGATCTGGAAGTCGTGAAGCTCGGCCGCCCCCAGCTCCACGGGAGCCGCCGAGAGGGCCATGCCGTAGCCGGAGCCCAGGCCGTCGACCTGCGCCATGGCCAGGGCCCAGGTCTCCCCGCCCTTGCCGATGATGCCTTCGGGGACCCGCAGGGCGTCCACGACCCCGATGCCCTGGCCGAGGCCGACCACCGCGTGGCTGCCGTCGTCGGCTTCGTCGGTGATGAGCACGAGGGCTTCCTCGTCGCCCGAGAAGCCCAGGGACAGGGCGGGCACCTCGACGAGCACCGGCTCCGTGAAGGCGGTCTCCGGGGCCACCGGGATGTCCACCTCGTCGCCGTCGGCCCCGGTCCAGCCGGGGGTCCAGCCGTGCACGAAGGCGGCGACGTTGTCCACCAGCAGATCGATGGCGGCGGCGTCGCCGTTCATGCCGGCGGTGATGTCCTCGATGGGCACGGAGCCGGCCATGGACCAGACGCCGAAGTCACCGGCGGCGGCGAAGCCCTGCCAGGTCTCGACATAGGTCGCGACGAAGAGGTTGCCGGGCAGGGCGACGTCGATGCCCCAGATGTTGACGATGCGGTCTTCCGCCACCAGGTCTTCGAGCTCGAAGGCCAGCGGGTGCACCGGCACGGTGGCGGCGGCGAGGCCGCACATCACGTCGGTGAAGGCGCCCTCGGGCACCGCCTCGAAGTCCACGGCGCCAGACACGGAGACCCCGTCGGACTCGGCGCTGTCGAAGGAGCGCACGGGCACCACGATGCGTCGGTTGACGGTGCCCACGATGGTGGCGGGCACGTGGTCCCGGGACCAGGCGTTGAGGGTGACGGGGCCGGCGTCCTCGACGGGGATCGCGACCAGTCCGGCCTTGTCGCCCTCGATGCGGCCGGAGCTGGCCGTGGAGCCGAAGGGGGTCTCCACAGCGAGGCCCGTGGCGGCGTCCACGATGGTGATCTCGGCGGTGCCGGGGGCGATGACCTCGAGGTTGACGCTGGCGTCCAGGCCGCCCCAGGAGGCCCACAGGGCGGTGCTGCCTTCGGCCAGAGCGGTGGCCAGGCCGGTCTTGGGGTCGTAGACGGCCACGGCTTCGTCGTCGCTCCACAGCTCGACCTTGTCCAGGGGCACGTCGGAGCGCACGCCCTCATCATCGACCTCGACCAGGCGCAGCTCGAAGCTGGCGCCGGGGAAGACGGCCATGGCGTCGGGGTACAGCTGCAGACCCGCGATGGTGGGGTCCACCGGCTCGCCGGTGTCGCCGGTCTCCACGGGAGGCTCGGTCTCGATGATCGGCGTGGTGTCCGCGGTCTCTTCGGGAGGCTCGGTCTCCTCGACCTCACCGGTCTCCTTGTAGACATACGGATCTTCCGTGTCGGGACCCGTGTCCACCTTCTCCTCGGGGGGGCACCCGAGCAGCAGGACGGTCGCGGGGAGCACGCTCAGCAGCAGGATCACAGGACGGCTCATGGCTTCCTCCGGCAGCGGGCGCATGGTAGCGGGAACCGAGGCGGTTCGCCACGCCTTTGTCGAGGTACAAGGCCCTAAGGGACGAAGAAGCGCGAGGCGAAGGGCGCGATCATACGGCCGTTGGTGTCGGTGCAGCCCCAGATGCCGGATCGCACGGTGACCATGTACCAGTAGCCGTTGGCCAGGGCGTGCTCGGGCTCCATGCGGATCTTGCGCCCGTTGTCCGGGAAGGTCAGCTCGTAGGCGACCTCGCGGACCACCGAGTTCCCCTCGCCCACCGCCACCAGCCGCACGGTCTCGGGGGTGCACGAGGTGGGGTCGGCGTAGGCGGTGACGCGCAGCTCCGGGTTGACGCTCTCGATGGCGTACTCGTCGTCGTCCAGCGGCACCACGGCCACCACGCGGAAGCCTGTGTCCCGCAGCTCGGGCTCGATGGGATCACCACACGCGACGAGGAGCGCCGCGGCGGCGAGGGTCAGTCCAGGAAGCGCGTGGCGAGCAGCCATGAGTCGTCGTCCTCGGGGGTCGCGGTGGTGGTGGTCCTGCATGGCTCGGGGCAGCTGTCGCAGGCCTGGGCCTCGGTGTCGCTGTGGGCGAAGTGCTCGAGCTCGACCTCGAGCCAGGGGTCCTGCTCAGTCAGGCTAACCCGGCCGGTGCTGGCCACGGCGATGAGCGCCTCGGTGCCCGTGTCGTCCATCTCCCCGGCGTCGGCCTCGACCAGCACCTGCACGGTGATCTCGGCGGGCACACCGGAGGGCAGGCCCGGCACCGCGTAGCGGCCGTCGCCGGCGCCCACGGTGCGCGTGCGCACGCCCTCGACGCAGACGCGGACGCGGTCGGCGAAGGCTGGCTGCGGGGCCAGGATGTCGAGCTGGAGGTCGGCGTTGCGGTAGGTCTCCCGCGTGCAGGCCGTGAGGACCAGCAGCGCGGCGAACGCCGAGGGGCGCAGGCTCACTGCTCCCAGTCGTGGTTCGAGAGGCTCCAGAGAGCGTCGTAGGCGTCGAGCTCGAGCCAGGCGGAGCCGTAGCGGAGCACCAGCCAGTACTCGCCGACGATGATGCTGTTGGTGACCGGGGTGTCGTCGCCGTCGTCCAGGCTGACCACCAGGCAGGTCTCATCGGCCCAGCCGGGCACCCAGTAGGTCTCGCAGCCTTCGACCCGCTCGAAGGTCGCGGTCCAGGTGAAGCCGCCGGTCTGGGTGACGATCTGGTCACCGGGGATGCCGTGGCCTTCCGCGAAGACGATGGGGGGCGAGAAGTCGACCTCGGTCCCGTCGCTGTGGTCCGTGTAGCCGTAGATCAGCACGCCTTCGACGGAGTCGGAGGCCCACTCGACCGTGTAGGCCAGGTCTTCCGTGTCGTCCTCGCCGATGAGCCAGTGCTCCAGGGTGACCACCTCGACGTCATCCACGATGGCGGTGCCGACCTTCTCGACCAGCAGCTCGGTGGTGATGCTGGTGTCGGAGCTGGCGTACTCCCACTCGAGCTTGGTGCCGTCGAGGGGGAAGTGATCGGGCATGTCGTAGCCCTGGTACTGGTAGTCGGGCTCGCAGCCGGTGATGGCCAGGGCGAGGATGCTGAGGCTGGCAAGGCGCATGGGGGTCTCCTGTGTCGGCGGGATGTCCGTCACCTGCGGGGTGCAAGGTACTTCGGAGGTGGCGAACCTTCAAGGGGGAGCGCGCATCGGCATGAGAAAGCGCAGGGCGCGCGGGCCGTTGTCGATTGACAAGGGGGGTGTGGTGGGGTGAGATCCCCCTTCCCACCACGCGGAGAGTCCATGACCACCCAGCTGCGTTCCGACGTCCTCCTGGCCATCGATCAGGGCACCACCGGCTCCACGGCCCTGCTGCTCGATCAGCAGCTGCGGGTGCTGGCCACGCACAACGTCGAGTTCCCAAACCACTTCCCCCGCCCCGGCTGGGTCGAGCACGACGCCGACGAGATCTGGACCTCGGTGGGCGCGGCGGTGCAGGGGGCGCTGGCCAAGGCCGGGCTCGAGGCGAGCGCCATCGCCGGTGTGGGCATCACCAACCAGCGGGAGACCAGCCTGTTCTGGGACCGGGCCACGGGACAGCCCATCCACCGCGCCCTGGTCTGGCAGGACCGCCGGACCACCGATCGCTGCGTGGAGCTGAAGGAAGCCGGCCGCGAGCCCTGGGTGCACGAGCGCACCGGCTTGGTCCTCGACCCGTACTTCAGCGGCACCAAGGCCGCCTGGCTGCTCGACCACGTCGACGGCGCCCGGGCCCGCGCCGAGCGGGGCGAGCTGTGCTTCGGCACCATCGACACCTACCTGTGTCACCGCCTCACGGGCGCCCACGTCACCGACCCGTCCAACGCGTCGCGCACCTTGCTGTACGACCTGCACCAGCTCGACTGGAGCGACGAGCTGTGCGATCTGCTGCGGGTCCCCCGGGCCGCGCTGCCCCGGGTGGGCGCCAGCAGCGAGGTCTACGGCCACACCCGCGGCGTGGGCTTCCTGCCCGACGGCATCCCTGTGGCTGGCATGATCGGCGACCAGCAGGGCGCGCTGTTCGGCCAGGCCTGCTTCGAGGCCGGCATGGCCAAGTCCACCTACGGCACCGGCGCCTTCGTGCTGCTGAACACGGGCGACAAGGCCGTGCTCTCGGACGCGGGGATGCTCACCACCGTGGCCTGGTCCCTGGGCGGGCAGACCACCTACGCCCTCGAGGGCTCCGCCTTCATCGCCGGCGCGGCGGTGCAGTGGCTGCGGGACCAGCTGGGGTTCTTCTCCTCCGCGGCCGAGATCGAGGCCCTGGCGGCCTCGGTGTCCGACGCCGGCGGCGTGGTGTTCGTGCCGGCGCTGGTGGGCCTGGGGGCCCCGCACTGGCGGCCCGAGGCCCGCGGCATCCTCACCGGGCTCACCCGGGGCACCAGCCGGGCCCACATCGCCCGCGCCGCCCTCGAGGGCATCGCCCAGCAGGTGGCGGACATCCTCGAGGCCATGGTGGGCGACCTGGGCGAGCCCCTGGCCGAGCTGCGGGTCGACGGCGGCGCCGCCCGCAACGACCTGCTCATGCAGCTTCAGGCCGACCTGCTGGGCGCCACCTGCGTGCGGCCCACGGTCCTCGAGACCACCGCGCTGGGCTCCGCCTTCCTGGCGGGCCTGGCCACCGGCGTGTGGTCCAGCCCTGCCGAGGTCGGCAGCGCCTGGACCGAGGACGCCCGCTTCGACCGCAGCATGTCCCCCGAGGCCGTCGCGGTGCTGCGGAAGGGCTGGGCGACGGCGGTGGAGAAGGCCTAGCCCTCGACCACGGTCTCCTCCTGCAGCATCGTCAGGAGCCAGTGCAGGAAGCGGAAGGGGTACTCGGCCTCTTCGGCGCTGAAGCGCACCTGCAGGGTGTGGTCGTCGCTCATGGTGAAGCGGTTGGGCAGGCGCAACATCAGCGCGGTGAGGCGCTTGGGGTCGATGGCCGAGCTCTCGTCGATCTGCAGGGTCACCCGGATCTTCAGCCAGCTGACCCGGGCGATGCCCAGCTCGCGGCAGCGCAGGCGGGTCTCGAGCAGCCAGCCCAGGTTGAGCAGCTCCACGGGCAGCTCGCCGTAGCGATCCTCCATCCCGTCCAGCAGGGATCGCAGCTGCCCCGGGGTCTCGGCGCCGGAGAGGTAGCGGTACTCGGTGAGGCGATCCTCGACGCCGGGCACGAGGTCTTCCGGGATGAAGGCTGGCACCGGCACCTCGACCTCGGGATCCAGGCGCTTGCGGTGCAGGTCGCCCCGGGCCTCGGCCAGGACCTCCTCGAGCAGCTCGACGTAGGTGTCGAAGCCCACCGCGTCCACGTGGCCGTGCTGGTTGTCCCCCAGCAGCGTGCCCGCGCCCCGGTGCTCGAGGTCCGCGCTGGCCACCTGGAAGCCCGAGCCCAGGTCCTGGTGCTCGAGCAGCACCCTCAGGCGGCGGGTGGCCTTGCGGGACAGGCCCACGTCGGCGGGCACCAGCAGCACGCAGCGCCCGCGGCGCCAGGAGCGGCCGACCCGGCCCCGGATCTGGTACAGCTGCGCGAGCCCGAAGTTGTCCGAGCGGTTGATGATCACGCAGTTGACGTTGGGCAGGTCCACCCCGCTCTCGATGATGCTGGTGGTGACCAGCACCTCGGCCTGCTTGCGCACGAAGCGCACCAGCCCCGCCTCGAGCTCGGCCGGGGGCAGCTGTCCGTGGGTGATCTCGATGCGGGCCTCGGGGACCAGGGCCTGCACCTGGCGGGCGATGGCGCCGATGGAGCGCACCCGGTCGTGCACGAAGAAGACCTGACCGCCCCGGCCCAGCTCCTTGAGGATCTCCTGGCGGATGACGTCCTCGTCGAAGCGGGCGATGCGGGTGCGCACGGCCAGGCGCTCCGCTGGCGGGGTGGCGATGGTGGAGAACTTGCGCACGCCCGACAGGGCCATGCTCAAGGTGCGGGGGATGGGGGTGGCGGAGAGCGAGAGCACGTCCACCTCGGTGCGCAGGCGCTTGATGCGCTCCTTCTGGCGCACGCCGAAGCGGTGCTCCTCGTCGATGACCATCAGCCCCAGGTCCGCGAAGCCCACGCTCCGGCCCAGCAGCTTGGTGGTGCCGATGACCAGGTCGATCCGGCCCAGCTTCAGGTCCTCGGCGACGCCCCGAGCGGCCTTGGTGCTCGAGAAGCGCGACAGCATCGCCATGCGCACCGGGAAACCCTCGAAGCGCTCCTGCCAGGTCTCGTGGTGCTGATAGGCCAGCACGGTGGTGGGGCAGAGCACCGCCACCTGCTTGCCCGCGGCGATGACCCGCGCCGCGGCGCGCATGGCGACCTCGGTCTTGCCGAAGCCCACGTCGCCCACCAGCAGCCGGTCCATGGGCTCGGGCGCGGACAGATCGCCGGCGACATCCCCGATGGCCTGCACCTGATCGACGGTCTCCTCGTAGGGGAACGAGGCGTCGAAGCGGGGCAGCCAGCTGGCCTGGGCGTCGTAGGCGGGGCGGGTGACCACCTTGCGCTGGGCGTAGATCTTCAGCAGCTCGTGGGCGGTGCGCAGCATCGCGTCCCGCACCTTGCGGCGCCGGCCCTGCCAGCTCGAGCCCCCGAGCTTGTCCAGCCGGGGATCCTTGCCGTCCGACGCGGGCCGGTAGCGGGAGAGCATGTCCAGCTTGTGGATGGGCACGTAGAGCTTGTCGCCGCCGCGATACTCGAGCAGCAGGAAGTCGGTGTCGCCCGAGCCCAGGTCCACCCGGCGCATCCCGAGGAAGCGCCCGATGCCGTTCCAGGCGTGCACGACCAGGTCCCCTTCCCTGATCTTGCCCAGGCCCACCGCCTGTCCCTTGCGGAACGCGTGGTGCTTGCGTCGGCCGGGCGCCGCGCTGCGCTTGCCCAGCACCTCGTCCCCGGACAGCAGGGCGAGCTGATCCCCGGGGGCCCGGAAGCCCTGGGGCAGGTCGCCCAGCAGCAGGGAGATGGCGCCGGGGCGCAGGCCGTCGAGCTCCCGCGAGGGCGCGTCATCGGGGATGAGGCCGTAGGGGTGTAGCAGCGCGCGCAGCCGCTCGGCCCCGGCGCTGCCTGTGGCCGTCAGGCCCACCCGCCAGCCGTCGTCGAGCCAGCCCTGGAGGCGCTCGACCAGGGGCTCCAGGGCACCCTTGCTGATGACCAGATCCTTGTTGCCCACCACATCGAGGGTGGGCGTCTCGGCGCCGTCGCCCTCGTCGATGGCCACCGGCAGCAGGGCGTAGCCGTCGCGCAGGCGCGCCAGCAGCCCGGCCTCGTCGGCGAAGCGTTCACCCGGGCCCACCAGGGGGCGTTCGTCCGAGGCGAGCTCGTGGTAGCGCTGGTGGGCTTTCTTGAGCCAGGCCCGCAGCGCCAGGGCCACGGCGTCGGGATCGAGCACGGCCAGCTCGGCGCTTGCTCCGTGCTCGAGGGGTGAGCAGACCGGATGCAGCGCCGGCAGCCAGTCCTCGATGCCCGCGAAGCTCAGGTGGTTGCGCAGGGTCTCCATGGCCCGGCGCCGCAGCGCCGCGGCGTCCCGGTCCTGGGTGGAGGCGGCGCGGGTGCTCACGGCGAGGCGCTGGATGGCCTCCCGGTCCGGGACCAGCTCCCGGGTGGGCAGGACCCGCAGGCTGCGCAGGGCGTCGCCGGTGCGCTGGGACTCGGGATCGAAGTGGTGCAGGCGCTCGAGCTCGTCGTCGAAGAAGTCGAGGCGCACCGGCTGGCTCGCCCCTGCCGGCCACAGGTCCACCACCGAGCCGCGCACCGCGAAGGTGCCGGGGTCCTCCACCATCACCGCCACCTGGTAGCCGAGCAGGTCCAGGCGACCGCGCAGGGTCTCACGCTCGATGCAGAGACCGGGCGCGAGGGCGATGGTGGCACCCCCGAGGATGGACGGATCCATCACCTGCACCGCCAGGGCCTCCACCGGGGCCACCGCCAGCACCCTCTCACCGCGGGCCATGGCGTCGAGCACCGTCAGGCGCTGGGCCACCCGCCGGGGGTGAGGCGCCACGCCGCTGTAGGGGGGCAGATCATCGCCAGGGAACGGCAGCACCCGCACGCCGGCCGGGGCGTGGAAGCGCAGCACCCGCACGAAGCGCTCGAGCTGATCCGGATCGGCCAGGACGACCCAGGCTGGGGCCACCAGAGCCCGGGACAGCAGCCAACCCGCGGCCCCGGCGGGCAGGCCGGCGACGCGGCCGTGCTCCCGCAGCAGGGCGGGCGCGCGGGCGAACAGCTCGCTGCGGGGACGAGTCATGGGAGCGGGGGGCTGCGGCTAGAGGGACGCGGGGGCGTCGCCGTCGGCCTTGCGCTGGTCGATGAGGGCCTGGAGCTGGTCCATGCGCTCGATGTAGAGCTGCAACACCGCCATCACGATGACGAACCAGACCAGGGCGTTCAGGGTCCACGCGGCGTAGCCGATCAGGAAGTGCTGGTTCGGCAGCACCAGCGGTCCGATCAAGGCCAGGGTGCCCCAGAAGGGGAAGAACAGCAGGTAGATGCGGAAGATCCGTCCCCTGCGTCCACGGGTGAGCCGGGTGGAGCGGCGCAGCACCTTCTTGACCCCCGGGTCCAGCAGCACCACCGGCGCCACGAAGGCGTAGAACAGCCCGTAGAGGATGCCCGGGATGTAGACCAGCGAGCCGATGAAGATGATCAGCTGGGCCAGCGCGAAGTGCTTGAACAGGCGGGGGAAGGCGCTCAGGGAGTAGCTGAACGAGTCGTTCAGCGTCGCGTCCTTGCCCTGGCTGATCTGCAGGAAGGCGCGGATGACGGCCCCCACCGCGATGGTCTTGACGACAAGATCCCACGGCAGGGCCACGATGTCGGCCACGCCCATGCACAGGATCGCGGCGATCTGCTTGTCGATGAGCACGCCATTGGCGGCCAGCACATCCTTGTTGAGCTGCAGGAACAACTCCGTGAGCCAGTCGGTGAGCGCGGTGCCGGGCACGCCCAGGAGCAGGGCGAGGACCAGGAAGAGGCCGAACCTGCTCACCAGCACCCCGAGGGAGCGGCGAACGGTGGCGAGGACGCTAAGTTGAGCTTGCATGGCGCTGCCGAGGTAACTACGGGCGGAAGCCCGGGCAAGACCTGACAACTGCCTGGATCGACTCGGCGGGGTCTCTCCACTTCGAGTCCAAAGGTCCCTCCCCTTGAGCCCTGACATCCTGACCCTCGACTGCTCCACCCGATCCGCCATCGAGCGGATGGACATCGATCTGCAGGATCTCGACGCCGCTCGCCTGGTGCTCCAGGGCGACTCCATCATCGACTGGCACAAGCTCGAGCTCGACACCTACGCCAAGGTCGACAACTACCTCGCGCTGCACATGCTCGACACGCGCGACCCCATCGATCGCGAGCGGCTGCGCTTCCTCTTCAACGAGGCCGTCAACTACCTCGAGGAGAACCACAAGCTCGCGTTCCCCGCCGAGCTGAGGGACCCCTCGGACGTGCGCGATGTGTTCCTCATCGCCAGCAACACCAAGGGCTTCCGCCGCAAGCAGATCCTCGCCTGCGCCATCCTCAAGCTGATGCACGTGATCAACCACATGGAGGCCGCGGATCTCAAGTTCCAGACCTCCGTGAGCGAGGCCCACCTCATCGAGCTGGCCGAGCGCCGCATCGTCGAGCTGGCCGACTCCATGCGTCAGCAGGGCTTCCCGCTGCTGGCCTTCTACGGCAGCCGCAAGACCCGCTCGTCGGTCATCACCAAGCTGCTGGTCAAGACCGAGTCCCACGCCACCACCATCTTCGACAAGCTGCGCTTCCGGATCATCACCGAGACCCCGGACCAGATCCTGCCGGCGGTGATCTGGCTGACCCGCCACGTCTTCCCCTTCAACTACGTCATCCCGGGCCAGAGCCACAACAACCTGCGGTCCTTCCTGGACATGCTCGGCGACCGCCCCGAGGCCCACCACCTGCTCACCGGCCTGCAGTTCCCCCTGCCCGACTCCGAGCCCCTGGTGCAGGAGCCCAACCCCTTCTCGGGCTCCACCTACCGGATGATCAACTTCATCGTGGACTTCCCGGTGCGGATCGACTCGTTCCTCGAGGATCGCGACCCCGTGCAGCACCTGCTGCTGGGCCGGGTGGTCTACGTGATGGTCGAGTTCCAGATCCTCGACGCCGCCACCGCCGCCTCCAACGAGCAGGGCGAGAACGCCCACACCCTCTACAAGGCCCGCCAGCGCACCATCGTCGGCAAGCGCCTGCGCCGCGGCGGCCTCGAGCGCGCCCGCCCCGGCGACCGCAAGGCCGTCACCGCCGCGTGGCGACAGGGCGACGAGGAATAGTCCGGCTCCGGTCTGCCGCGGCTACACGTCGCGACGGCGGCGGAGGCAGAGGCCCGCGGCGATGGCGCCCACCAGCCAGCCCAGGGCGCTGCTGTTGCCGCTGCCCGAGGAGCTGCAGGCCATGCCCATGGGCACGTCGGCGCCGTAGTTGGCCAGCAGGCCGTTCTCGTCGTCGGGGCGCAGATCGCGCTTGAGCAGCTCACCGGAGCTGGTGTTCTCCCACATGGTGGCCAGGTCGTCGATGTCCGAGTGCCCCAGGCCGAGCACGTGCCCCAGCTCGTGGGCCATCACGTTCTCGAGGTCCATGTCCGGCGCCATCTCGTCGGTGGTCCAGAGGTAGTTCTCGTCGTTCAGGCCGATGTCGAAGGCGACGATGGCGCCGTCCTCGGTGGTCCAGTTGTAGGCCATGGCGGCCTTCGAGTCGCCCTGCTCCCAGTCCCGGTCGAAGTAGATGACGTTGACCTGGTCGTAGCCCATGTCCTCGGAGTCCGTGAAGCCCAGGTACTCGAACTCGATGGCGGCGCCCACCGTTTCCCAGGACTCCACCGCGTTGAGGATGGCGTCCTCGATCTCGTCCTCGCTCAGCCCGCTGTCGTTCGCCGGGTTGATGGCGAACTTGATGGGCATCTGCCGCCAGTACAGCGTCGCGCCGTGGTCGTTGGCCATCATGGTGTAGGCGTCGCTGGTCGGTGCGGCGAGCAGGGCGGCAATCAGGGCGAGGGTCATGGGCGCTTCCTTCGGCTGACAAGCCCATCGGCCGCGCCCCCCGGGCGTTTTCGCCACCACCCCCCGGTTTCTTGTCCCGAGTTGTCACGCGCCCGTCAACAGCCCCACGCCAGGACCGCACATCACCGCCCCTCCCCGGCTATGCCGCCCGGAACCGACCACTCCCCGATCTATGTCCCCTGCAAGCGTCCACCACACCCCGATCAGCAGCTCAACCCGCAGCGCCGCCACGGTGGAAGGTCGGTTTTCCCCCGCCCCACCTCCACCCGAGCCTCCAAAGCCGGGTCAACCGGTCGCTTGCAACCCGCATACTCCAGCCACCGGTCGGTTCCCCCGCACATAGGCGAACTCGGGAGCCTTGGTTGTTCTCTTGACGCCCGCCAGCCGCGGCGATAGAACCGCGGCGCTCGCTGGGAGCACCAGTTCCCGCGACGTTGACAGCATTCCCGCTTAGCTCAGTTGGTTAGAGCACCGGACTGTTAATCCGGGTGTCGCTGGTTCAAGTCCAGCAGCGGGAGCCATTCAGACCTCTCAACGAACCCCGGCTCAACAGTCGGGGTTTCGTTCGTCTGGGAGCCCTGTTCCCCCTGCCCCTCCTGACCGGGAACGGCCTTGGGAACACCGGGAACGCCACGACGCTGCTGCGCCAGGAAGCGGGTCGCCTGCCGCCCTTCGTACAGGTCCACGATCACCCGATCCTTGTGGACCTCGACCTGCTTGACCATGAGCTGCAGGAACTCGCGCTTCTCGGCCAGGGTCAGGTGCTCGAAGGCGGTGTCGAAGGAGCGGATGGCGTTGACCATCACCTCGAGGTCGAGCTGCTCGGTCTCACGGGTGGCCAGCTCACCCTCGGTGCGCGCCAGGGCCTCACGGAGCTGCTCG
The DNA here is from genome assembly GCA_964481655.1 of uncultured Enterobacterales bacterium. Classification (GTDB taxonomy): domain Bacteria; phylum Myxococcota_A; class UBA796; order UBA796; family JAFGLY01; genus CALDOK01. Next base: position 1,553 of record CAYZVO010000042.1, on the reverse strand, counting down.
GCGCGGGTCTCGGCCTCAGCGAGCACGCGCTTGGCGGTGGCGCTGGCACCTACGCCTGCCGACAGGATGCGCGTGAGCGTCTGGCTGGCCAGTTCCTCGGCCTCGCCCAGCTCCAGCCGCAGGCTGGCCACGCGCTGCTGCAGGGGCGTGACCTGCTCGCGGGCCATGCGGTTGGCTTCCTCCACCGCCTCGGCCAGCAGGTGGGGCTCCCTGGCCGCCTCGCGCACGATGTCGAGCACGGCCTGGTCCACCTTCTCGGCGCGGACCTGCTTGACCGCGCACTTGTGGCGGCCCTTCTTCCCGGTGCCCACGCAGCGGTAGTAGTGGTAGCGCCCGCCCCGGCCGTTGCCCGCCGAGGTGGTCAGGGCGTAGCCGCAGGCGCAGCGCACGATGCCGGTGAGCAGGTAGTCGTACTGGCTCCGCAGGGGCGGCCCGCTGCGGCGCTTGGTGTTCGACGCCATGACCTCCTTGGCGCGGTCGAAGGTGTCCATGTCGATGATCGCCGGGTGCTGGCCCTCGTAGACCTGACCCTTGTGGGTGATCTCCCCGAGGTACAGGCGGTTCTTGAGCATCCCGCGCACCACAGCGACCGTGAAGGGCTTGCCTCCGGTCTGTCCTCGCCTGCGCGACTCGTAGCGCTTCTGCCGGTGGCCCTGGTCGTTGAGCCAGCGAGCCAGCTTGTTGGTGGAGCGCAGCTCCAGGTACTTGGCGAACACCAGCCGCACCAGCTCGGCCTCGGCCTCGTTGACCTCGATGTGCCCGCTGCCCACTGTGTCGTAGCCCAGGGGCGGGTGCCCGCCGTTCCACAGCCCCCGCTGCGCCCGGGCCTCCAGGGCGTGCCGGGTGCGCTCGGCGGTCTGTTCCCGCTCCAACTCGGCGAACACCAGCACCAGCTTGAGCATGGCGCGGCCCACCGCCGTGCTGGTGTCGAAGCTCTCGTTGAGCGACCAGAACTGCACCCCCTGGCGCTGCATCAGCTCGTGGACCTGGTGGAAGTCCATCAGGGAGCGGGAGAGCCGGTCGATGCGGGTGACCATGAGCAGGTCGAACTCGCCTGCGCGGATGCCCGCGAGCATGGCCTGCAGCTCAGGGCGGTCCAGGGACTTGCCCGACTCGCCCTCTTCGCGGAAGACCCGCACGACCTCGGAGCGGCCAGCGCGGGAGGCGACGGCGGCACGAAGGCGGGCTTCCTGCGTGTCGAGGGAGCCCTCGTCCTTGCTGGCCTGCATGTCGGTGGAGACGCGGGTGTAGAGGGCGACGCGGGTGACGGAGGGGGTGGTCATGGGCTCACCTTGGGGAGATCGTTCGCTCGATGGTGTTGGTACCATCCTTGCAGTAGAGTCTCAAGCGCTGGCCCGAGAGGATTCCCAGCGGGCGCCCGCGGCATCCGCTCCCCACCCCACCCTACCCCCGCACCAGCTCACTCCTGAGCGCCCACGTATTCACGGATCTCCCACCCACGCGGGCCTTCTTGGTCCTGCGCCCCTTGTCGGTCTCCGCCAGGGCGTCCATGCGCGCCAGGTCGGCGGCGATGCTGGCGGGGGGCGGCAGGG
>CAYZVO010000041.1:3921-45701 GCA_964481655.1 uncultured Enterobacterales bacterium | reverse complement strand
CGGGGGTCCGGGGTGGTGGTGGGGGCGGGGGGGGGGGTGGGGGTGGGGGGGGGGGCGGCGGGCGCGGGGGCGGGGGCGGCCGCCGCCGCCTCGATCACCTCCGCGCTCACGAAGGGCTCCGGCGGCTGCGCCGGCATCTCCACCTCGGGAGGGCTACCGCAGGCGGCGATCAGAGGGAGAAGGAGGCAGGCTGGAGTCGGGAGCTTGGTCATGCCCCGAGTCTACGCCCTCACCGCCCGGATCTCCAGTGTCGTCCACCCCACCCCACGAGGCCACCGCGACCTCCCGCGAACCGGCGGTGTCCCCCAGCCGGAGCTCACAGGCGCTGGCAAACGCACTCGTGATCACCAAGGCGAGGCAAAGGCGGGAGGTAGGGATCACGCGCGGCTCCGGCATGGGGGACAGTCATTGGACACCGCGAGGCCGGTTTCCTGGCACCCGGGGGAGGTAGGTCGGGGGAGGTCGGAGGCCGGACGAGGGCGGCGCGTCGCCGCCCCCCCCCCGCGCCCCCCCCCCCACCCCCCCCCCCCAACCCCCCCCCCCCCCACCACCCACGACCCACGACCTACGCCCCACCACGACTCGCCCGCACCGTCTCTTCCCACGCCTCCTCCAGCCCCCCAGCCCCGAACCCGAGAATCTCCCTCGCCGCCTGCAGCTCATCCTCATCGATGTAGGTCTCCCCACACTGCACATCGATGAAGCGCACCGGGTGCAGCCCGTGCTCCTTGCCCTTGATCCGAGTGAACCACAGAAACAACCAGGCGCCCAGCTTGCAGATCCAGGCGGGGACCTCGACCACCCGCTGCTGGCGGCCCACGATCCTCGAGAGGGTCTCCACGAAGCGGGTCCAGGGCACGGACTCGTCGCCCACCGGCAGGCAGAGGCTCGGGCCGTCCCGCTCGCAGCCGCCGGCGATGGCCTCGGCGACCCGCTGCACGGTGACCATGGCGGTGCCGCCGGCGGTGTAGAACAGGGGCCAGGGGGAGTCGATGTAGTCCACCAGCGGCGCCCACAGGGGCTTCCGGCCCGGCATGGAGCCGAAGATGTAGGGCAGCTCGAGCACGGTCACGACCAGCTCGGTCCCGCCGGCCTCGAGGGCGGCGCGGGCCTGGTCGCGCCGGGCGCGGATGTAGGGGTGGTGCTCGGCCAGCGCGAGCTGGGGACGGGTGCGCTCGAAGTACGCGAAGTAGCTGCCGCAGACCACGACGCGCCGCAGACCCGCCTCGCGCGCCAGGCGCACCACCCGCTCGGTGGCCACGACGTTGGCCCGATGGAAGAAGTCGTAGGCGGGCGCGTCCGGCAGCACCCGGTCGTCGGCCCCCATGGCGAACACCAGGTTGTCCCGCCCCGCCAGCAGGCCCCGCAGCTCGTCGTCGCTGACGGCGCCCAGATCCGCGAGGGTGAGCTCGACCTCGTCGGGGAACAGGTCCTCGTCGGGGAGATCCAAGGCCAACACGGTGACCCTGTGGCCCCGCTCGAGCAGCTCGAGCACGGCGTGGTAGCCAAGGAAGCCGGTCCCCCCCATCACGAGGGTGGCGGGCGCATCGGGGGAGGTCGAGGCTGCGGTCATGCCGTTGGCTTTTGCATTGAAGGCCACCGCTATCCCAGCCGTCCGACAGGAGCCCGCCCGCCGATCCGCGCGGGGCCCTTCCGATCGCACCGCGGTTCGCGGTAGGCTTTCGCCGCGACGAACCCCTTAGTGTCCGCGCGCGCGAGGCCCGTGCGCCCGCGACCCTCCCCGACGGTTCACAGGAGCGATGATGCGGAGAGCCACACGAGGACGAACCGATCTCCTGCCCCTGGCCCTGGTGGCCTGCGCCCTGGGCGCACCCGCCGTAGCCAGCGCCCAGGAGGTCCTGACCAGCGGCTTCGACGCCCACGGCTTCCACCTGGCGGCGTTCGACGGCGACGCGCGGGACCCCTACTCGGTGTACCGCCCTGGCCGCATGCACCAGTGGGACTTCTACGCCAGCGTCCTCGGCGAGTACGCCATGGCGCCCCTGAGCTACGTCTCGGGCCCCAACGGCGACACCACGATGAACGCGGTGCTGAACCACCTGACCACCGGCAACCTGGCGATGGGGGTCACGCTCCATGATCGGGTCCGGCTCGACGTGGGCATGCCCCTGTACATCTACGGACAGGGCATCGGTGGCGAGGCCCTCGGGACCCGGATCGGCGACGTGCGCATCGCCAGCATGGTCGCGCTGGTGCGGCCCTCGAACGAGGTCGGCGGCGGCCTGGGCCTGGGCCTGGTGCCCTGGGTCGACCTGCCCACCGGCGACGACCAGGCCTACCTCGGCAACGCCGGCGTGGGCGGCGGTGGCGCCCTGGGCCTGACCTACGAGTTCGACAAGCTCACCCTGTCCGGCCACCTGGGCTACCAGGCCAAGCCGAACATCACGGCCTACAACATCGAGGGCGCCGACTCCCTGCTGACGGCCGTCTCGCTGGGCTACCTGTTCAACAGCAACACCGGCCTGAACTTCGAGGCCCTGCTCACCCCGCCCCTGGCCAAGAACCAGAACGCGGGCACCGAGTTCCCGGTGGAGACCATCCTGTCGTTCCGCAAGCGCGGCGATCACGGCGGCATGTTCTCCGCGGGCGTCGCCACCGCGCTGACCGACGGTGTGGGCGCCGCGCCGCTGCGGGTGTTCGTGGGTGGCGGCTTCGGCAAGATCGAGGTCCCGGTGCCCCCCGACCTCGACGGCGACGGCATCCCCAACGACGAGGACGCCTGCTACGACGATCCCGAGATCTTCAACGGCTTCAAGGACGAGGACGGCTGCCCCGACTTCATGGCCGAGGTCAACGTCTGGGGCGAGCTGGGTGACCAGCCGGTAGAGCTGTCCGAGGTCACGCTGGTCGGCCCCGACGGCCCGCGGATGCTCGACCCGGACCAGGCCACGGTCAAGGACGTGATGCCCGGCGTGGAGATGACCGCCAAGGTCGTCGCCCAGGGCTGCCTGGGTGGCACCACCACCTTCACCGTCAAGGAAGGCGCGAACGACCTGGTGGTCCCGGTCCAGCGCAGCCTCGAGGGCACCATCAGCTTCCAGGTGACCACCCTCGAGGACAACCAGCCCATCCCGGGCGCCATCGTCCAGATCAAAAGCGAGCACGACGTCTGCGCCCCGCAGATGGGCTCCGAGCTGGCCCTGGGCGACCAGGGCACCGGCAGCATCCAGGCCGGCGCTGGCGACCACGTCGTCATCATCGACGTGCCCCAGTACGCGCTGTACCGCCAGAAGGTGAACCTGACCCAGGGCGAGAACGAAGAGGTCGTGGTCTCCCTCAAGAAGACCAAGGCCCGCGTCACCGCCCAGCGCATCGAGATCTACGAGAAGGTGCACTTCGAGACGGGCAAGGCCATCATCAAGCCCGACTCCTACCAGCTGCTCGACGATGTCGCCGACGCGTTCCTCTCCCACAGCCAGATCAAGCTGGTCCAGGTCGCCGGTCACACCGACAACCAGGGCAGCCTCGAGTCCAACCAGCAGCTGTCCCAGGACCGCGCCGCCGCGGTCGTGGAGTACCTGGTCAACAAGGGCGTCGAGCCGACCCGGCTGCAGGCCAAGGGCTACGGCGAGACCCGCACCATCGACACCAACGACACGGTCGAGGGCCGCGCGGCGAACCGCCGCGTGGAGTTCAACATCCTCGAGCAAGACACCGTGATCCTGGAGGACTAGGCCATGCGTACCCCCACCTCCTTCGCCGCCCTCCCCTGCGCCCTGCTGCTCTGGGCCCTGCCCTCCACCGTCCTCGCCGAAGGCCACGTGGAGCTGCTCGGCCAGCCCGTGGCCGCCGAGACCGTGCTCTACGTGGACATCTTCGACTCGAACGTCGAGAAGATCCTCTTCGAGGGCTACGGCAACATCCGCGTCACCGACCCCGAGGGCTACCAGCTGGGCACCTTCGGCTCCGACGAGGAGATCGAGCTGCCCGCGGACACCAACGGGGCCTACCAGATCGACCTGATCTACCCCCAGGAGAACGACTGGGACATCACGGTCATGTACGCCACACAGCCCGGCGGTCGGCTGTTCTCCTACCTGTGGGACCTGGACACCGGCACCTGGGGCGAGGAAGGCGGCTTCGACGGCAGCTTCTACGCCCTGGTCCCCGGCGGCTCGGTCAACCACGACTCGGTCATCGAGATCAAGTTCGAGGGCCTGTCGGGTCGCAAGTGGCAGATGTCTGCCAACGCCACGGGCGTGGACGGCGCCGACGCCGGCCGCTCCGTGGACATGACCAACCAGGACTACCAGCCCGAGTACCCGATCTACCTGAACGCCCCGGCCAAGTCGGTCTACTCGGTGGCCGAGCCCACCGCGACCGGCGAGCTGTCGTTCACGGCCAACGAGAACATCTGCGGCGGCCTGGCCTCCGGCTACCCCGAGTCCACCGGCCTGTTCACCTTCGAGGCCAACCTCGAGGCCACCTACCACATCGTCTGTGACCTCAACGGCGACGGGAACTTCGACCTGACCTCGAACGACGACCTGGCCCTGACCGGCCCCACGATCATCGGCACCAACGAGGTGGAGTGGGACGGCCTGGACAACGCCGGCGAGCCCATCCCCGAGGGCAACTACGACTGCCGCGTCACCGTCGCGGTGGGCGAGGTCCACTTCGTGGCCGCGGACGTGGAGACCTCCTACCCGGGCATGCGCATGTTCGAGATGGGCGGCCAGGACCAGCGCCTGGGCCTGCCCATGATCTGGAACGACTACCTGGTGCAGGACCTGGCTCAGGGCATGCCCAACGGCGACGTCGGCCTGGTGTCACCGGGTCAGGACGGCCTGGACCCCGGCAACTACGACGAGGAGGCCGTGCCCAACGTGAACGCCCGCTCCTGGGGCAACTTCACGGAAGAGGGCAAGGGCAACTACACCTACCTCGACACCTTCGTGTGGCTGCGCTCCACCACCAGCGCCAACATGCAGATCACGATCCTCGACGGCTACACCGACGCCAACCACGACGGCTACCCCGACACCTGCTGGGAAGCCTACCTGCGGGGTGGGTGCAACAGCGCCGGGATCATGCTGTTTGGCTGGCTGGGGCTGGCCGCGGCGGGCGCGCTGTCGCTGGGGCGGCGGCGCCGCGAGTAGGAGGAAGGCCGAGGGTCGCCAGTCGGGGGAGGCGACTCGCCTCCCACCTCTCGCGTCCAACGTCCACCGACCTAGCTCGCACACCCCACACAGAACACCGACTCCGGCCTGGCCCTCAACCTGCCGATGGAGATGTCGTCTCCACACGCAGGACAGATCCCATATTCGTCGGGATCCTCTTCGATCCGCTCCAAGGCGGAGCGCACGCGGGCGAGGCGCTGCTTCATGCGCAGCTGGGTGGCCTTGGCCATGGCCTGGGCTTGCAGGGCGTCGACCCGGGAGATGCGGCCCACGGCGCCCTGATCGAGCTCCACGGTGTCGCTCAGGCCGGCCTCGTCGGCCAGCAGGGCCTGGAGCTGGTCTTCGAGCTCTCGCAGGGCGGCCCGCTGCTCCTCGAGCTGGGCGGGGCTAAGGCCGTCGAGGTCCACGGATCAGCCCTTCAGCTTGCCGCTGGCCGCGAGCTTGGCGTACTTGCCGAACCAGACGATCTCGTGGAGCGCGCGCCCGGTGCCGTGGGAGGCCTCGACCTTGGCCTCGCAGAGCCAGCGGCGCTCTTCGTGGGGCCCGCCGATGATGTTGCACACCTGCCGGTGCAGCATGTTGGGGACGCGCTCCGGGTCGAAGGCGGAGCCGGAGTGAAGCAGCTGGGGCTTGCGGAGGCGCAGGATCTGGCCGCCGGTCCCGAAGCGGACCATCCCGCTGCCGTCCTCGAGCTTCAACGTGAGGTTGCCGTAGCTGCGCACGTCCCGGCCGTGCAGCCGGGTGGCCCCCACGAACCAGCGCCGGTCGTCCGCCAGCTCCAGGGCGGTGAAGGCCAGCGAGCGCTCGAACATGTGCACCCGGCCCCAGCGCAGGGAGCGCAGGCCCAGCTTCCGCGTGGCCTTGGTGATGCTGACGAAGTCCAGGTAGCCTTCGCCGCGGTAGGTCTTGCGACCCGCTTCGGTCTCGATGACGAAGCTGTTGTTCGCCCGCAACGCGCCGATGCGCCAGGACAGCTCCGGGACGGGGCTGGGCACCTGAGGCTCCCAGGCGTCGTGCACCGGCCGCACCTCGAGCTCGAGCTTTCCGCCGGGGATGGTCAGGGCCACCGGCAGCTGATCCAGCCCCCGCGAGGGGTCCACCAGCGGGGGGGTGTCCACGGCGTGGATGATGGTGCGCTTGCCACCGGGCTCGTAGATCTCAACCGAGGCCTGGGAGAACCAGCGGTTGAACAGGTTCACCCACGACAGGTAGAGCACGCAGACCTCGCCGCGCTCGGTGATCAGGTCGATGTAGACCTTGCGGAACTCGTAGGGCATGGGACTCAGCGGGGATTCAAGTGGGAGAGCGTCGCGCGGACCACGTCCGGGGGCGCGGCGGGGGTGCCGCCATCGTAGGGGTGTAGCCTGCCAGCGATGCACACGGGCACCAGCTGCCCGTCACGGATCACCGCATCGGGACACTGCCAGCAGATCTGAAGCTCACCCGACACCGGATCATGACGAGGAGCCTCCTGCAGCACGATGTACTGGAACCTGCGGTCCGAGCGCCGACCGCGGCGGAAGCGGGAGAGCTCCCCGAACCGGCGGGGCGACAGCGCCAGCTCCAGCACGCCCAGGGCGTCGATGGTGGCATCCAGCCAGCGAGGGTCCGGTGGCTCTGCGAAGAACTCGCGCCCCCGCAGCCTGCGGTGCAGGGCCCGGTAGATGCGGTTGAAGCGCGGTGACAGGGCGAAGCAGCGGCCGCTGCCGGCGTCGATGGCGTAGATGTACATCAGCCAGCAGACCTCGTCGTCGTGCTGGCTCGAGGGCAGGTAGGCGGTGGGCCCGATGCCGAGCTGATCCTCGATGGCCCGGTGCAGCGCCTCCATGCTGGGCGCGCCGGGGTCCTCGACCTCGGGCAGCCAGGCGCGATCCGGGTCGAAGGCCAGGGTGACCAGCACCCCATCGAACCAGCGGTAGCGCGCGAAGGCCTTCATCACCCCGGGCAGCTCCGCCTCGCCGCCGGCGTAGATGGTCAGCGCCAGCCCGAACCAGACCCCCAGCTCCTCGAGCATGGCCGCGAGCCGGTGCCGCGCAGCGTCGACGTCGTCGTGCACGTGCCCCTGGCCGTGATCGATGTGGATCAGGAAGCGGTCCAGCCCCGCCTCGATCAGCCGCTCCGCCAGCGCCCGCCCGTCGTCCGCCAGCAGCCGGACGCCGTTGGTCAGCAGCATCACGGTGATCCCGTGGGTCTTGGCATGGGCGATGATCGCCGGCAGCTCCGGGTGCAGGGTCGGCTCCCCGCCGAGCAGGGTGAGGCTGTCGAGGGTGCGCTTCGAGACCGCGAGATCGATCTCGGCGCAGACCTGCTCGAGGGGCTTGACCATCGGCGCGTCGCAGGCGTAGCAGCGCTCGCAGCGGATGTTGCAGCTGGTGTTGGGCTCGATGGTGACGTGGGGCACGTCGCCAGCAGCGGGCTTCTGCAGGGCGACACGGCGTCGGGGGTCAATGGTGGTGATGCGCATGGAAGCACGGACCTCGAGCGGGCCATTCGGCTTTATCCCCTCCGGCGCGCTCGGGAGGGGCCGCCGGGTTAGGTTCGGCCTCCGGAGCGGATCATGACCCACCTCCTGCTTCCCCTGCTCATCGCACACGGCGCCCACGCCGCCACCCTCACCGGGGTGGTCGCCGACCGCGACATCTACCACGGCGAGCGCCTGGTCGGCGCCACGGTCCAGCTCGACGATGGCACCACGGTGACCACCAACGAGAGCGGCTACTACACCTTCGAGGGCCTCTCCACCGGCACCTACACGGCCACCGCCAACGCCGACGGCTTCCTCGAGGGCAGCTGCACGAAGACCATCGAGTCCGATGACACCTGGTGGTGCTCCATCGCCCTCGAGCCGGATCCTGGCGGCGACGACACCGGCGATCCCCCCGACGACACCGGCGATCCCCCCGTCGACGACACCGGCGACTCCGACACCCCGCCGGACGACACCGGCGAGCCCCCGGTGGACACCGCCCCTCCGGGCACCTTCCCACCCGGCGAGTGGGTCCCGCTGTACGGCTGCAGCACCAGCGGCGCGGTCTCGGCCAGCTGGCTCGCCCTGCTCGGCGGGCTGGGGCTGGCCGTCCGGCGGCGGCGGCGCTGAGCCCTACTCGAGCACGAACCCCGCCAGCACCGGCAGGTGATCCGAGCGGCCGAGCTGCTGCACCTCGACCCGGACCGGGATCAGATCCGGGCTGTGGAACAGGTGGTCCAGCGCCGATCGCAGGGTGACGCCCAGCACGGTCCAGCGCCAGGTGTCCTCACCGGCCGGGAGCGCGTCCGCGAAGCCCTGCTGCTCGAGCAGCGACAGGGAGGGGCCCCGGCGCTCGTTGAAGTCCCCCAGCACCACCGTGGGCAGCTCCGGGTCGAGGAACGAGAGGTAGACGTCCAGCTCGGCGAGGCGCTCGTCCCCGGTGGTGAAGGCGCCCACCAGGAAGCCCCCCCGCTCGGCGTAGGGGGGCTTGAGGTGCAGGCTGAGTACCTGGACGGGCCCCACCGCGCTGTCCACCACCAGCAGCCAGGCCGGGAACCAGCCGATGGGCGAGGGCAGCACCTCCATGCTCAGCACGGGGTCGCGGGACAGCACGCCCTGGCCCCCGGCGCCCGGTGACTCGATGAACGCGATGTGCGGGTAGGCGCCTCCGTAGCGCTCGCGGACGACCCGCTCCCAGTCCGGCGTCGTCTCCTGCAGCAGCACGACATCGGGCGCCCCCGCGCCGATGGCCTCGGTGGTGCTCGGGTCCCCGGCGAGCCCGTAGTTGACGTTGAAGGTCTTGACCGTCAGCGCCGGTTCGATGGCCACCGTCGCACGCTCCGCAGGGACCGAAGACCATGACGAGGCGAGGCCGAGCGCAGGGAGGGAGAGCAGGGCGAAAACGAACCAGGAACGCACGGGACCTCCGCTTCCTCCAAGACACCCCGGCGACGGCAGGGGTTCCCATGGCCCGGGGTGACGCACCCCATGCTATGGTCTCGCCATGCACGCCCTCCTCGTCCTGTTGGCCCTGGCCTGCACCACCGACACCCCGCCCGATGACAGCGCGCCGGGTGAGACCAGCCCCCCGCAGGAGACGGACCCGCCCGTCGACAGCGACCCTCCCGAGGACAGCGATCCCCCTGAGCAGCTCCCCCCGGTCGTGGTGAACGAGCTGATGTCAGACAACGAGAGCGCCGCGCAGACCCCCGAGGGTGCGTTCGAGGACTGGGTCGAGCTGTACAACGCCGGCGACGAGCCCGTCGATCTCACCGGCTACTTCATGAGCGACGACTGGACGGAGAAGGACAAGGCCCCCCTCCCCGACGGCACCAGCATCGAGCCCGGCGGCTACCTGCTGTTCTGGGCCGACGACACCGACGCCGAGGGCCACCTCCCCTTCCGCCTGAGCGCCCAGGGCGAAGGCGTGGGGCTGTTCACCGCCAACGGCAGCTCGGTGGACTGGATCACCTTCCCCCCTCTGGCCGAAGACCACGCCTACGCCCGCATCCCCGACGCCTCCAAGATCTGGGAGCAGGTGGCCCGGGGCACCCCGGGGAGCCTCAACGCCTTCCTCGAGGAGCAGATCACCACCGTCGTCGAGCGCGGCGCCACCTGGTCCTACCTGGACAGCGGCGTGGACCCCGGCGAGGACTGGACCCTGCTGGAGTTCGACGACAGCGGCTGGGCCTCTGGGCCGGCCCCCCTGGGCTACGGCGACGACCAGACCACCCAGGTCTCCTACGGCGACGACAGCAACGACAAGCACATCACCACCTGGTTCCGCCACGCCTTCACGCTGCCCGAGGACGCCCTGTCCGACGCCACCAGCGCCACCCTGGAGCTGCGGGTGGACGACGGCGGCCTGGTCTGGATCAACGGCGCCGAGCTGATCCGCCAGGGCATGCCCGACGGCGACATCACCGCCGAGACGACCGCCAGCCACACCGCCTCGAGCGACGACGAGACCAACTACACCAGCTACGAGATCGAGCTGGAGGCGCTGCAGGCCGGGGACAACCAGCTCGCGGTGGAGGTCCACCAGAACGGCCCGACCTCGAGCGACATCACCTTCGACCTGTCCCTGAGCGTCGAGGCCTGGGTCGTGGTGGAGTCGTCCGAATAGTCGGCGCCGGGTCGCGGCCGGTCACTCGCTGGGCGCTCCGCCCCCGAAGAACAGCGCGTCATCGTCGCTGATGTGGTGGTGGAAGTGGCGCTCGGCCACCACCGCGGGGTCGCTCACCTGGGACATCTCGACGAGCTCCAGCTCCTTGTGGCTGTAGCCCTCCGGGTCGGTCTCACCCTCGAGCAGGTGGCGGCCGAGCAGGCGACAGGCGCCGGTGTCCGGGTCCAGCTCGTCGCTGATCCAGTGCAGCTCACCGCGCCGGTTGCCGACGAACGCCCCGAAGATCCCGGAGTCCGCGGAGAGCATCATCGCGTTGCCGTTGCTCTCCGAGCCCACCCCGACGTCGTAGGAGCAGTCGAGCCGGGCGAGCTCTCCGGCGTCACCCGCGGTGTCGAAGCTCAGGATGCTGATGCGTGGCGTCGCGTCCGGGTCGTGGTCCATGCGCAGGGCGTAGGCCGCCAGGCCCCGCTCGGTGCCGCCCTCGCGGGTCCAGACCACGCCGTCGTGGGGCATGTCGAGCACCGGGCCGCCGTCCCGGGGGTCGTCGGGGAGCTGGACCGCGCGGACCCCCTGGTACGCGGACTCGTAGGCGGGCAGCAGGCCCTCTTCCACGCAGCCCTCACGGATGAAGACCAGCTCCGGGTGGGCCGCGTCCGCGGAGCCCGACGCCATGAAGGGCAGGCAGAGGGAGTGGTCCAGCTCCTCGGCCATGCCGATGAAGACGTCGGTGCGGAAGCGCAGGTCGTCCGCACCGGCCGGTGCCACCGAGATGGAGTTGGCGTAGAACCCCACCGCGGGGGAGACTCGCTCGGGCTCGAACCAGGACGTGGCGCCAGCCAGCGCGAGCCCGTCGATGTCGAGCTCGGCGACGATCGAGTCGCTGCCGCCGATGGCGTCCGGCCCGCCATCCACCGTCCACCAGCTGGAACCGTGGAGGCGCCGACCATCATCGCCATCGACCGGCGTGGAGCGGAAGCGATGGTGGAGCATCAGCGCCTCGCCCTCGGCGGCGGAGGGGGCGGTGTCGAAGCTGTCCACCAGCGCGCCCGAGGCCAGCTCGAACTGGAACAGCGCCGCGTGGACGATGCCGGGAACCGCGGGCGTGGCCACGAGCAGCTGCCCGTCGAACAGGTCCGCGCCGCCGAGCCCAGCGCCGGAGATGGCGCCGGTGGCGGTGGCCGCGACGGTGTCGTGGTCGAGCCGCACCATGCTCAGCACGTCTCCGGTGAGCAGGCTCTGGAGGAGGACCACGTGGTCCGTGCTGCTGACGTTCTGAGCCGCGCTCACCCGCAGCCCCAGCCAGCGGCCGAACTCATCGAAGCGCGCGTCGTCCCACTCACCGGCCTCGAGGGAGATGTCTCCGGGCAGCTCGAGGCGTTCGGGTCCCTCCCAGGCGCGGAACGGCACCCGGGCGTGCGCGGAACAGCGCGCCTCGTCGTTCTGCAGGGCGGTGGCGGTCAGGTCCACGAACAGGCCACCGTCCAGGGCCTCCACCCAGTCCTGGAGCGCGTGGCCCTCCATGCGCTGGGGCAGCAGGTCCACCAGCGCCGTGCTCTGCCCGGGCTGGTAGCGGATGTGCTGCTCCACCCGGCCCTGGTACCAGCTGGCCTCGAGCGTCACCTCCAGCGGCTCGACCATGCCGCCAGGGGCCTCGAGGGACCACCGGGCCAGGCCGGTGGGCTCGTCGGGCTGCAGGGTGAGCACGCAGTCCAGCGGCGGTGCGGTGTCGCCAACGGAGCCGGTGTCGCCCACCAACCCGGTCTCGCTCGGGCCCGGCTCGGGGTGCAGGGGGCCCTGGTAGGGTCGCCGATCCATGGACAGGCCGGTGTCGGAGCTCGTGGGATCCGACACGCAGGCCGTGCTCGCGAGGACGGCCAGCGTGGTCAGGAGACGAAGGGACGGTCCGGGGGTGCCCATGGACCCTCCTCGGCCCGTGCGGGGGCGGGCCTTCGGGAGACAGCTTCAGGCTACGCCGACGATCCCCCGGTGTGGGGGCCCAGCCCCTCCCTGCGCCCACTCTGCACACTTCCCGCGATCAGACAACAGGAGGATGCTCTCGATTCTCGACGTTCTTTCTACCTTTTTCGCACGCCCGCCCCAGCCGGCTATCGCCAAAATAATTGCAAAGAATATGTTTATTTTAGTTTAAGTCATTTCGGGCATCATTCGGAACGAGCAATACGCGAAATATCCAAGAGGCAACAACCCTCCAAGCACGTTCGAGACCACGCGCCGACGATCAGCGACGTTCGGCGAAGAGCGCGGCCCGCTCATCGAGCCACTGGTACAGGTAGGCCTTCTCGCCTTCGTAGTCGGTCCAGTCGTCCTCTTCGTCCCGGTAGCCCGACCAGCCGCTGTAGCTGGAATAGTCCGCGCCCCAGCGCTCCCAGTCGCGCGCGGCCGAGGGCTCGATGAGCTCGTAGTAGCCATCGACGGTGGCGAGGATCCATTCCGGATCGAAGGGCCCGCCGGCCTGGGCGAGCGCGGCGAAGCGCTCCCACAGCGCCGCCTCGGCGTCGGGATCGTCCTGCATGGCCCAGAACACGCGGTTGTGCCCCGTGTAGGTGTTCAGGGAACCCGAGTCCTCCCGCCGGGTGCGCCAGTCCTGCCCCCAGGCGTGGTTGAAGTCCCAGGGCGCGTAGCGACAGGCCTGCTGCCCGGGCTCGAACATCAGGTAGGCGTTCTTGCCCGCCGAGTCCTCGGCGTGGCTGTAGTGGACCAGCAGGAACCAGTCCATGAACTCCCCGAGCTCGAACCAGGCGCCGTCGCCCGCGAGCAAGGCCGCCGCGTCCGCCGCCCCGCCGGTGAAGCTCACCAGCTCATCCAGCTCACCGTAGTCGTCCTCGGGGTCGCCCTCCTTCTTCTCGTAGCCGTCGTGCAGCGTGTCCTTCTCACCACCACCCGAGGCGGTCAGGAAGAAGTTCGCGTCGTGGTTCACCGCCTTGTACAGCCCGGCGTCCCGCGCGAAGCCCATGTGCTCGAGGAACTCGTTGTCCACACGATCCAGGGCCATGAACAGGCCCACGTACTCGCCCTCGATGTACAACACCACGAAGAAGCTGCGGGGGGCCAGCCGGGGCTCGCCCCAGAACTCGGCGATGGCCGCCCACTGGTCGTAGATCAGCTTCTGCCGCACGTAGGCGTTGTCGTCGAAGGGGCTGACCAGCACGAGGTGATCGCGGGTGACACCCCAGGTGGGCAGGTCGAGCTCCGCCTCGGAGAACTCGATGGTGTAGCCGGGCTTGGGGTAGTACGAGCTGGTGGCTCCACGCACCTTGATCTGGGAGGGATAGCGGGTACCGTCGAAGGTGATCTCCGCGGCGACGTAGCCCTGACCGATCTCCGACCAGGGGTGCACGTGCAACACCGGCAGCCCCCACTCCTCGATGTAGGCGGTGGGCTCCACCGCGACGTTGTCCTCCGCCGATGGGTCGTCGGCCACCCAGAAGGTGACGGTCTCGGCCGAGGGCAGCTCGCCGCTCGCTCCCTCGGTGGTGACCTGGAAGACCAGATCGATGCGCCCGCCGTCAGCGTGGCCGGTCTGCCAGCTGAAGCGCCGACCGTCCCAGCTCGAGCGGTCCGGCGGCGCCACGAGCTCGAGCACCGCCGCCCCACCGAGGTCCCCGAGGCAGCCCGCCTCGAAGCTGACATAGTCGCCCTCGAGGAGGTTGACCTGCTCGAGATCGGACACCAGCCCACAGGGCGCCGGCGGCTCGGGCCAAGCCCCGCCCCAGCCCGATCCCGTGCCGCCGTTCCAGGCCCCGGGGCTGGGCTCGGCGGAGATGATCCACTCGGCGTCGCCGTCGAGCACCCGGGCCGCGGCGTGGTCGGTGGCCTGCTGTCCGTAGTGCACGCCGTCGATGGGCTGGCCGTTGGGGGCGTACAGTCCGATCTCCCCACCTTCGCGCTCCAGGCTGAAGGACAGGTGGTCCGGGCCGAGCGATGGCAGCCCGTCCGCCCACAGCAGCACCCGGCCCCACGCGGGGATGCTGATCTGCTCGAGGCGGTGGGTGAAGGGTTCACCGTGGTCGTCGCTGATGCTCCAGCTGGTGAGGTCCACGTCCTCGGGGTTGGGGTTGAACAGCTCGATCCAGTCCGCGTGGGCGCCGGTGCCATCGGTGGCCCCCAGGCGGTTGTCGGTGACGAACTCGTTGATCACGATCGTGGGCCAGCTCGGATCGATCCACTCCGTGGTGTCCGGGCCGTCGTCCGCCGTGTCGTTCCAGCCGGTGCCCCCGGTCCACCACGCGGTGTCCAGGGGGGTGCGGGCGAACTTGTCGAAGAACCCACAGCCCGTGCAGAACAGCAGGCAGCCAGCCAGCGCGATCCGCAAGGGCGCTAGGCCCCCAGCCAGTGGGCCACGTTGCGCCGCGCGATGGCCATGAGCGTGAGCTGCGGGTTCACGCCGGTGCAGTCGGGCAGGATGCTGGCGTCGTTGATCCAGACGTTGTCGGCTCCGCGCAGCTTGCCCCAGGAGTCCACCACGGTGTCCTTGGCCTCGCCCATGGGGCAGGTCCCGAACAGGTGGATGGTGGAGACGGTCAGCTGCCCGTGGGGCAGGCCCGTGCGCAGGCTCTCGAGCTCCGCGGGTTTGGTGATGGAGGGCCGGCCGGGCAGCGGGTTGAACAGCTCCACCGCGCCGGCCTCGAACAGCAGGGTCCCCAGCTTGTGCAGGCCGTCGCCGATGGAGGCGAGGTCGTCGTCGCCGCAAGGGTAGGAGGTGAAGGACTCGTCGAAGCCCGGGATGTTGCGGACCTTACCCTGGCCCCGGCCGGTGACCAGCACGTAGAACAGCGCGATCTTGTCCCACTCCTCGAGCTTTGTCTCGCGATCCTCGACCTCGCCTCCCAGCCACATGACCAGATGGGGCAAGGCCGCGTGGGAGCAGCCCAGGGTGAGGTCGGGCTTGAAGTGCACCACCTGCTGCACGGGCACCCCCGCCGCGGGGTCGTTCACGACCCGATCGAAGCGGGCAGCCACCCGGACCATCGGGTGCAGGCGCAGGCCGTCGCCGACCTTGCCGCGGATCCCCGAGCGGCGGAGCACCAGCGGGGACTGGGTCGGTCCGCCACACACGAAGACCTTGTCGAAGCGGATGCGGATGCGCTCCCGCCGCCCGTCGGCGTGGCGTGTGACGCCCACGGCGGAGCGTGCCCGCCCACCGCGGAAGCGCAGGCTCCGGATGGAGGTGCCGGGCATCACGCGCCCACCGGCCGCCAGGAAGCGCGGCACCAGGGTGACGGTCATGGACTGGCGCAGCCCCTTGCCGCCATCCTCGGGGTAGCGCCAGAAGCGCTGCACCTCGTTCGAGGTCCATCCCAGGCTGTCAGCGCCATCCTTGATGACCATGGAGGCGGGGTCCAGAGGCCCGGGCTGGGAGCTGACGAAGCACTCCCGCTCCACCGCCTCGAAGTGCGCGGCCAGCGGATCGACGCCGAAGTCGGCGATCTGGAAGCGCTGACGCCAGTCCTCGAGGGTGCGGGCCATGGGCGGGTGGGCCAGGGCGGCGTTGATCTCGGAGCCGCCGCCGACGCAGCGGCCCTCGACATAGGTGACCTTGGTCTGACCGAAGGCGGGAGTCAGCCCGCCGTTGCGGTACTTCTGGTCCATCTCCGCCATGGAGTACGCGGGGGCGGAGTCGTGGCCGAAGTGGCCTCCCTCCTCGACCATCAGCACGTCGTGACCGGCCTCGGCCAGCAGGGCGGCGGTGGTGGCACCGCCGGGTCCCGAGCCGATGACCAGCACCTGGCAGTCGTGTCGTGTGCGGCGCATGATCAGTGCTCCTGCTCGGGGTGAAGCTCGGAGAAGTACACGAAGGTGGCCATCTTGCCGTAGAACTCGAGGAAGTCCTGGCAGAAGGACAGGGGCGCACGACGCCACAGCGCCACCTGGCGCGCGCGCTGCGCGGGGCCCTGGAACCGGAACGGCCGGCCTCCGGTGAGCACGCCGCTGGCGTCGAAGAAGACGGTGGCGCCCGCCATGGGCAGCCCCAGGAAGCGGGGCATGATGGCGATGCGGCCACGCATGGCGGCGGCGGTGGCCTCGAGAGCGGGCTCGTCGAGGGACGCCTCGGCGCCGGCCGCCTCGGCCACCAGGGTGCGGACGATCTGGCCGATGATCGGTGACAACATCGCCTGAGCACCGCGGCGGGGGAGCTGGGAGAGCAGGGGCATGGGAAGACCTCGCGCCGGTGACGAGGGCGCACCGGAGCGTTGATGGTATTCGACGCCGGGTGCGATGCCCAGGGGAGGGCTCACCGGGTCGCGGGCCTCCGCGCCTCGATGAACGCCGTGGGGTCCACCCAGGTGGTGCCCGGCAGGCCGTAGCCGCCCCCCAGCCCCACCCCGGTCCGGGAGCGGATCTCGAAGTGCAGGTGGGCCAGGTACAGCCCGTCCACGTTGCCCATGGTGCCCAGCAGGGCGCCGCGCGCCACGGTGTCGCCCACCTTCACGTCGATGCGCTGCAGGTGGGCGTAGAGGCTCTCCACCAGCTGGTCGGGGCCGCCGTCCGGATCGGGGATCCGGTGGGCGACCATCACCACGCCGCCCCACCCGCCACCCCGGTCGAAGGCGTCGGTGACCAGGCCGTGGCCGATGCTGTGGATGGGATCCCCGAGGTCCGAGTCACCGCCCCCGTTGCCGTTCCAGTCCGATCCCAGGTGCGACGAGGGGCCCCCGAAGGGCTGGGCGTCGTAGTAGCCATCCGCGTCCGGGGGGCCGACGGGGAAGTCGAAGCCGTCGGAGGTCGGGATGGAGCTGGCCGTGGTGTGCCAGACCGGCAGATCGGGGGACGGCAGCGGTGGGTCGACGGACGGATCACAGGCGAGCAAAGCGAGCCAGAGCGAACGGTGCACGGCAGCTCCATGGGTCGGGGGCGGAAGCCGACAACATGCTTCGACCCTGACGCAGCGCGCAGGTTCCACGGATCGTGCGAGGATAGGAGGAGCGTCCCTCCACCCCCCTCGAGAAGGCCGCCATGCTCCCCAACCATCCCTGTGCCGGCTTGGTCTCCATCCCCAAGATCCTGATGCCCCTCGGGCAGACCACAGAGGTGGACTTCGGCCTGACCCGCTTCCGCATGACCTTCGCGGAAGGCAGGCTCCGCATCGAGAAGGACGCCGAGAACTTCTCGCTGGTGAGCCTCAAGGACCAGCGGGTCGCCTACAAGGTCCAGCTGCTGGGCAGCATCGTCTTCGAGGAGGAGACCACCGGGACCGTGTCCTGGCAGGGCCTCTTCGACCTCGAGTGGGAGGACACCGCCGCCGCGCCGGAGATCGTCTTCCGCAAGACCCCCACCCGCATCGTGCGCTTCTACGAGAAGGGCCAGTCCATCGAGCTGGGGGTCGAGCCCGCCACCCAGTACGAGGTCTCCTACGACGACGGCGTCGGGGCGCTGTTCTCCCGCCGCAAGGACGACAAGGGCTTCGACTTCCACTTCTCCACCGGCTTCCACGGCTCGTTCTGGAAGGAAGACGACGGCTCCTGGATGATGAAGTTCAAGGGCGACCGCCTCTCCTGGGACGACGACGGGAAGGACGCCCAGTCCAAGTTCCTCGTCTCCCGCTCCAAGTTCACCGACAACCTGATGCTCTACTTCTGGCGCGGCGCCAAGGTCACCCTCCGCTAGCCGCCAGCGCGGAGGCCCCATGCGCCCAGCCGCCCTGCTCCTGATCCCCCTGGCGGCCTGTGGTGAGACCGAGGTCGCCGTCGTGCAGGAGCCCGGGGCTCCCCCCGCCAGCCTGGCGGAGGTGGCCGGGGCCGGCGCCCAGGCGGCGCCCTCGCCCCCCAGCGTCGTCTACGCCGAGGTCCAGCGGACCCCCATGGCGACCCCCGCGCGCTTCACAGCGGCCCTGCCAGCGAGCGTCGCGGCCTTCCAGGGGCCCTGGGACGCCCACCCACCCCGGGTGATGGTCCAGGCCCAGCTCTGCAAGGGCGTGCCCGCCATGTGGGAGAAGCTGGGTGTCGCCGTGGACGCGGCCGCCGCCGCCGGTGACCCCAGCGAGGAGATCCACCGGCTCTACAGTGGGCTGTTGGCCTACTGCGGCGACGCAGCCAGCTGCGCCCACGCGGCCGGCTGGGTCGACAACAACGACCCCGCCTCACCCCGGGCGAGCATCGGCTGGACCCGCCTGGCCGAATGCCAGGACGACGCCACCACCACCCGCTTCCGCACCGACGCAGCGCCCGACGAGGCCCTGGCACGCTTCTGGTTCGAGCGCGCCTGGGACCACGAGCCCGAGTACGTCCCCGCCCTGGGCGCGGCCCTGCAGCGCATCGCCCGGGGAGACGACAGCTGGCTCGCCCGCCAGGCGGCCGTGGCCCACGGCGGCCTGGACACCGTGACCGTGGCCGCCGATCTGCTGTCGGCCCACAACGCCGCCACCGACCCCCGGGTCAAGGACCAGATCGTCGCGGGCATGGCCAAGCTCACCCAGCCAGCCACGCTGGCGATCTTCGAGGCCCACTGCGCCCGCGAGGACGTCCACGAGGCCCTCTGCCCCCGGGACGAAGGCGACGAGCCCTGGGCGGGGGGGGAGCCGGACGAACGCTCCGCCCTCGAGCTGCTCGCCGACGCAGAGCTGGTCCGCAAGGTCACCGAGGAACGCGACTCGCCAGCGAGCTGGGCCCTGCACGGTGCCCTGCGGGAGCTGGCCGAGACCGACTGGGCCGCCGCCCGCGAAGCCGCGGGCCCGCTGATGGCCGCCCCCCTGCTGGAGCCCAGCCTGGCCGAGCTGGTGGGCAACCTCGAGCGCTTCGAGTCCCCGCAGGCGATCGTGGACGGGCTGCGCGAGCTGGGCCTCATCGACGGCACGCCCCCCGCGGGAGGCTGGGTCTCCCCCGCCGACCTGCTGGCGGAGCACGGCCCAGTGCACTGGTTCGACTGCGAGACGGGCATGTACCCCAACCAGCACGACGGCCTGCTGGCCGAGCTGGCGGCCCTGGCGGGGCCCCCCATGAGCGGGGTCGCCTTCGCCGAGTATGCGCCGCCCCTCGAGGGCCTGGAGCCCGTCGAGGGCGGCGAGCCGGTCATCGACGCAATCATCGCCGAAGACGGCAGCACCTGGAAGGCCGACGGCCCCAGCTCCGGCTACCAGCTCCACGCCTACACGGGTACGACCCGCCTGACCGTTGCCGCCGAAGACCTGGGGGACTGGTACGACCTGCACGCGGTGCTCGGCCTGCTCAACAGCACCGCCCGGGAGATCGAGCAGGACGTGCGCTTCGTGACCCTCCCCACCGGCGACCAGACCGCCATCGTGCTCGCCGCGCCGCCCAGCGCCATCGAGCGCGCCGTCGAGTCGGGCCTGATCGAGCTGGCGGGCGCCGGCGCCGCCGAAGAGAGCGGCAAGGCCTTCGAGGCCAAGGCCCTGGAGCTGCTGCTGGAGCAAGGGCTCTAAGCCCTCAACGCCCCCTCGGCGGCCCCTTCCCCATGGGCGGCAGCCCGCGGACTGGAGAGGGCGTGTCGCAGGGCGGCTCGAGGGGCAGCTCGGCCATGTCGCGGAAGCGGGAGTAGGACCAGGCCCCGGTGGGCTCGGAGTCCGCGCAGGGGCGCTGTCCCCCCTCGAGCCAGGGCCGCAGGCGGTAGACGGGGGTGAGCTCGCTGTCCAGCTCCAGGGTGCTCCAGCCCGCGACCTCGAGGCTGTCCCAGGCGGGGTGCTGCCGGGGCAGCTCGCCGAGCCAGACCAGCTTCCAGTCGTAGGGCGTCCCCATGACCCCCAGGACCCGGGGCAGCGGGCAGTAGGCGGCGCGGCGAGCGTCGCCAGCCATGACCACCGCGCCGGGCTCGAGGCGCGCGCACAGCTCGGTGCCGAAGCGCACCAGCTCCGCCCGGCTCGCGGCCTGGTCCCGCTGGCGCTTGGCCACGCTGGTCCACTCCCCCTGGGCCAGGACGGCGCCGGCCACCGCCGCGACCACCAGGCCGATCCGCCAGGCGCGCCGCGCGCGGGAGGCCCCCGCTCCCCAGACCGCGGCCGCCAGCGGCAGGAACACGGCGATGTGCCGGGGCTGGGACCAGGCCACCAGACAGGGGGCCAGACCGGCCAGGACCACCAGGACCACCAGCCGCGGGCGGGGCGCCAGGCGCGCGCAGGCCACCAGCCCGATGGCCACCAGCAGCCAGGCCTGCCAGCACTTGACCAGGGTGTGGCGGGCGTGGAGCAGGGTGATGAGGACCTGATCGCCGCTGGCGTAGGCCTCCACGAAGGGGGCGCGCACCGGGGGCGGCAGCACCTCGATGTGGGGCGGGAGCCCGCCGGCGGTCGCGTGCTGGGCCGCCTCGCCCATGCGGTCGGCGAACCATGACTGCTGCCAGGGCAGCCCGGGGTCCTGTCCCAGCAGCAGCGGCGTGGCCCAGATCGCGCCCACCACGATCCCGGCGCGCAGGAGCCGCTCCCAGGGCCGCCCCTCGGGCAGCAACGCGCCGAGCACCAGCAGCCCGGTCAGGGGCACCACGTGCTCTCGGGCGAGGCTCGCGGCGGCGGCGGCCAGGGCCAGCGCGGCGATGCTCGCCCATCCCGGCCGGCGCGCGAAGCGCAGGCCGCTGAGGCCCACGGCCAGCAGGACGGCCGCCGCGACGGCGTCGGCCTGGATCTGCACCGAGAAGGCGAGGGTGCTGGGCAGGACCACCGCCAGCAGGCCCGCCGCGGCGGCCCAGGTGGGCCCGGCCCCCAGCCGCCGGGCGAGCAGCCAGGTCAGGGGCGGCAGCAGGGCGAACGCGACGACGGTCAGCGCATAGGCGGCCCCGGCCGCCGAGCTGCCGGTGACCGCCGCCAAGCCCGCCGCGATGCCCGGGTAGAGGGGGGCCGTCGTGGGAGCGGCCCCGACCCGCAGGTTCTCCACCGCGATGACCCACAGCCCCGGATCGCTGCCCCCCGGCCCCACCATGCCCAGCAGGCGGGGGAGCAGGGCGGGCACGATGCCGCCCGCGACGCCCAGCAGCAGGGGCGGCCAGGCGCGGCTCGCCGCGGGGGCCTTCATGGCGCTCCAGGGTTCGAGGTCAGGAGCGCATCATAGCGGACAGCGCCCGGAGACCGGAGGCGGGCACCCGCGAATACACAATCGCACCCCGTCGGAGTACCATCGTGTCACCCCCTGCCCGGAGTCGCGCATGTCCCCACGAGGAACCCTCGCAGCGCTGACGCTGCTGCTGACCGCCGCGAGCGGCTGCAAGGACGACCCCGTCGTGATCGACGACGCCGAGGCGGTGCTGCTGGGCCTGCCCTACGACGTCCAGCAGGACGCGATGACCCTGAGCTGGACCGAAGCCGACTTCGGCAGCTTCGACCGCTACGAGCTGTTCCGCGGCGCGGCCTCCGGCGTCTCCACCGAGGACACGCTGGTCTTCACGGGCGAGTACGCCGACGAGACCATCTTCACCGACACGGGCCTGGGCGCCTACGAGACCTACTTCTACCGGCTCTGGGTCTACAACAGCGCCGACGACAGCGCCGCCAGCAACGAGGTCAGCGGCACCACCGAGTACGAGACCGGCCCGTCGGCGGTGCAGCTGGAGGAACCCAGCGACGTCACCGCCACCAGCATGATCCTCTCCTGGTCCCAGAGCCAGGCCGCCGACTTCGCGTCCTACGCGCTGTACCGGGATCAGCAGCTCGAGGTCGACGAGGGCTCCACCCTGGTGCACACCATCAGCGAGGTGACTCTGACCGACTTCCTGGACTCCGGCCTCACCCCGAACACCACCTACTACTACCGGGTCTACGTCGAGGACGAGTGGGGCATCTCCTCCGGCTCGAACGTGGTCACCGCCACCACCGAGAACACCGAGGCCCCCTGGTGCAGCATCGCGCGGGCGCCCACCGTCCGCGCCATGGGCGAGCGCTTCAGCTTCGAGGCGGTGGACTGCGGCGACACGGTCCAGGACGTGGCTGATCTCGAGGTGCGCTGGGACTTCGGCGAGGGCGACGGCTGGGGCAGCGCCACCACCGACAAGGCCACCAGCCACGCCTACGCCCGCAAGGGCGCCTACACCGTGCTGCTGGAGGTCAGCGACGGCGAGAACAGCTTCGAGACCAACACCACCCTGGTGGTCAGCGCCCCCGAGCTCATCCCCGCCGACGAGTACCTCATCGGCCAGGAGGCCGGGACCACCCCGTGGGTGGACCTCGAGCCCCAGCGCCCGGTGTCCCTCTCCGCCTACGTGATCGACGCCTTCGAGACCACCACCGCAGCCTACGCCGCGTTCCTCAGCGACGGCGGCGGCCTGGCCGGACACCACTCATCGGACATGCAGGTCCAGGCGAACCTGGACGGCAGCTACGAGGCCGTGCACGGCTGGGAGGACATCCCGATGGTGTCCGTCACCTGGTACGACGCCGAGGCCTACTGCACCTGGGCCGGCGGCGCCCTGCCCACCGAGGCCCAGTGGGAGGCCGCGGCCCGCGGGCCGTCCGACGGCCCCAACTACCACTACCCCTGGGGCGATGAGCTCCCCGGCTCGATGGACCCGGTGCCGCTGAACTACAACAACGAAGAAGGCGATGTCGTGGAGATCGAGTCCTACCCCGAGGGCATCACGGCCTGGGACGCCGATGTCCAGCTGTGGGAGATGGCGGGCAACGCCGACGAGTGGGTCGCGGACTTCTACGACCCCGACTACTACCAGTGGGCCATCGACAACGGCGACCTGGAGGACCCCACGGGGCCGACGGAGAGCCCCTACGGCGGCTCCGAGCCCGAGTACCGGGTCAGCCGGGGCGGCAGCTTCTGCAACGACGACAACCCCATCCGGGTCTACTTCCGCTGCTACGCCGATCCCTACCAGCGCGGCCCCCACGGCTTCCGCTGCGTCTGGCCCACCGACGCCACGATCCAGGTGGCCGCGGGCGGCGAGCACAGCTGCAGCCTGGACAGCGCGGGCTTCCTGGTCTGCTGGGGGGACGACAGCTACGGCCAGGCCCCCTCCCCGGCGGGCAGCTACACCGACATCGCCACCGGCCAGGCCCACACCTGCGCGGTGGACACCGACGCCAGCGTGGAGTGCTGGGGTGATGACAGCAGCGGCCAGGACAGCGCGCCCAGCGGCAGCTTCACGATGGTGCGGGCGGGCTGGGACCACAGCTGCGCCCTGGACACCGCCGGCGCCATCCAGTGCTGGGGTGCTGGCGACTACGGCCAGACCGACGCCCCCAGCGGCAGCTTCGTGGCGGTGAGCGCAGGCGACTACCACAGCTGCGCCATCGACACCCACGGCGCGCTGCACTGCTGGGGCATGGACGACCACGGCGAGGCCACGCCCCCCGAGGGCAGCTTCACGGCCGTGGACTCCGGGCACTACCACAGCTGCGCCATCGCGACCGACGGCAGCGCCCACTGCTGGGGCAGCGACGACGACGGTGAGAGCACCCCGCCCGACGACAGCTGGACCCGCATCAGCGCCGGCCAGGCCCACAGCTGCGGCGTGACCAGCGCCGGCACCGCCCGCTGCTGGGGCTCGGACTACTACGGCCAGGCCTCACCCACCGACGGCTCCTACAGCGAGATCAGCGCCGGTGGCTTGCACAGCTGCGGCATCGACGCCGACGGGCTCGTCCAGTGCTGGGGCCGCAACAACGCCGGGCAGACCTCGGTGCCCTAGCCTGTCTCCCCGAACGCCCGGGCCAGCGCGCCCAACAAGGTCCCGCGGCTCACGGGCTTGCGCAGCACCCGCTGGGGGAAGCGGTCCACGAAGGCCGCGGCGTCGTCGGAGAAGGTCCCCCCGGTGAGGAACAGGGCCGACGCCGCCAGCTCCGGGCGGTGCTCCTGCAGCCAGTCGAACAGCTCCATGCCGGAGCCCTCGGCCATCATCAGATCGCTGACCACCAGGTCCACCCGGGCGCCGCCCTCGAGCAGGGCGATGGCCTCGTCGCCGGAGCCGGCGGTCTCCACGTTGTGCTCGATGCTGGCCAGCCGCGCCATGGCCGCCAACAGCAGGGCCTCGTCATCCACCAGCAGCACGACCCGCCGGTCGGGGTTCGGCAAGGGCTCGGGCCGCAGCTCGATGTCCTCTCCGAAGCGGGGCTCCGCGCTCGGGGCGGGCCGTGCGCTGGCCCCCCCGTCCTGAGCCAGCAGGGTGCGGGGCAGGCGCACGGCGAAGCGGCTCCCGACCCCCTGCTCGCTGTAGGCGTGGATGCTGCCCCCCATGGCCTCGACGATGCGCCGGGCGATGGGCAAGCCCAGGCCCGCACCCTCGCCGTCGGGCCGCGAGCTGTGGAAGGGCTCGAAGATGAAGGGGAGGTCCTCGAGGGCGATGCCCCGGCCGCTGTCCTCGATCTCGAGGCAGACCGCCTCGTCCTCGTTCCAGCTGCGCACCGTGATCCGGTTCTGCGTCGCGTTGCCGGCGGGGATGGCGTGGGCCGCGTTCATCAGCAGGTTGAGGAACACCTGGGACAGCTCGCTCTCGTTGCCCAGGATGGGCGGCAGCGGCTGCAGCTCCCGGACCACCCGGGCCCGGTGCTTGATCTCGTTGCCGGCCAGGGTCAGCGCGCCTTCGATGATGGCCTCGAGCTGCACCGGGCGCGTGCTCCCGGCCCGCTCCGAGCTGGCGAAGCCGCGCAGGTCCTGGACGATGCGGCGCACGCGCTCGGTGCCGTCCAGGGCCTCGTCGAGGGAGCTCATGAGCTCGTCCACGGTGGTGTCACCCACCCAGGCGTGCCCCTGGGCGTTGGCGCCCCGCAGGGCGTCCAGCACGATCTCGAGGTTGGCCATCACGTAGCCCAGCGGGTTGTTGACCTGGTGGGCCACGCTGGTGGCGAGCATGCCCACCGACGCCAGCCGCTCGCGCTGGGCGGTGACGTCGGCGAGCTCGAGCCTCTGGCGCAGCTTGCGCTGCTCGGTGATGTCGGCGATGACCAGCGCCACGCCGTAGAGCTGCGCGAAGTTGTCCGACATGGGCAGCGCCCGCATGTTCACCAGGCGCTCCACCCCGCTGGCGAAGCGCAGCGCTCGCTCCGAAGGGAGGCCCGGGCTGGACACGCTCCCATCGACCACGTCATCCACAGCGCTGGCCAGGTCCTCGCCCCCCACGTCCTCGATGCGTCGCCCCACCAGGCCCGCAGGCTCGAGGTCGAGCAGACGCTCGGCGGCCCGGTTCGCGTACAGCACGCGGTGCTCGGGGTCCAGCAGCAGCACGGCCTCGCCCATGCCGCCGAGCACATCCTGCGCCGCGCTCTCCGGGGAGAGGGTGAGCAGGCGATAGCGATGGATGGCCAACACCATGCCCCCCGACCACAGCAGCGTCGCGAGGTGGCTCAGGCCCGGATGGGAGGTCGCGGCGACCAGCGGCTGGGCGTAGGCCAGCGTCGTGGCGAGGGTCAGCGAGCAGACGCCGGCGGTGAACATCAACCACGCCCGGCGACGCTCACGCATGTTGTTCGAGCGCCGTCCCCAGCGCCAGCACAGCATCAGCGACGCGACGCAATAGCCGGCGTAGTAGACGATGTAGGTCCAGTACAGCGGCGCGCCCTGGTCCAGGACCTCCGCCCAACCCAGCGGCGTACGCACGAAATCCGCCGCCACCACCGGGCCGCCCACCGCAGCGCCGCAGAACACCAGGCCCGGTGCATACAGGAGCACGAACGCCCAGCCCGGCAGATGTCCGGCGTCCGCCCTCCGCGTGTAGACCACGAAAAAGTTGAGCAGCAGCGCGGGAGCGAGCGCCCAGCCCAGGGTGCTGACGCGGTTCCAGTACGCGGCCGCCTGGAGATCGGGGGCGACCACGAAGAGGCCCCAGCAGGCGCTCCAGGCGAAGAAGGTCAGGCAGAGGAAGGCGAAGAGCCGGCTGGCCCGGTTCCTGGGGTCCTCCACGAGCACGAAGGTCCCGAGCCCCAGATGCACCAGCGCCGCCAGCAAGCTGACCGACTGCAGCAGGAGCGAGGCGAGGGATGAGTGCATGGGCGCGCGAGGGGGGACCTGACCTCCCTATCGGACGATGCCCTCCCCACGCTCAGTCCAATTCGACATATATCGCAAACAATATAATCGCAGTTGTCCCAGCAACATCTATTCCTGCGCGATGTCCCACTTCGTACGGGCCCAGCTCTGCTCGAAGGCCGCTTGATCGGAGAAGAAGGTGCGCTGCTCCTTCTCCACCGCGTCGATGAAGAGCACGAACTCGTAGGGCGCGTCCGGCCCGTGGAGGTTCTCGGCGAAGTGCTGCACCATCAGGTTCGCCGGCAGGGTGACCCGCCCCGCGACCCTGGCCATGGGAAGCTCGAGGCCCTCCTTGCCCTCGGAGGGTCGGTAGGCCCGCCAGACCAGCTCGGTGCACACCAGGGTGTGGTCCGTGGCGAAGTCGAAGTCGAAGTCGTAGGGCTTGCCCCAATGTGAGAACGCCTCTGTGATGGCCTGGGCCTTGGCCAGCTTGTCCAGCTCGGGGCGCACCGCCGAGAGGTAGTCGCCGCTGACGTGGGCCATGGTGTTGAAGACGACGCCCTCGCCGATGGCCTCGATGACGTGGTTGGCCTCACCCTCCTGGCCCAGGCGGTAGTGGATCCAGGCCGTGGGGAAGTGCTCCTCGAGGAAGTGGGGGAAGGACTGGCGCACGCCGGTGGTCAGCTCGATCCAGTCGAGGATCAGCGGATCGTCGGACCAGGCCTCGAGCTCATCGGGGGATCCCAGGTAGAGGATGGCGTGGGGCCAGAAGCCGGGCAGGCCGACGTTGCTGAGGTACCAGTTCTTGCGGGCGATCATGATGTCCCCGGGCAGGAGCAGCTCTGCGGCCTCATCCTGCTGCGCGCGGGGGATCAGATACCAGCCCACCCGGCGCACGCGCACGTCGCCCATCCAGTCCGCCGTCTCCTTCTGGACCGGGAACCAGACGCGGCGCACCGAGCGCTTCAGGATCTGGGCGTCTGCCCGCACCGTCAGCGCCGCGCGATCGATGGGCGCCACCGCCTCGATGAGGGCCAGGTGGTCCTCGCAGGCGTCCCAGAGCCAGTCCACGTCGAGCTCCCGGGCCTCGCTGCGGCCGCCCAGGCCCTTGGCGAGCACGTCCAGGTAGCGCTCGCCGGCCACCACACGGGCCTGGTCCCGGGTCCCCAGCATCTCCGCGCGGAAGTGGCTGAAGCTGCTCTCGGGCAGGCTGTGGCTGGGGTGGGGGGCGTCCAGGAACTTCTTGGCGCTGGGGTTGGCCAGCACCCGCTGGGAGAAGCGCGCGGCCTTCTCGTACAGGGCCAGCTCCGCGGCGTAGGTCAGCAGGTAGGAGCGCATGTGGTAGCGGCGCTCCACCCGGGACGGATCGAAGCGGTACCAGTCCTCCCAGAAGACCCGGATGGCGTCCAGGGCCATCGCGTAGTCCATCAGCGCCGCGAAGCTCTCGAGCAGCAGCGCTTCCTCTTCGGCGGTCAAGGCCTCGGTCTTGCCCGGCGCGGGCACGCCCTGCGCCTCGAGCTCCCGCAGCAGGCGCTCCATGCCCCGCGCGTGGTGCTGGTAGGCCTCGGCGTCGATCTCGAAGGCCTGCTCGAAGTCGCCGCGCCCCAGGGTGGTGAGCGGTGAGGGCTCCTGCTGGTAGTGCATCACCAGCCGGGCACCGAGCCCCAGGGCCATCAGCACCAACACGAAGACCACGCGCTTGCGCAGGCGCACCCCTTCGGGTGAGGCGGTCACGAGCTTGCCTCGCAGCAGCTTGCCACCGGCGATGAGCACCAGGGCCAGCATCATCCAGCCCAGGGTGAGCTCGAGCAGCTCGGGGATGAGCCGCATGCCCTGATCGGCGAGGTAGAACCCCACCAGGCCGCCCACGCCCACAGGGAGCATGGCCTGCCCGACGAGATCGACGATGCGCCCGGTGCGCACGACCCGGGAGTCGGCGATGGGCGGTCGGTTCGGAGAGGGGGTCGTGTCCATGATCAGGGCTCCAGCAGGACCTTGAGGGTGTCGGGGCGTCGGGCCCGCTCCAGGGCCAGCACGCCATCCGCGAGGGGCATGATCGCCGAGACCAGCGGCGTGGGATCCACCAGCCCGGCCTCCAGCAGCCGCAGGGCCGGCGCGAAGGGACCGCAGCGGGAGCCCAGCACCGTGACCTCGTGGATCACCCAGGGCACCACCGGAGGCGCCGCGGGATCGGCCACCGTGGTCTTGAGCACGATGGTCCCGCAGGGACGCACCAGCTCGCTGGCCAGGGCGAGGCCGTCCCGATGCCCGGTGCACTCCACCACGACGTCCGCGCCGGCCAGGGCGGGAGCCTCCGGGGCGAGCACCGTCTCGATGCCAGGGGGCAGCAGCGCCAGGCGCCCGGGCTCCCGGTCCACCGCCTGCACCTTGGCCCCGGTCAACGCCAGCACCCGCGCCACCAGCTGCCCCAGCCTGCCTGCGCCCAGGACCACCACCCGCTCGGTGGGCCCGAACTGCAGCTGCTCGGTGACGCGGCAGGCCGCCGCCAGCGGCTCGCAGAAGACCGCCGCCTCGTCGGACACCCCGTCGGGGACCACGTGGAGGTTGGCCACGGGCAGCGCGACCCGCTCCGCCATGCAGCCGTCCCGGCCGTCGATGCCCAGCACGGTGCGCTGAGGACAGTGGGTCGGCCGCCCCGCGCGGCAGCTGGGGCAGGCGCCGCAGGGGCAGTTGATCTCCCCCACCACCCGCCGGCCCACCAGGCCGGGGTCGTCGGCCTGCTCCACCACCGCCACCAGCTCGTGGCCCAGCACGCCGGTGAAGCCCATGTAGCCGCGGCACAGCTCGAGATCCGTGGCGCAGACACCCGTCAGCAGCGGGCGGAGGATCGCCTCCCCCGGAACCGGGCGGGGATCGGGGTGGTCCTGGACGACAGGTCCCTCAGGGGTGAGCACCAGAGCCAGCATCGTGCCTCCTGGACGGTGGATGGCGTCCCCTACTACGCTGGACCCAGGAGATCCCCCCATGGTCCGTGCCCTGCTTTCCATACTGGTCGCCGCGAGCCTCCTGTGCGCGACCCCCGTCCAGGCAGGCAAGCGCGCCGAACGCGCCGCGGCCCAGGCCGTCGAGGAGGCCTCGCTCGAGGGCTTCACCCAGCTCGAGGTGGTCACCGTGATGCCCGCCGAGGGGGGCGGCACCGTGCTGCTGGCCGACCATGAGCGGGAGCTGGTGGTGCCCATCGCGGTGGGCATGACCGAGGCGCTGTCCATCGCCCTGCGCGCCGAGCGCCGCCGCTACGAGCGGCCGCTGACGGTCGACCTGGTGGACGCCGTCATCAAGGAGCTGGGGGGCGAGCTGACCGAGGTGCGCATCGACGCCCTGCGCTCCCAGGTGTTCACCGCCACGGCGACCATCACCCAGGGCAAGGCCAGCAAGCGCATCGACCTGCGGGCCTCCGACGCCATCGCGCTGGCCCTGGGCAACGGGCTGCCGATCTGGATCGCAGACCCGGTCCTGGCCGAGACCGGCATCGCCTGGCGGGACATCCTGGGCGAGCCCGACGTCGAGCCGGAGCTGCTGCTGCCGGACGAGTTCCAGCCGGAGATCTGAGCGCCGTGCTAAGAGCGCAGGTCCTCGGCGGGCCACAGGCCGCGCCGACCACAGCCCCGAGGTCCACATGCGGTCCCTCCTGTCCCTGCTGATCCTGGGTGCCTGCAGCCAGCCCGTCAGCGAGCCGGCCCCGCCCCCAGGCGATCCCGGCGACGCCCCCGCCCCCACAGCGGCCGGCCCCGGTCCCCAGGCCGTCTCCCTCGAAGACAACACCGTCGTCACCGGCGACGACGGCGTGCCCGTGCTGACCAACCCGGCGGCGACCCTGGCCGGCAAGCACAGCGAGCAGAAGCTGGACAACGAGGCGGCCACCAGCCGGGACGCCGTGCAGCAGCCCGGCATGATCATGGAGAAGATGGGCCTGCGCGAAGGCCACCACGTCGGCGACATCGGCTGCGGCGCTGGCTACTTCACCTTCCACTTCTCCGAGGTGGTGGGAGACAGCGGCAAGATCTACTGCGTGGACTCGGACCCCAACGCGGTGGACTACATGCGCCGGCGCGTCGCCGAGTCCGGCATCGGCAACGTGGATCTGGTGCTGTCGGCGTACGGAGACTGCCTGCTGCAGCCGGCGTCGGTGGACATGGCCTTCCTGGCCGACGTGCACTTCTTCCACGATCCGGAGCACCGGATCTCGGCCCACCTGCTGCACGACTTCGTGGGGTTCTACAGCTCGGTCAACCGCGCGATCCGCCCGGGGGGCACGCTGGTGATCCTCGAGGCCTTCAAGGGCGCCGGCAACGGTCGGAACGTCGATCGCGACGACATCGTCGCCCAGCTCGCCCCCTTCGGCTTCGAGCTCGCCGCCGAGCACCCCATGGAGACCCAGCCCCAGTACTTCCTGATCTTCGACCGCGAGCCCCTGCCCGAGCCAGCGCCCAGCTTCGACAGCATCGCGGCCTTGCTCGAGGCTCGCTATCCGGGGTCCACCGAGACCCTCTCGCCGGATCAAGCGGTGCCCACAGGCCCCCACGGACAGCCCACCCCGGTGGACGATGGCAGCTGCCAGCCCACGTCCGTGGCCATGGAGCGGCACGGGCTCCAGCCCGGTGAGGGCGTGAAGGTCCACGGCGAGACCGCCACCTCTGTGGACCCCATCCCCGACGGCACCGAGCTGCTGCTGGACGTGGTCTCCGCCGACAGCGGCGCGGCGCTGTACAACATGCGCTGCCACGGCCTGGGCCCCTTCACCCTCGAGCTGCCCCCCAAACTGGGGGAGGTCCACATCGTCGCCCACATGGACGGCTCACAGGACGGCCCGACCGCGGACGACCCCGCCGGGATCACCAAGGACAGCGTGGAGATCGGGACCCACGCCATCGAGGGCGTCAGCATCACGCTCCAGGCTGGCGGCGACCGCAGCAGCTGGGGCAGCGCCTACGGCCCGTCCGGCCCGTAGCGGGCCGTGACCCGGGCGGCGATCATCGCCCCGATGAGCTGCTCCCCCTCCTTGCTGGGGTGCCAGGGATCGAGGGGCCGGCTGCGGTAGTCCTGCAGCGGGCCCAGGCCCTC
This sequence comes from uncultured Enterobacterales bacterium, assembly GCA_964481655.1. Lineage (GTDB taxonomy): Bacteria > Myxococcota_A > UBA796 > UBA796 > JAFGLY01 > CALDOK01. The sequence continues at coordinate 14,519 of CAYZVO010000041.1, read as the reverse complement.
GAAGTCCTCCCGCAGGGGGACGGTCCACACGCCCCGCGCCGCGGTGATCTCCTGGATCTGCCCCTCAGCGGCGAGCAGCGACGGGAAGATGGGCACGGGGTTGATCTGCCCGGGCTCGGCCAGGAAGGCCTCGGTCCCCAGCGCCGGAAACACAACGAACAGCAGCTCCGCGCCCTGCTCGGTGGTGGCCTGGACGAACCCGTCCACGCAGCGCTCGACCTTGTCGAGGCTCGCCTGCAGCGAGCTGTCGTCCCGGGCCACGCTCCGCTCCTGCACCGCGGCGAGCGCCAGGAGCAGCAGGTGGGAGTGGCGCCCCCAGCGGGGCACCTCCACGTCACCGCGCCCCGTCCGCAGCACGATGCCCCCGTCGGCCGTGGGGAGCACGGTGGAGGCCACCATGAAGTCGTTCAGGCAGAACTGCACGAGCACCAGATCGGGATCCAGGGCCCCCCCGATCTCGTCGAGGGCCTGCAGCTCGCTGCAGGTGTCGTAGCCGACCACCCCCGCGTTGAAGGTCTCCACCCGGCGCTGGGGCCAGGCCGCCTGCAGCTCATCCTCGAGGGCCGTCACCCAGTCCTGCTGGTCGGCGATGGAGTCCCCGAGCACCAGGACGCGGAAGCTGCCGTCCGCCTTGTCCACGGGATGGTCACTGTACACCCCCAGCTCGTTGCGACCGCAGCGCCCCGGCCAGGGCTCGTAGCCCCGGGAGACCGAGGGGCGGTAGCACTCGGCGAGGGTGCCCTCGACGGGACCGTTGCCGAAGAGCGTGGCCGTGGCATGGGGTGAGAGCAGCAGGCCCCGGGACCGGATCCAGTTCTCGGCGATCCACAGCCCGAGCGCGAGCGCCAGGAGCGAGGCGCCGAGGGCGAGGGCGAGGCGTTTGCCGAGTGAGCTCATCGCCCTCGCCGGTCAAGCAGCGGACGGCGCAGGTCCTCGTCGAGCTCGCTGGCTCGGGCCGCGTGGACCACGCCCTGTTCCGCGTCCAGGACCACCGGCTCACCGTCGTAGGGGTCCACCGGGAGCTCCGAGAGGATCTCGGGCACCAGCCCCTGCAGCGCGGCGGGACCGGGACGCCCCGGGTGACCCCGCTGCCAGCGCACCACGCCGAGCCAGGCCACAGCCACCGCGCGACGGGTGGCCAGCGCGTCCCCCCGCTCCAGGAACGCCCCGTAGGAGGGCGTGCTGATGTCCAGCAGCACCCGGCCCACCGAGTTGTCCAGCCAGGCACCGACCTGCAGCGGGCCCTTGCCCGCCAGGGTCTCGAAGCTGGGGATGCTGCGCTCGGGCTGGGGCGCCCGGGCCGCGGCGGCCACGGCGCGGCAGCGCTCACGGACCATCTGGATGGTGCGATCGGCGTCGTAGACGGGGAAGCAGCACTCGCGCCCTCCCGGCTCGGGCGGCCGCTCGGGCAGGCTGGTGAGGCTGGGCTCGGTGGTCGCCATGAGCTGCTCGCGGGACCACCAGCGCATGCGGTCGTAGAGATCCTCGGCTCCCTGGCACTCGCCCAACACGGCCCCCTCGAAGCCCGAGGGCAGCGCGGCGGCGGCCTCGATCTCCCTGGTGGCGGCGGCGAGCAGCTGCGGGCTGGGGGGCTGCTCCCAGGCCGCGAGCTCGAGGATCTCGTCCAGGGCTTCGTCGCCGATGGCGAGCCCGACCATGGTGGACAGCAGCGAGCAGTCGCTGTGCTCGAGCATGAGCCCCAGGCGGGCGGTGCGCAGCATCTCCGCCATGGCCTCGTCCGAGCGGCCCGCATCGGCGTAGCGCCAGGCCCGCAGCAGCCGGGCCCTGGACAGGGCGAGCAGCTCGAGCATGGGCGGCGGGCCCTGGTCGATGCTCCAAGGCTCCAAGCGGAGACCGGAGCTCTCGACCAGCGCGTCCATGGCGACGATGGCAGGCTGGAGCTCGTCGGGCAGCAGCACCTCGTCCTGAGGCAGCCCCTCGGCCTCGAGGGCGTCACCGAGCTCGGCGTTGTCCAGCGTGCTGGGGATCAGCTCCACCATCTCGGCGAAGCGGGCGGGGGCTTCGGGATCGAGGGGCAGGGCTGGCTCCCGCATCGTCAGCGGCTCCTGGTCCTCCGGCCAGACAGCGGCCGCGCGCGTGGCCGACCACAGGGCCCAGCCTCCCGCCAGCGCCAGCAGGCCGGCCAGCAGGAGGCCGACCGCCACCAAGGGCATCAACAGCCAGGGGCCGCGGGATCGGGAGGCGGCCATGGAACCCTCCGGAGGTGCGCGGGGTTGGGTCGACGTTCTCCCCGAGGATACCAGGCTGGCGAACCCAGCCGTCGTCCATGTTCTCGACCACCGCCCACGACCACCTCTACAGCACCTGGTCCCTGCCCCTCTGGGTGGCCATGGCCGGCGTGCTGCTGTGTCTCGTGGCCGGGGCGCTGGCGGCCATCCAGTCCGAGCGCGGACCCAGGATCTGGGTCCTCCCGCTGGTCCTGGCGCCGCTGGTGGGCGTGGTCGTCATCCTGCTCGGCCTGGTGCTGCCCTTCGCCGGTGCCGAGGCGGGCAAGGTGGAGTACCTCGAGGCCGCGGGTCCCTACCCCTGGTGGACCTTCCGCCGGCTCATCCTGGCAGAGCTCGCAGCGTGGGCGGCCACCGTGGGCGCGGTGGTGGTGGCCGTGTGCGCGCGCTGCTTCCTCGGAGGTCCCTGGCGCCAGCCCGCCCACCTCCCCCCGGTGGTGCTCGCGCTGTTGGGCCTGCTGCTGGGCCTGGTCGGGCCGGCCCACGCCACCATGCTGCTCGCATGGGGGCCACTGCCCGTCATCGACGTCGAGCAGGGCGCCCGCATCCATATCGGCCACCAGCTCGAGCTCGAGCCGACGATCACCGGGACCCTGCACCCCGAACGCTGCGAGCTCAGGCCGCTGCTGGCCGCCCCCACCGAGTGGGGGCCCCAATACCTCGACGCGCGGGCTCACTGCGGCCTCTTCGGCGTCGAGCAGCAGGTGCGGATCGAGGCGGGCGAGGACCTGGACTTCTACCGGCTCGAAGACCTCGCCGACGCCGATGATGCGACCGCCAAGGACCCGGACGAGCCCCCCTGGCAGCCCTGCAGCTTCGGGCTGTTCCCCCGCAACGACTGCCGCTGCCTGCTGGAACCCCACGACGTCGCCGCGGTGCCCGGCCCCACCCTCTGCCACCGCCCCGCGGGCGCCGGGGACGATCTGCGGGCCCTGGGCAGCGCGCTGCTGGCCACCATCACCATCGGCCTGGTCATCGTCGACCCGGACCAGGACCCCCGCTGGGTGCTGGTGGGCTCGGAGCCGGCCGCGACGCCCCCGGGGGCCGCGCAGGACTGATCCCGCGCAGGCTGGATTCAGCCGTTCAACCGGATGAAGGGACTCCGGTGAGCCCCGCTACGCATCGATCTCACCCTATGTGCTACACCCGGAATCCCTCTCACGGAGAACTGGTCCATGAACAAGAAGGTCATCTTCGGTGCCGCTGGCGCCGCCGTCGTCATCCTCGCCGCCGTCCCCCTGTCCATCGCCATGGGCAGCAAGACCCTCGAGCCCGAGGTGGCGAACCGGGTCACCCACCCCGAGCTGCAGCCCCACCTGGACTTCTACGCCAACAGCTGCGCCGACTGCCACAGCGACGCTGTGGACATGCCCTTCTACGCCGCCGTCCCCGGGGTCGGCTCCCAGCTGAAGGCCCACAAGGACGCGGGCATGAAGCACTGGAACGCCGACCGCGAGCTGTTCGTGGACGGCCTGCCCACCGAGGCGGCCCTGGCCAAGATCCAGCAGGTGGTCGAGGACGGCTCCATGCCGCCGGCGAACTACACGATGCTGCACTGGAACGCCAAGATCGACGAGACCGAGAAGGCAGCACAGCTGGCCATGATCCGCACCCTGCGCGCCGAGCTGTCCCCCGGCTACGACGACCCGAACGACCCCTTGCTCGCCCGCGCGGTGCTGCCCATCGTGGACACCTCCGGCTCCCTGGACCCCGCCAAGGTCGAGCTGGGCCGCAAGCTCTACCACGACACCCGCCTGTCCGTGGACAACACCCTGTCCTGCGCCTCCTGCCACGGCCTGGACATGGGCGGCTCCGACGAGGCCGTCAGCTCCACCGGCGTCGATGACCAGAAGGGCCCCATCAACTCCCCCACCGTCTTCAACGCCGTCTACGCCGTGGCCCAGTTCTGGGATGGCCGCGCGGCCGACCTGCAGGCCCAGGCCGCCGGCCCCGTCGAGAACCCCATCGAGATGGCCGACGACTGGGACGACGTGGTGGTCGAGCTGGCCCAGGACCCCGAGTTCGTCGCCGAGTTCATGGCCGTCTACGGGCCCGAGGGCTGGACCGCCGAGCAGCTCCCCGAGGCCGACGATGAGGGCGTGTTCGCCGCCCCCACCGAGCTGACCGAGGACGCGCTGACCGACGCCATCGCCACCTTCGAGATGACCCTGGTGACCCCGAACAGCCCCTTCGACCGCTGGCTGAAGGGCGAGGCCGACGCCATGAGCGCCGAGGCCGTCGCGGGCTGGGAGATCTTCGACGCCAGGGGCTGCGACACCTGCCACGCGGGCCAGGCCATGGGCCAGACCTCCTTCGAGAAGATGGGCGTGGTCAAGGACTACTTCGCCGACCGCGGCGACGTCACCGACGTGGACAAGGGGCGCATGGGCGTCACCGAGGATCCCATCGACATGCACCGCTTCAAGGTGCCCACCCTGCGCAACGTCGCCCTGTCCTGGCCGTACTTCCACGACGGCACCCAGCGCGATCTGGCCGAGGCCGTGCGCATCATGGGCGAGTACCAGGAAGAGCACGCCCTCAGCGACGACGAGATCACCAAGGTCGTGGCCTTCCTCGAGGCGCTGACGGGTGAGTACCAGGGCAAGCCCCTCGGCGGGTAGCGTCGAGGCGACACCGTACGTAGGGGAGCCGTTCACCTGACCCGTTTCGGCTCCCGCAAGCGGCGGGGGTCCCGGAAGCCGTAACGGGTGACGAAAAGTCCTCCCCTACGTGATCTACGTCGGGCTCGAGACGCCGCGTCTCAGGATAGGTGCGGGCGTCCAATTTCCCCTCCGGAGAGACCCATGGCCCGCTACGACTCCGTCCTCGATCTGGTCGGCAACACCCCCGTCGTGCGCTTCAACCGCGTCGGCAAGGACCTGCCCTGCAACATCTGGGGCAAGTGCGAGTTCCTCAACCCCGGCGGCTCCGTCAAGGACCGCATCGGCGTGCGCATGGTGCTCGAGGCCGAGAAGTCCGGCCGCATCGCCCCCGGCGACACCCTGATCGAGCCCACCTCGGGCAACACCGGCATCGGCATGTCCCTGTCGGCGGCCGTGCGCGGCTACAACATGATCATCACCATGCCCGAGAAGATGAGCATGGAGAAGCAGTGGACCATGGAGGCCCTGGGCTCCACCATCGTCCGCACCCCGACCGAAGCCGCCTGGGACGCCCCCGAGAGCCACATCGGCATCGCCGAGAAGATGGAGCGCGAGCTCGACCGCGCCCACATCCTCGACCAGTACTCGAACCCGAACAACCCCATGGCCCACTACGAGGGCACCGCCGAGGAGATCCTGGCCGACTTCGGCGAGGACCTGCACATGGTGGTCATGGGCGTCGGCACCGGCGGCACCATCAGCGGCGTGGCCCGCAAGCTCAAGGAGAAGCTGCCCCACTGCAAGATCGTGGGCGTGGACCCCTACGGATCCATCCTGGGTGGCGGCACCGAGGTCCACAGCTACCAGGTCGAGGGCATCGGCTACGACTTCTTCCCGGACGTCCTCGACAACGATCTGATCGATCAGTACGTCAAGATCGCGGACAAGGAATCGTTCCTGATGGCGCGCAGGATCATTCGCGAAGAGGGCCTGCTGGTGGGCGGTTCGTCCGGCGGTGCCGTGTGGGCGGCGCTACAGGTTGCCGGTGAGCTGAAGGAGGGCCAGAACTGCTTGGTTCTGCTCCCCGATTCCATCCGCAACTACATGACCAAGTTCCTGTCTCCCGCCTGGATGCGCGAGCAGGGCTTCATGGACGAAGAGGAGTAAACGATGCACTTCGACACAAAGGTCGTCCGCGCTGGCATCACCCCCGACCCCACCACCGGCGCCATCGTCCCGCCCATCTACCAGAGCGCCACCTTCGTGCTGGAAGAGGTCGGGAAGGACAAGGGCTTCGACTACACCCGCAGCTCGAACCCCACCCGCTTCACCCTCGAGCGCAACCTGGCCGCCATCGAAGGTGCTGCGCACTGCGCCACCTTCGCCTCGGGCATGTCCGCGGTCGACGCCATGATGCGCATCTTCTCGGCCGGCGACCACATCGTCAGCTCCGATGACGTCTACGGCGGTGTCTCCCGCCTGTTCGACCAGTACCTCTCTCGCTTCGGCATGGAGTTCACCTACGTGGACTCGAGCTTCCCCGAGAAGGTGGAAGCCGCGATCCGGCCCAACACCAAGATGATCTGGATCGAGACCCCCACCAACCCGCTGCTCAAGGTCTCGGACGTCAAGGCCCTGGCCGACCTGGCCCACTCCCGTGGCCTGCTGCTGGGTGTGGACTCCACCTTCGCCACCCCGGCCTTGCTGCGGCCCCTCGAGTACGGCGCTGACATCGTGATGCACAGCACCACCAAGTACCTCAGCGGCCACAACCAGATCATCGGCGGCGCCCTGCTCACCGACAGCGACGAGCTGCAGGAGAAGTTCCGCCACGTGCAGAAGTCCATCGGCGCGGTGGCCAGCCCCAACGACTCCTGGCTGATCCTGCTGGGCCTCAAGACCCTGAGCCTCCGCATGGAGCGCCACTCGAGCAACGCCCTCGAGATCGCCCGCTGGCTCGAGGCCCACCCCAAGGTCTCCAAGGTCACCTACCCGGGCCTCGAGTCCCACCCGATGCACCACGTGGCCAAGGAGCAGATGTCGGCCTTCTCCGGCATGATCTCCTTCGAGCTCACCGGCGGCATCCCCGCGGGTGTGACCCTGCTCAACAGCGTGAAGCTCTGCGCCCTGGCCGAGTCTCTGGGCGCTGTCGAGACCATGATCACCCACCCCGCCACCATGACCCACGTCGAGGTCCCCCGGGATCAGCGCATCGCCCGCGGCCTCACCGACGGCCTGTGCCGTCTGTCCGTGGGCATCGAGCACGCAGGTGACATCATCGCCGACCTCGAGCAGGCCCTCGACCAGGTCGAGTAGCGTCCCTATCTTTCCAGCACCCGAACCCACTGGGGGTCCCCATGGCACCCGTCCGCTTCCACAGCACCAACCACCAGGATCTGGACAAGTCCCTCGGCCACGCGCTGCTCAACGGCCAGGCGGCCGACAAGGGCCTGTTCATGCCGGATCCCATCCCGCAGTTCAGCGCCAGGGACTGGCGGCGGATGGCCCAGTGCTCCTACCCGGAGCTCGCCTACGAGGTGCTCTCCCGGTACGTCGACGACGAGTTCTCGGCCGACGAACTGCTGGGCCTGTGCCACGACGCCTACGACTACCCGGTGCCCCTCGAGCACGTCACGGAGCGCCGCTACGTGATGCGCCTGGACCAGGGCCCCACGGCCAGCTTCAAGGACTTCGCCGCCCGCATGATGGGTCGGATGCTGGGCCGGCTGGTCAAGCCCGGTGAGCCGCCCCTGGTGATCCTCACCGCCACGTCGGGCGACACCGGCTCGGCGGTGGCCCAGGCCTTCGCCGGCGTGCCCAACATCCACGTGGTGGTGCTCTTCCCCGTGGACGAGGTCAGCGACCGGCAGCGCAAGCAGATGACCACCATCGGCGGCAACGTCCGGACCATCGGCGTGCGCGGCAAGTTCGACGACTGCCAGGCCATGGTCAAGCGGGCCTTCACCGACCCTGTGGTCTCCGGCATCCGGTTCAGCTCGGCCAACTCCATCAACATCGGCCGGCTGCTGCCCCAGGGCGTCTACACCATGTACGCCTGGCTGCGCCTGGCCCGCATCGACGAGGGCGAGCGCATCGTGGTCAGCGTGCCCTCGGGCAACTTCGGCAACCTCTGCGGCAGCCTGCTGGCCAAGCACGGCGGCCTGCCGGTCGAACGCTTCGTGGTGTCCACCAACGCCAACGACGAGGTGCCGATCTTCTTCGAGACCTCCGACTACCAGAAGATCGAGCCCAGCCGGGTCTGCATCTCGAACGCCATGAACGTGGGCCACCCCTCGAACCTCGCCCGCCTCGTGGCCCTGTACGGCGGCCACATCGACGAGGTCGGCCGCCTGCTTGGTGTGCCCGACATGGACGCCCTGCGCCGCGACATGTGGGCCACCTCGGTGAACGACGCCGAGACCCGTGCCTGCATCGAGCGCACCTGGACCAACCACAACGTGATGCTCGAGCCCCACGGTGCGGTGGGCTGGGCCGGCCTCGAGCGCTACTTCGCCGCGGGCCTGGCCGACAAGGACGCCGTGGCCGTCAGCATGGAGACCGCCCACCCGGCCAAGTTCCCCGACGAGATCCAGGCCCTGACCGGCATCGACCCCGAGGTCCCGCCCAGCCTGGCCCGCATCGAGAAGCTGCAGGAGTCCTACCCCACCATCGACGTGGACTACGAGACCTTCCGCGCCATGGTCCAGGACTGGCACGGGGTGTGACCATGGCTTCCGACGTCAAATACATCATCCTGCTGACCGACGGCGCCGCCGACCTGCCCCTCGAGCGCATGGGCGGGCTGACCCCCCTGGCCGTGGCCCGCAAGCCCAACATCGACGCCATCGCCACCGCTGGCCGCGGCGGCACCCTGGCCACCGTGCCCTCCCACATGACCCCGGACTCGGCCGTCGCGAACCTCTCGGTGCTCGGCTACGACGCCGCCAGCGCCTACCAGGGCCGCGGCGTGCTCGAGGCCGCCAGCCTGGGCGTCGAGCTGGGCCCCGACGACATCGCCATGCGCCTGAACCTGATCGGGGTGGCTGACGACTGCATCGCCGACCACAGCTCCGGCCACATCTCGAGCGACGAAGCCTTCGAGCTGCTCGATGCGCTCCGTGACGAACTCGCCAAGGACGGCGTGGAGTTCCACCCGGGCAACAGCTTCCGGCACCTGTGCGTGATGCGCGGCGCCAGGTTCGATCCCCGCATCGACGACTGGCCCCCCCACGACCACGTGGGCAAGCCCCTGCGCGAGGCCCGCATCACCGCCCGCGTGCCCGAGGCCGAGTACACCGCCGCGGTGCTCAACCGCATCACCACGGCCTCCCGCTCCGTGCTGGCCAACCACCCCGTGAACCTCGCCCGCATCGCGGCCAACAAGCGTCCCGCGGGCGCTGTCTGGTTCTGGGCCGCCGGCCGCAAGCCCGAGATGAAGACCCTGCAGGAGCGCTACGGCATCTCCGGGGCCATCATCTCCGCGGTGGACCTCATCCACGGCCTGGGCCGCTACGCCGGCATGGACAGCATGGAGGTCGAGGGCATCACCGGTCTCTACGACACCAACTACGAAGGCAAGGCCGACGGGGCCATCGCCGCCCTCGAAGACCACGACCTGGTCTTCGTGCATGTGGAAGGCCCCGACGAGTCCGGCCACGCCAAGGACCTGGGGCTCAAGATCCACTGCATGGAGTCCATCGACCGCCGCATCGTGGCCCGCATCCAGCAACAGCTCGAGGCCAAGGACTGGACCGTGGTCTGGGCCGTGCTGCCCGACCACTACACCCCGGTCGAGCGCGGCGACCACATGGGCGAGCCCGTCCCCGTCGTCATCTTCGACCCGGACAAGCCGGCCGACGGCGTGACCACCTACAGCGAGCAGGGCGTCATCGACGGCGCGCTGGGTGCCATGGTGGGCCGCGAGTTCATGGACGAGCTGCTGTGGCGGGTTCGTTAGCCGTCGCGGCGCTGCTGCTCGGGCTGGGCTGCCAGCCCGTCGGGGGCCTCCACGACATCGACGACACCCAGCCTCCCGCCGACACCGGCGATCCGTGTGCCGGTGCCGACGAGGACGGCATCATCACCATGGGCTGGGACGACTGCGCCCCGGGGGACGACCCCGAGGACTGTGTCACGATGGCCGAGGTGTTGGAGTGGATGCGCGAGGGGGAGGCCACGGCGACCTGGGCCGACGTGGTCACCGACAGCTTCACCGGCACCACCACCGTCCACACCACCGCCGAGGCCTCCGGTGACCCGCGGACCATGTGCGGCAGCACCTACGTCTCCCTCTCCGTCTCGGTCACCTTCACCACCACCGACGGTGCCTTCGCCGAGGAGAGTGGAGCCAGCGGCTCCTACTACCGGGGGGGCGACGGAGCCGATGCGTTCTTCCACCGCGAGCCGGAGGAACTGCAAGGCAGCTACGACGCTGGCCACACCGCCACCGTCAGGCTGGGCTGGTCCGCCGACGGCAGCCACAGCGGGCGGGTGACCTTGTCCGGCTACGACGGCAACATGCCCATGGAGTGGGATGTGCTGGAGTGGCCTTAGGAGCGCGTCGCGCGAATGCGGCGCCGACCCTGCTGACGCTCGCCCTCGGGCCTCCACCTTGACGACCTCGCGCAGCTGGTGCAGGCCCGCGCAGGCGCTGGGCGCGCCGTACGCAGGAGGCTGCGGCCAGCCTCGGCCGTTGGGCGCTGGGCGCGCCGTACGCAGGAGGCTGCGGCCAGCCTCGGCCGTTGGGCGC
>CAYZVO010000041.1:0-3821 GCA_964481655.1 uncultured Enterobacterales bacterium | reverse complement strand
GGGCGCTGGGCGCGCCGTACGCAGGAGGCTGCGGCCAGCCTCGGCCGTTGGGCGCGCATTCCGCGCCGTACGCAGGAGGCTGCGGCCAGCCTCGGCCGTTGGGCGCTGGGCGCGCCGTACGCGGGAGGCTGCGGCCAGCCTCGGCCGTTGGGCGCGCGTCGGTGCGGTGAGCTGCATGGACCGCCCCACCAGCGAGGGGCACACAGGGGTCACATGCTCGCAACCTGCGTTTTCGCAGTGGCACCGACCGGTCGAGCGTGCGAAAGGGGCCGTGCCAGCCCCTGGAGGCCCAATATGTCCCGTGCCCTCGCGTCCGTCCTCGTCATCGCCCTCGCCGTCCCCAGCTCCGCCCTGGCCGGCGACGCCCCCCTGATCATCCCGGCGGGTGACGGCCTGCTCGCGGCCCCCTTCATCCCCGGCGGGACGGTGGTGTCGGCCAGCTACAAGGCGGTGGGCCAGCCCTGGCTCGACCTGGACATCACGGCGGACAGCGAGATCATCGGGCTGAGCTCCCTGCCCGTCGCGCACGATCGCACCTATGACTACGGGGTGTGGAGCCAGCCCGTGGTGGCCTTCACGGGCACCGAGGCCTGCGTCTTCGGCCTGGCTGAAGGCGACGAGGGCGACACCGGCGCGTCCGCGTGCACGATCCGCAACGACGACGTCGTCATCTACACCGGTCACGCCCGCTACTACGGCCTCGAGGCAGGTGAAACGGTCATCACCGCCGACGCGTTCCAGCTCCCCGAGGCGCTGGGCTTCATGGGCCTGGCCCTGGTGGTCGAGGACGAGAAGGGCTCCCTGGAGCTGCGGGTCCAGACCTACCAGGAGACCGACTGGGACTTCATCCAGCGCGCCGTGGTGGACCTGCCCGAGGGCCTGGGCCCCGATCTGGTCGTGAAGGCCTGGGCTCACGACGGCGTGCCCCGCGTGGGCATCATGGACGACAGCAGCTGGTGGCTCCACGAGGACCCCATGGGCTTCGTCATCACCGGCGACGACGGCGGCACCTGGGCCCTTGACTGGGTGGCTGACGACCGCTTCGACCTGGACACCCTGCGGGTCACCCAGCTCGAGGGCGACACCGCCGGCACCCAGCGGATCACGGTGCAGGACGGCAAGCAGCTGCGCTGGCTCGAGTTCGTGGACCCGGCCGACGCCCTCGAGGGCGCCATCGACCTCCCCAGCGGCGACGTGGTCGCCACCGAGTTCGACGCCGACCTCGGCCTGTACACCCTGGCCTGGCTGCTGGACATGGGCGAGTGGGGCGCGGGCCTGGTGGGCAACGGCCAGATCTACGGCTACGCCCGCTTCGGCGACGTGGACCTGGACCTGGGCGCCGGCGAGGTCCCCAGCGACCTGAAGGACCTGGACCCCACTGTGATCCCCGACACCTGGTACGCCATCGGAGGCAACGCCTTCCTGGACGGCGATCCCGACCGTCCGGTCATCATCGGCAGCGACGGCCTGACCGTGGCCGCCAGCAAGAAGGCAAGCATGCCGCTGAAGGCCGGCATCAGCGGGACCACCGCGCGGATGATGGCCGGCGACTCCGCCGCCATGCGCATCCAGGTGGATGAGGGCGAGTCGGACTTCGAGCTCGACAGCGTCGGCGGCCAGGCCCTGACCGTGCTCAGCGGCACCGAGGCCCGCGTGGGCGTCGAGAAGCTGGCCAGCGGCTACTGGGACGGCGTGGACACGGTGCAGGGCCTGGCGGACTTCCGCAAGCAGGCCGAGAGCCTGCTGGGCGGCGACCTGGGCGAGCTCATCGACGCCGCGGCGGTCTACGAAGGCGTGAGCGTGGGCGAGAACGTCTCCATCAGCGCCGCCGCCGTGGACGGCGTCCAGTGGACGGAGGCCGACGAGGACGCCAGCAACGCGAGCGTGAAGAGCGCCTTCACCTACCCGGGCTTCGGCACATTCGTCGTGGCCCAGGCCTTCTCCGGCGGCGTCCTGGGCAACTTCGACCGGAAGGACACCACCACCAAGTCCGCGGTCTCGCAGACGACCGCCACCGTGGCGCTGGGCCCCGCCGACGAGAAGGGCAACCCCAGCGACGAGTACGGCTGGTCCATCGTGAGCACCGACCCCGACACGCCGCTGTACGACAGCGTGCGCTCGGCGATGGCGCCGATGTGCGGGGGCTACTGCTACCTGGCCGGTGTGGAGGCCACCTCGATGGCCACCCGCAGCGAGGTCACGGCCAGCTACACCGTGAACAAGGTCTTCGCGGCGGGCAACGCCGGCACCACCCTGGGCTACTCCCAGCGCGGATTCATCTCCTGGGTCAGCGAGAAGGGCGGGCTGTCGCTGACCGGCGAGGGCGAGCTGGAGCTGGCGGTGTACGTGATCGGCGACAACGGCGAGCGCGTACTCGAGACCAACACCATCTACAGGTTCATCCCCGAAGTGGATGACGAGGTGATCGTGGCCGTCCTGGACACCGGCGCCGACACCACCCACGAAGACGGGTCCTGGACTATCTCCACCGCCGCGATCGACGACGACGACTTCGGCCTCGAGCTGGAGTACACCCTGCGCTCGAGCGACGGCGGCCTGGTCACCCTCGACAACGCGGTGGCCTTCGGCTTCGTCGAGGACAGCGACGGTGACGGCCTGTTCGACGACGATGAGTACGGCGTATACGGCACCGACCCGCTGCTCACCGACACCGACGGCGACGGCGTGGACGACGGCGACGACCCCGAGCCCGCCGAGCCGGGCGTGGGCTCCGACTGGCTGGCCGCCGAGGCCCAGGCCCTGGCCACCGAGCTGGAGTGCCTGGACCTGTCCATGGTGGACGCGGCCAACGACAACGCCGCCAGCGGCCGGCTCGATTCGATGGCCACCCGCGCCTACAGCGCCGCCGAGCGCTTCGAGGACGGCAAGATCTCCTCGGCCACCGCCCTGCTCGACGGCCTGCTGGACCGCCTGGACGGCGCGGACTCCCCCGAGGACTGGCTGGTCGAGAGCGACGAGCGCGTCGACCTCGCCGAGGCCACCCTGACCCTGCTAGAGCTGGCCGACTACGAGTAGCCTCGGCGCTCACTCCCCGTCAGACAGCGCTCGTCGCAGCGGGCACTCCGCCGCCGCCACCGGGTGCCCACTCCGGTACCGCCGCAGCAGCGCCCGGGAGCGCTGGGCCAGCTGGCGACGCAGTTCCCGACGCGCCCCCTTCACCCTGGGCACCTTCATGTCGTCGTAGGCGGTGGTCTGGTGGCGCAGCCAGGCGATGACGGCGGCCTCGGCGCGGCGCTCCACGGGGATGCGCTGGGTGCGGGCCACGGTGCCGCTGCCCACGGGGGTGGCGTGGGCGGTGACCGCGTCGGCCACCCGCTCGGCGAGCTGCCGATGGGCGGGGGCGAAGGCCAGGAAGGCCAGCACGGCGCCCCGGAAGTCCTCGACGTAGCTGGCCTGAGTGCGATCCCGCCGGGCCTTGGCCTGGGCCTTCTTCTTCTGGTAGGCCGGGGTGGCCCGCTCGGCCTCGAGGGCGGCGCGCACCGCCGCGATGCGGGCCGACGGCGCCCACACCCCGCTCGAGATCATGCGCTTGCGGACCTTGACCATCACGGTCCAGCTGGGGCCACCGGCCTTGACCCGGCGGGTCAGGGTGGCGTCGCCCGGGATGAGCTTCTCCCAGTCGTCGGGGGGCCGCAGCAGCTCGCCGTCCTCGGTGCGCACCGAACGCTCGTCGATGCCGGGGCGCACGGTACGGGTCTGGTCGGGCATAGGGGATCTCCTGCAGGCCGGGCCGAGCCCTGTAGCCCCTCCCCTGATCGTCGGGCCACCGCCCGCCGCGTCCGTCGACACCGGGCGTCGAC
>CAYZVO010000040.1:26806-46425 GCA_964481655.1 uncultured Enterobacterales bacterium | reverse complement strand
GTCGGTGCCGCTGTCGGTGCCGGTGTCGGTGTCGGCGTCGGTGGCGGCGTCGGTCTCGCCGTGCATCCAGTCCGGGCCGGGCTCGACGCCGTCGAGCTTCCAGATGCGGGCCGCGTCGATCTCCACGGGGCCGTCGCCGACGGGTGTCAGCACGACCTCGTGCCAGCCGTCGCTCAGCCCATCGACCTGCCAGAGGTCCTGGCGCTGGGCGGGATCGCCCATGGTGGAGACCTCGTAGGGTGGGTCGTCGTCGACGGAGATCTCGAAGCGGCCGCCGTCTTCGCTGATCGGGCCCACCAGATCGAAGCCCACGCCGCGGAACAGCACGGACAGCTCGGCGTCGGGGTCCTCGGACGACACGGTGTCGCGCTCGGCCTCGCTCCAGGCCTCGTCGTCGAAGGCGAACTGGGGCTGGGACTCCTGGTACAGCTCGAGGGCGTGGCCCTGGCTCCAGCTGTCGCCCCGGTCGCGGCTGACCCACAGGCCGCCGAAGCCGGAGACCGAGACGGTGCCGTCGCGGCCGAACTCCGGGGAGACCGAGACCTCGAGGGGGATCTGCTGGGTGGGGAGGGTGATGGGCTCGAAGCTGACGCCCCCGTCGTCACTGCGGTGCCAGCCGTCGAGGATGGTCACGACGTAGACGTAGGGGTGGCTGGACCAGTCCGGTGAGGTCGCGACACCCCAGACCGGCTGCTCTTCCCAGTCCAGCAGCGTGGGCTCGGCGCCATCCAGCGAGACGAACAGGCCCGCGTCGGTGGCCAGGAACACGTCCGCGCCGCCGGGGGTGGCGGCCATGTCCTTGACCTGTACGCCGGCGGAGCCGACCCAGGTCCAGGTGAGGCCGGCGTCTTCGGTCACGAACAGCTCGCCGGTGCCGCCGCAGGCGCCCCAGGCCAGGTTGTCCGTGCGGAAGTCGGGGGAGAAGGTGACCGAGGTGCCCGCGCCGCCGCAGCTGCCTCCATCCAGCGCGCCCTCTTCCCAGGTCTGGCCGTGGTCGGTCGAGCGGTGGAAGACGCCCACCGGTCCCGAGCCCGCGGCGATGAGCAGCAGGGGGTCGCTGCTGTAGTCGGGCGCCGCCGCGGAGGCGTTGGGGTACTTGTCGGTGTCCATGGTGCGATCCCAGGTCGCGCCGTGGTCGTTGGTGACGTACAGCCGGCCCGAGCCGGTGACCGCCACCACGCCGCTGTCCACCCAGTCGGTGGG
Organism: uncultured Enterobacterales bacterium; assembly: GCA_964481655.1. GTDB lineage: Bacteria > Myxococcota_A > UBA796 > UBA796 > JAFGLY01 > CALDOK01. Next base: position 45,222 of record CAYZVO010000040.1, on the reverse strand, counting down.
GGCGCTCAAGGAGCGCAGGTAGAGCCACTCGAGGTCGTGGCTGATGTTGGTGACCTCGCCGAGATCGGCGTCCACGACGTTGACCCCCGAGCCGTAGTTGCCGGTGAGCAGCAGCGGGTTGTCGGTCTCGGTGCCCTGCACGGTGATCAGGCCGCGCACGGTGTCGCCCAGCTCGGTCTCCATGGGGGTCCAGCTGACGCCCATGTCGTCGGACCAGGCCAGGCCCTCCTGGGTCCCCAGCCAGATGGTGCCGTCCATGGCGAGCTGGAACTCGAAGTAGTGCTTGTCGTCGTGGCCCGAGGTCGTCACCGGGGTCTGCAGGTCGTCGCCGTGCAAGGTCCAGTTGGCGCCACCGTCTTCGCTGCGCCAGGCGGCCTCCATCTCGGTGGCGGCCAGCAGCACCCCCGCGCCGGCGTACTCGAGGGTGGTGATGGGCTGCATGTCGATGCTGGTGTCGATGCTGACCGATGACCAGCTCTCGCCCCAGTCTTCGGACTTCATCAGGCCCGGGATGGTGGCCATCCAGATGTGGCCGTCGTCGTCCAGCGCCAGCTGCCAGGTCTGCGCGGTGCCGGTGGAGCCCACCAGCTCCCAGCTGTCACCGGAGTCGGTGCTGCAGTACACGTCGCTGACGGTGGTCGCGGCGCAGGCGGTGCCGTCGACGGACCAGCGGGGGGAGAAGGCGACGTCGATGAAGATCTCGCCGGGCAGATCGGCCACCAGGGTCCAGCTGTCGCCGCGGTCGGTGCTGCGCCAGATGCCGTCCTCGCCCGCTAGCAGAGCGGTGTGGTCGGTGTCGATGTTGGGGGATGACTCGAGGCTGTTCAGCACCGCGCGGCTGGAGATGTCGGGGACCTCGGCCCAGGTCGCGCCAGCGTCCAGGCTCTCCCACAGGCCCAGGCCGGAGCTGGCCATGAACAGCCGGCTCTCGTCCAGGAACTCGCCCGCCCGGGGCTCGACCGCGCGGCCCGCGCCGTCGTCGATGGACCCGTTGAAGACGTAGTAGACCTCGACGTCGGCGAAGTTGTCCGAGCGGGCGGCCATGACCGCCTCGGTGCGGAACAGGCTGGTGGTGATCCACGTGGGCGGGCTGGTGGGGGAGACCGCCACATAGAACGCGAAGTCGTGGGGGTAGTGGGCGTGGGCGTGGGTGACCAGCAGTGCCAGGGCTGTCAGCAGCATGGGCAAACACTCCTTGCCCAGCAGCTTAGCGCCTTGGGACTGCTTGTCTACGCCCCTGATGACCCCTAGTATGTGATGCTGCACCCGTAGACGTAGATGAACGGCTGGGCATCCTGGTTGTTGAGGCTGTCCAGCAGCGACTGCATGGTGTTGACCTCGGTGTCGGTGCCGTACTGCCACAGGTAGACCGCTTCTTCGATCAGGCCCAGGCCGCTGGCGTAGGTCCCGTCGGGCAGCTCCATGGTGGCCTCGGGGGCGTCCAGGCGGTGCCGCACGTTGAAGATGAAGGCCAGCAGCTGCTGCGCGAGCTGCTCGTGGGGGTCGCCGCCGGCGTTGGGGTCGATCAGGAAGTGGGAGATCTCCGCGACGGCGCTGCCCGCGGGCGCCAGCTCCTCGCCGTAGGTGCCGTTGACCGCGTCCACCGGGGTGCCGTCGCTGTAGTACCCGTCGAAGGGCTCGTCGCCGGCGCCGTAGTAGTCCGAGGCGGTGTTGTAGACCGCCAGGCCGTTGACGTAGGCGATGTCGTCGGTGGTGATCTCGGCCATGCCGTTGTTGTTGTGCCAGTAGCCCTTGGTGCCGAAGTCGGCCTCGCCCCAGCAGGCGTTGGTGAAGGTGGCCACGCCGGCGGTGCCGTACAGGGTGGAGCCATCGACGAAGGACTCGACCACGGTGGTGGCGATGGTCTCGCCGGTGGCCACCCAGCCGGTCTCGGTGGGGAACAGCTCGGTCACGGTGTAGTCGCCGGGCATCAGATCGGAGAACAGGGTGCAGCCGTCGACGGTGGACTGCACGATGGGACCCACGATGGCACCGTTGAGGTCGATGCCGTCGAGCTGCATGGCCCAGCCGTCCAGGTAGATCTCGCCGGCATCGGCCACGCCGTCGCCGTTGGCGTCGTTGATCTTGCAGGCCTCGATGTCGCCCAGGCCCACGTTGCCGAACTCCACGTAGTGGTCCTCGTTGCGGTAGTCGGTGACGGTGACGGTGATGGAGGGGCTGACGGTCTGGGCCACATCGTCGAGGTAGAGGGCGGTCTGCAGGGTGCCCTCGGGGGTGTCCTCGGTGATCAGCCAGTCACCCTGGTCGGCCATGATCTCGGCGTAGGTGCTGTAGTCGTTGGTGGCGCCCAGCGGATCGGTGGCCTGGATGCCCCAGCCGTCGATGGCCAGCTCGGTCTCGTCCCAGACGCCGTTGGCGTTCTCGTCGTGGAACTTGTCCACGTAGATCATCGGCGGGGTGTGTGGGCCCTTCTGGTTGACCTTGTAGTTGTCGGTCTTGGAGCTCGAGGGGATGAAGCCGTGGTAGTAGCCGGGGCTGTAGTCTTCGCCGTTGAGCTGCACGCCCTTGCCTGGGATGTAGGTCGGATCGCCGGCGTAGTCGCCCACCGGGGTCATCCAGACCTTGTAGACGCCGCCGCGGTTGGGGGTGTCGGCGTAGGGGTACAGCTGCACGGTGACGGCGCCCAGCTCGGGGTGGTCGATGTCGGTGCCCTGGGCGTGCTGGCAGCTGGCGGCGGTCCAGGTGCCCTTGATCTTCTCGTAGGTGGTGCCCGTGTAGATGGTGTCGATGACGCCGTCGGCGTTCACGTGCACCATGCGGCAGGAGATGTGGTCCTCGGACAGCAGGTCCTGCCCGCTGGGGTCGGTGACCTGGTAGTAGTAGTCGCCCTCGGGGAGACCAGCGGCGGTGGAGGGGGCGTTGATGCGCGGGCCGCCGTCCAGGTAGACGTCCTCCTTGTAGTCGCAGATGTTCGCGTTCACCCGGTTGCCGTCAACAAGCGTGGTGAAGATGGCGCCGGAGAGGCTCGAGGCCACCGCGGTGCCGACGCCGAGGGTGCCGAGACCGAGGGTGAGGATGACCAGGGAGGTGCTGGTGCGCATGGGAGCTCCTGTGCGGATGAGGATGGATGGGAGAAATGAAAATTCCTCAACTACATACACAGCTACGATCGGTCGTGACCGATGGTGACAATTTTCGACGCCCGCAGTGATTGTTTTTTCGACGCTTCCTTCGTTGGCTACCGTCCGTCGCGGGCCCTACTGGTAGCTGTCGATGTTGGCGTCCACCCAGGCCATGTGGTCTGTGGTCCACGCTCGAACGTAGGCCTGCTCGCCGTCGACGCTGTCGGTCGGGCACAGGTGGCACTCGCCGCCCCAGCAGAAGTCGATCTCCGTGATCGGCCAGACCTCGAAGTTGCGGTACAGCGCGTCCCCCATGACCTCGGTGTAGCGGTCCATGCGGGCCAGGACCTGCTCGTCGCTCACCGGGCCGGCGCGCAGCTCCCTCCAGCGGGCCGACAGGCGGCTGCGGAAGCGGTCGGAGCTGGCGAAGGACGAGATCGCCGACGAGCGGTAGCTGACCCAGGCGTCGTGGTCGCAGCTGCTGATGGGGTAGCCGCCGAAGGCCAGGTCCAGGTCCCAGGGGGTGAAGTGGATGAGGCCACCCTGGTCCTTCCACATGTGCACGGAGAGGAAGTAGGCGTCGTTGTTGCGGGACAGCTCGTGGGCCAGGACGAAGTCCACCGCGCTGTCCAGATCCACCAGATCCCAGATGGCGTCGGGGTCGCCCCCGGCGATGGCGGCCTGGAAGGCCTGGATGTCGGCGGTGATGGCGGCCTGGGCGCCGGGCTCGAGGGCGTCGTCCCGGGGGTGCACATGCTGCCAGTAGGCGTAGAAGCCGGTGGAGTCCATGAAGCCGTCGGTGTCGTCGTTCTTGACGATCCAGCTCGAGCCGTCGTTCACGGCCGCCACGTCGATGCGGGCGCCGTCGCGCTTCGCCCGCTCGCCTAAGGTGAAGATCCCCAGCCACTCCCCGTTGAGCTCGAGCTGGCACAGCACCGACTCGGCGGCCCAGTCACCCTCGTTGGCCCAGGCGTTGTACAGGTCGTAGCCCAGCTTGTTCCTGAACAGGGCCCGATCCGCGTAGTTGCCGTTGAGGATCCAGTCCGACTCCCAGCCCATGCCGTAGAGGTTGGCCTGCACGGTGGCGCCCCCGGGGTCCTGCCACAGCTCCACCGCGTACTGGTGCTTGGGGAAGCTGTTGGAGGACCGCCCGCGCTCCTCGAAGCCCGCCCAGCCGTCGTACAGCACGGTGCCCGCGTCCGTGGCGATCTGCAGCTGGCAGGGCACCTTGGGCTCGTCGGGGATGGTCTGCTCGCAGCTGACCTGCACCGCGCACAGGGGCGGGGTGTCCCAGGGCTCGGCCTCGTTGTCGGGGAGCTCTGTGGTGTCCGGGTCGAAGGGCTCGCTGTCGGTGGGGGCCTCGCTGTCCGGCGGAGCCTGGCTGTCGTCCTTGGGCAGCATGGGCACCTGGGGCCGGGAGCAGCCCAGGGTCAGCAGCAGGACGGTGGCGTGGACGGGTCGGAGCATGGCGTGACGCTGGCACAGTATGGCACGGGTCGGCTATCGGGGCAGGACTGGAGGCAGTGATGCACAAGGAAGTCGTGCGAGCCAAGATGGCGTACCGTCTGCTCAACCCGGGCGCGGTGGTGTTGGTCAGCGCCGGAGACGGCGATCGGGACGGGGTCTTCGCCCTGACCTGGAACATGCCTGTCCGGAAGTCCCCCGGCACCGTGGCGCTGCTGTCGGGCAAGCGCCACTACACCTACGGCATCATCGAGCGCACCCGGGAGCTCGGCATCTCCGTGCCCGACGTCTCCCTGGTGGACGCCGTCTACGGCTGCGGCACCACCTCGGGCAACGACGGCGTGGAGAAGTGGGAGCGCTTCGGCATCACCCGCCAGCAGCCCGACGTGATCCGGGCTCCCCTGGTGGAGCAGGCCATCGCCACCCTCGAGTGCCGCGTCGAGCAGATCGTGGACATGGGGCCCTCGGCCCTGATCATCGCCGAGATCCTCACCGCCCGGGCGGCCCCCGAGCACTTCACCCCCGGCGGGGCCTGGCGCTTCGACGGCGGCCTGCAGCTCATCCACCACATGGGCGGCACGGCGTTCGGCGTCACCGAGTCGGTGGTGCACGCCAAGCTGAAGCAGGGCTGACCCAGCCGTGGAGCCCCGCCCGGCCCGCGCTGACGATCTGGACGTGGTGGTGGCCCTGTGGGCCGAGCTCGCCCGGGTCCACCATGGGCGGGACCCGCGCTTTCCAGAGCCCAGCGGCGAGACCCTCGCGCGCTATCGCGCCTGGATCGCGCCCTCGGTGGACGATCCCCAGCGGGTGTTCCTGGTGGTCGAAGGCGACGGCGGGCTCCGGGGCTTCCTCCACGCGGAGATCCGCACCACCGCCCTGTCGCTGGGGGCGCGCCCCAGCGGGTACATCACGGACGTGATGGTCGCACCTGGGCACCGCCGCCAGGGGCTGGGCCGGCGGCTCGTCGAGGTCGCCATGGACCGCTTCACCGAGCGCTCCCTCGAGCGCGTCGGTCTCGCGGTGGCCGAGGGCAACCCGGCCGCGCTGGCCTTCTGGCAGGCGCTGGGCTTCACGCCCTACACGCGCACCCTGCTCACCGAGCTCTGATCAGGCCTGGGCCTTGGTCCAGTCCGGGTAGCAGTCGTCGGGCTGCAGGTAGTCCGGCTCGTGCTGGCGCAGGAAGTCGCGCACCACGTAGCAGAGGTGACATTCGTTCTGGTAGGCCTCTTCGCGCTCGAAGCCGTAGCGCTCGGCCCGGGCCACCAGGCCCTCGACGCCGGAGGTCAGCAGGGTCTTCACGATGGGGTTGGGATCGCTCTCGAAGCCCTGGATGAGCTCGGGCAGCGGGGTGTCCTTCAGGTTTCCGAGGCTCACGCCGTAGCAGACCATGACGTTCTCGTCGGGGCCGATGATGACCGTGCGGGGGCCGCCGGGATCGATGAAGCCCCAGGTGAGGAACTCCCAGCACTTGCGCTCGGCGCGCTTCATCTGGCGCAGCTCGTCGGGCACCAGCTCGTGGCCCTTGCCGTAGGGCATGGAGGGGTGCAGGCTCGCGCTGTGGCCCCAGCTCTCGATCTGCTCCACGATCTCGCGGGTCCGGGTGTTGAAGGGGTGGTCGTAGTCCTTGTCGACCATCGCCACGACGCTCAGGTCGTCGTTGCCCTGCAGGCCCAGCTCCACGCGCACCTGGGCGGCGTTCTTGACGTACTCGAGGGGGACCTTGTCCTGGTGGAAGGCGTCTGCGGAGATGAGGAACCAGGTCAGGCCGGCCTCTTTCAGGCGCCCGAAGCGCTCCCGGCAGATCTCGAGGTCCTTCGCCCAGTAGCAGCTGGTAGAGCAGGTGATGCGACGGGCGCCCAGCTCCTTGGCCAGGGCCACCATCTCCACCAGGCGATCGAACTGCAGGAAGGGCTCGCCGCCGGTGAAGTGCAGCTCACGCACCGGCTTGGTGTCCCGCATGCTCTCGACGATCTCGCGCACGCGCTGGACCGTGAAGTACCCCTTGCTCGAGCCCTGCGGGTAGTAGAAGCAGTGTGGACAGCGCAGGGGGCAGTCGAAGGTCAGGTTGAAGATGATGCCGCGAAAGCGCATGTCAGCTCCCAGCGTGGGCGAGGATGGTGGAGACGAGGTCGGCGGGGGGCAGATCGGGGTCGGCGGCGAGGGCCGCCAGGAGCGCGTCCTCGAGCCCGTCGCCGGCGCCGAGGGTCCGGCCCAGGCGGGCGCCGAAGCGGGCGAGGTTCGCCAGCAGCCTGGCGGACGGCAGCAGGTCCCAGCGGCGGTGGTCCAGCAGGGCGGCCAGGGCCACAGCGGCGGCGATGGCGTCGGGGTCGCGGTCTCGCTCGCCCACGTCCACCTCGGCGCCGAAGCGCATCAGGATGGCGCGCACCGAACGGCGGGTGTGCTCGTCGAGCCCACCCTGCAAGGCCAGGGCCTGGCGCAGGGCCTGGCCGACGACCTCGGCGATCATCTGGCCCAGCTTGGTGTGGGCCTGGGCCTCGGTGACCGGCCAGGGGCCGTCCTGGGGGCAGGCGATCACCAGCTGGTCGGTCCCCGTGCCCGTGGCCAGCCCGCAGCTGTACATGCTGCGCACCCGCAGGGCCTGCAGCACGGCGGACTTCGCCTCGGTGGCGGTGATGGAAGCCTTGACCAGCCCCGCCGGGGGGAGCGGGTGGCTGATCAGCAGGATCAGGTTGATGGTGCCCACGGGCATGGGCTCGTCCAGGGGCGTGAAGCCGTCGGGGCCCTCGTAGTGGGAGGCGGGATCGCCGGCGCGGGCGGCGTTGGTCTCCACGCCGCCGGTCATCACGGCCCAGACCTGGACTCCCGCGTGCTCGCGGTGGGCCCAGCCGGCGTTGGCGGGCGAGGCCGAGGTCATCATGGTGACGCAGCGGTCCGGGCGGCAGCCGTGCCCGGAGGCGTGGTCGTCGATGTGGTCGTCGAGGTCGTCCACGCAGACCTCGCAGGTGGGGCAGCCCCCGGGCTCGCAGACCTGGTAGTTGATGGCGCACTCGATGTCGTCTCGCAGCCCGCCCTGCTCGCGGGAGGTGGACAGGACGTGCGCCGGCGTGTGGAAGCGGCAGACCAGATCGCGCTCGCAGCGCTCGACGGTGGCCCAGTCGGGCTGGTGGGGCCAGGCGGGGTCGGGAGGGGTCGTTGACATCTCGAGTCCTCGATGCTGGCCCCGGAGGGTAACGCGGCCGCCGCCGCAGCACCGACCCCGCGCTGCACTGTGGTGGTGTGAAAGTGCCTCGAAGGTGTCACCGGCCCAGGCCGCGGCCATGTTCCAGCTGTCATCGACCCTGGAGCCCACCATGACCCGCGCCCTCCACCACGTCACCAGCCCCCGCCCCGAGCTCTTCGCCGCCCCGCCGATGACCAGCGGTGTCGAGGCCCACGAGATCCTCTCCCCCGTCTTCTTCCAGGAGGACTCCGCGGAGCTGGACCCGGCCTACGACGCGCTGCTGGACGACTTCGCGGCGGTGCTGGCCTGGTTCGACGGCCAGGTGGGCGTCGAGGTGCGCGGTCACGCCGACGATCGGGGCGGAGACGCCCAGGACCTCTCGGCCCGTCGCGCCCGCGCCGTGGTCTTCGCCCTTGAGGCCCGGGGTGTGCGCCCCGGCCTGCTGCGCCCCCGCGCCCTCGCCGGTCGGAGGCCCGCCAGCGGCGGCTACGCCCCCCTCGAGCGCGCCGTGAACCGCCGCGTCGAGCTGCACCTGCTGGCGCCGTCGCAGCCTGCGCGGATGGCGGCCTAGCGCGTCAGCAGCAGCGCCACCCCGAGCAGGGCCACGAAGGCGCCGAGCACGGGACGGGGGCGGAGCTTCTCGCCCATGAAGACCGCGGCCAGGGGGAGCACGAAGATGGGGTCGGTGGCGCTCAGGATCGTGGCCACCGTGGCCGAGGTGTAGGCGAAGCTGGCCATGCTGAACCAGATGCCGATGAAGGTGCCGACGATGGCGGCGGCGGCCAGGGCTCCCAGCTGCTTGGGGGCCCGGAAGGGCATGACCCAGGCCACCAGCTGACGCCGGAACAGGCCCAGCACGAACAGACCCGCCGTGCCGGCCAGCAGGCGGATGCCGGTGGCCTCGAGGGGCTCGGTGCCCGCCACGCCCACCTTGGACAGGATCGCGGCCACCGCGCAGGTCAGCACCGTGATCAGGCCGTAGCCGATGCCCGCGCGCCAGGATCCGCTGTCTTCCTGATCCTGGGGCATCCGCTCCCACATGGTCCAGGACACCCCGGCCACGGTGATGGCGGCCCCCACCCAGGCCTGCCCGGAGAGCCGCTCGCCCAGGAAGGCGAAGGACATGATGGCCACCAGCGCGGGGATCAGGGTGGTCATCAGCAGGGTGCGGCGTGGGCCCAGGCGACGCAGGGTGTCGAAGAAGACGGTGTCGCCCACGCTGATGCCGATGAGGCCTGACAGGGACAGGTAGATCCAGGCCTCGGCGCTGGTGCCCGCGATCCCGGTGAACGGCAGCACCACGGCCAGGCAGATCAGGCCGATGATGCCCTTGCCGAAGTTCATGGCCAGGGAGGAGACCGACTGCCCCAGCTTGCCGAAGAGGATGCTGGCCGTGGCCCAACACATGCCGGCACCCAGGGCGAAGAGCCCTCCGATCAGGTGCTGGCTGGTGCTGGGATCGTCCATGGGACCTCGCTGGGGCGGCCCAGCATATCGCGGGCGCGGCGCTCAGATCGCCAGCATCACCCCGAGCACCCCCAGCACCACGGCCACCCCCTGCCGGAATCGGCGCTCGGGGATCGCGATGTGCAGGCGCTGGCCCAGCCACAGGCCCAGCAGCCCCGCGGGCAGGATGATCCCGGCGGAGACGAGGACCTGGACGGTGAACAGGCCGGCCAGGGCGTAGGTGGGCACCCGGCCGATGGACATCACCAGGAACAGCCCCAGCAGGGTGGCGCGGAACGCGGCCTTGTCCAGACCCTGCAGCTGGAACCAGAGGATCACCGGCGGTCCGCCGGTGCCGAACATGGCCCCCACCGTGCCGGAGACCAGCCCGACCAGCCCCCCGAGGGGGCCCGGCAGGCTCCGGACGGGGGGGACGGCGCGGCTGGCGTCCCACAGCAACCAGACGGCGAACAGGGCGATCACCACCCCCAGCACGGTGATGGGGATGGGCTGGTCACCCACGGCCTTCAGCAGCCAGGTGCCCAGAGGGAGCCCCACGAGCATGGCCGGCAGGACCCAGCCCGCGTCCCGGAAGGAGATCGAGCGGCGGTCCCGCCAGCTCACCCAGGCCTCGGTGGGCAGGTTCACCAGCAGCAGCAGGGGCACCAGGGCGGTGAGGTCGGGCAGGAACAGGGCTCCCAGGGACACCGCGATGAGCCCGGACCCGAAGCCGTAGAGGGAGTAGACCAGCTGGGCCAGCAGCATCACCGCCGCGGTCAGCGCCAGGGCCGTCCAGGTGGGGAAGATCGTCGCGGCCAGCAGCTCCATGCCCACCGGTATCCCGGGCGCCGCGGGGTGCTGTGGCCGCGTTCGCAAAAAGCGGGCTTGCTTCCCGCGGGGGTTGACCACCGCTTGACAACGTCCGATGACGGGATCAGAGTCTGAAGGTTCCCCTTGGAGGCTGGCGAAGATGCGTACCACCCGTACGCTCGGCGTGATCTGCGCGACGTGGCTGGGGCTGGGTGGTTGCGAGACCCCCACCGACCCCGAGCCCGGCGTGCTGGATGTCGTCATCCTGCCAGCCGAGCCCACCACCGTGGACGACCTCATGGTCGCGGTGGACGCCAGCGCCGCCTTCGTGGTGCGGTGGACCAGCGCGGGCCATCCCGGGGATGTCTTCGAGACCGCCACGCTGCCGGCCGATCTGACCCGCAAGGGCCAGCGCTGGCTGGCCGAGGTCGAGAGCGTCGATGGTGCCGCCGGCTTCGCCGCGGTCGAGGTGGTCAACACCCCGCCCGAGGTCCCGGAGGTGCGCATCACGCCAGCGGATCCTCGAGTGTACCTCGACGATCTGTACTGCGCGGTGGGCGCCGCGGCGCGGGATCCCGACGGCGATCCCGTGGACCACACCCTGGTCTGGCGTCACGGTCACGAGGTCTTCGACGCCAGCGAGCCGGTCTCCCGGGACGAGCTCCGCGTCGGCCAGGAGTGGACCTGCGAGATCACCCCCTCCGACGGCGAGGTCGAGGGCCCGGTGGGCGTGGCCACGGTGGTGATCGCCGAGGCCCCGGTGGGGGCGGTCGATCCCTGGATCGAGCCCACCGTGCGCCTGGAGCCCATCGTCCCGGTCCCCGGCGAGCTTGCGACCATCAGCTACTACGGGGCCTTCGCCGGAGACAAAGACCTCAACGTGATCTACGGCTTCGACGGCTACATCGATCTGGGGCTCGAGGGCAGCGAGTCCCTGGAGCTGCTGGAGTACCCCTTCGACGTCCACCATGTCGTGGAGCCCATGACGGCACTGGACGGCGGGGGGTTCGAGTACAGCTTCACCTGGCCCGAGGACGCGACGGCCATCCACTTCTACTTCGGCGACGGCGAGGGCAACCTCGACGAGGGCGGCGACGGCCAGGCCTACCACGCCTCCGTCGAGTCCCCGGTCATGGGGCCCTGGCTCACCTGGAACGACCTCGCGCAGCCGGGCTTCGGCGTGGTGGTGGGCTTCCGCAGCGCCGAGCCCTGCTACGGCATCGTGGAGTGGGGCGAGGGCGAGGCCCTCGACCGCCTGGCGGTGGGGGCCGAGTTCTCGTTCCAGCACAACATCGAGCTGCTCGGGCTGTCTCCGGAGACCTCCTACAGCTACCGGGTGGTCGACAGCGCGGGCCGGATCTCGGACACCTTCTCGTTCACCACGCCGCCCGAGAATCCCGTGACCTACGAGTTCGCGGTGATGGCCGACATGCAGGACTCCGGTCAGCTGGACGAGCGCTGGGGCGAGGTGGCCCAGGCCGCCATCGACGCCCACCCCGGGCTGGCGTTCGTGATGATGCCTGGCGATCTGCCGGCCCGGAACTACCTCTCCCACTGGTGGCGCTTCTTCCACCTCGGGCGGCCCCTGATGGCGTCGGTGCCCATCCTGCCCGCGCTGGGCAACCACGACACCCCCGGGGACAACAGCCACAGCGACAGCACCATCTTCGAGGGGTTCTTCTCGCTGCCGGTGGACCCCGAGGCCACCTCCCCCTACTACGCGCAGTCCTTCGGCAACACGCTGCTGCTGACCCTCAACTCCGAGCGCTCCGGTCAGGTGCGGGTGGACGGCGAGCAGTACCAGTGGCTGGCGGAGCGGCTGGATGAGACCTGGGTCGATGGAGAGCGGCAGGTGCAGCACGTCTTCGTCCAGGGCCACTTCCCGCCCTACAGCGTGCGCTCGCCCTGGGGTGAGTACCTGCTGGACCACCGGGAGATCACCTCGCTGTTCGAGGGCAACGTCGACTGGGTCTTCTACGGCCATGACCACATGTACGTGCGGATGCTGCCCCTGCGGTTCGAGGCGGAGCTCGCACCCTCTGGGAGCTACGGCCTCGGTGAGGACGACGGCGTCGGCTACATCGTGGTGCCCTGCGCCGGCCAGACCCTGCGGGATCAGGTCATCGCCGCCGATCACGAGCAGGCCTTCCTGCGGGAGCTGATCGCGACCCCGGAGATCGAGGGCGAGGCCACGCTGCAGTCGGAGCACGGCTTCGTGACCGTGGCCATCGACGGTGCCTCCCGGGAGATCACCACCTGGTTCATGGGGGACGAAGACGACCCGCTGGACCCCTACACCTACGACGTCATCGGCACCGAGGACGAGGAACCGCTCTAGCCGGCGCTAGGCCCCCTTCCAGTGGGCCAGCACGCGCTCGAGGGCCTCGAGGGCCACCGACAGCAGCACGCCGATGGTGGAGATGATCGCCAAGCCCGCGTACAGCTCGATGATCACGTAGGTCTCCCACGAGGTCCAGATGCGGTAGCCGATGCCCGCGTCCGCCGCGACCATCTCGGCGGCCACGATCAGGATGAGCCCGTAGCCCACCGCCAGCTTGAAGCCGGTGAAGATGGCGGGGAAGGCCGCGGGCAGCACGATGTGAGTGAGCTGGCGCAGGGGCCGAACCCCGTAGACCCGGGCCACGTCGAAGTGGATGGCCGGGATCTGGGTCACCCCGCCGTAGGTGTTGATCAGCGCGAAGAAGAACACGCCGATGGCCACCACCATCACGTTCGAGGTCTCGCCGAGGCCGAAGATGATGAGCAGCAGCGGCAGGATGGCGATCTTGGGGATGGGGTAGGTCAGGGCCACGATGGGCCCCAGGGCCAGCCGCGCCCAGGAGGACAGGCCCATGGCCAGGCCGATGAGGGCTCCGGGCACGAAGGCGATGAGCAGCCCCAGCCCGATGCGGCGCATGGACGCCAGGATGTCGACGTGCAGGTTGTCTTCGAGGAACATCCACCACAGGTGGGCGGCGATCTTCGTGGGCAGGGGGAAGAAGCGCACATCCAGCCAGCCCGTGCGGCCGCAGATCTCCCAGATCAGCAGCAGGGACAGGGGGCTGGCCACGAACACCGCGGCCTGGCGCAGCTTCGCCGCGTTCATCCGGCCCTCCCGGCGGCCTGGGAGCGCTCCTGCTCCCGACGCAGCTGATGGGTGATGTCCACGACGATGCGCTGGTAGTCGGGGTCGGTGCGCAGCTCGACCACGTCTCGCGGGCGCGGGAAGGGGCAGGCGATCTCCTGCACGAAGGGCCCGGGCACGCCGGGCATCACCAGCACCCGGTCCCCCAGGGCGATGGCTTCGTTGATGTTGTGGCTGACGAAGACGATGGTCTGGCGCTGCTCGGCCCACAGCTCGAGCAGCAGATCCTGCAGCACGATGCGGTTCTGGTAGTCCAGGAAGACGAAGGGCTCGTCCATCAGCAGCACCTGGGGCTGCACGCAGAACGCCCGCACCAGGGCCACCCGCTGGTTCATGCCGCCGGACAGCTGGTAGGGGTAGAAGCGCCGGAAGCGGGTCAGGCCGACCCGCTCGAGCAGGCCCGCCACGATGTCGTCGTGCTGGGCCCGGGGCACGGGGCTCTCCCGCAGCACGAAGTGCAGGTTGCCTTCCACCGTGAGCCAGGGGAACAGGCCGTGCTGCTGGAAGACCATGGCCTGCTCGGCGCCGGCGGCGCCGGGCTCGAGGCTGCGGTCGATGCTGCCCTGGGTGGGAGACTCGATGCCGGCCAGGCAGCGCAGCAGGGTGGTCTTGCCGCAGCCCGAGGGTCCCACCACGCAGAGGAACTCACCGGGCCGCGCCTTCAGCTGGATGTCGCTGAAGGCCCCCACGCGGTCCTCGCCCTCCTGGAAGACCGTGTCCAGGTCGGCGCCCGCGAGGCGCGGGGGCGTGTCGGTCAAGCGGATCGAGTCCTAGCGGACCTTCTTGCCCTTGCCCTGGTGGGGGCCCATGCCGGGCTTGCCGGCGCCGGGGCGCATGCCGCCGGGGTTCATGACCCGCTTGGGTTTCGGCTTGGCTTCGGTGGCCTCGACCGGCTCTTCGCTCTTGGGGGCCACGTAGGGGCCGAGGGTCTCGTTGGCCTTCTGCACGAAGGACTCGTCGATCACCAGGGACATGTCCACCGGGGCCTTCACGTAGCCGTGCTCGGTGAGCCACTGGGCGTCGGCGGCCAGGGCGTCGGTGAAGAGGGAGCCGTCGGGCTTGAGGCCCACGGGCACCATCTGGCTGTACAGCTCGACTTCCTTGACCTTGGTCCACTTGGTCAGCAGCTCGACGGTCTCGTCGTAGTTGTGGCCGTGGAAGAAGGCGTCGTTGTAGTCGCGCAGGCCGCGCACGTAGGCGTTCATCCAGCCCTGGGCGACCTCGGGGCGCTCGGTGATGAACTTCTCGGAGAAGAAGATCGCGGCGGACTGTTGGTTCTCGTAGACCAGCTCGTCGCCGGCGATGCGGACGGCGATGCCCTCGGCCACGGCCTTGGCCACGTGGGGCTCGATCTGCACGGTGGCGTCCAGGCCGCCGTTGGCCAGAGCCGGCAGGAAGCCGGAGTAGGGCAGGTGCACCAGCTCGATGTCCTCGAGGGTCAGGCCGTAGTGCTGGGCCCAGCGCTCGGTGACGATCTCCTGGGAGACGCCCGGGGCGGTGGTGCCCATCTTCATGCCCTTCTTCAGGGCGAACTTGGAGACGTCGCCGTCGGGCACGTGCTGGGTGGCGGCGATGAGGGCCAGGTAGCCGCAGTCCTTCATCACGGTGCCCTTGTCGGCCACGATGCGCAGGCCGTGGCCGTCGTTGAAGGCGTTGTACAGGCCGGCGCTGATGTTGCCGCCGCCCACGTCGAGATCGCCCTTGACCAGGGAGGGCAACAGCTCTGCGCCCGAGGACGCGAAGGTGGTGGTGTCCGCCTCGATGCCCTCTTCCGCGAAGTAGCCGCGCTCGATGGCGATGAAGATGCCCGCGCTGGACAGCACGGGGGAGGCGCCGATGGAGACCGTCTGGAGCTCAGGGGTCTCGGGTTCCGGCGTGGGCTCCGGGGCGGGCTCGGGGGCCTCGGTGGTGGTGGAACAGGCGCTCAGCAGCAGCACGCCAGCGAGGGTCAGGAAGCGGGACATGGACAGCTCCGTGCTTGGTTGGGGCTGTCTCCGCTATCGCATCACCGGGTGGGTGGCTCGCTGGATACCCCGAGGCGGCGGAGCCGGCGCCACAGCGTGGTGCGGTGGATTCCCAGCTGCGCTGCGGTGCGGCCGACCTCGTAGTCGTTGCGGGCCAGGGCCTGGCGCAGGAAGCGGGCCTCGAGCTCGGCCAGGGTGGTGGCGCCGTCCAGCGCGGGCTCCACCCGGCTGGCGTCCCGCAGCCTCGCGGGCAGGTGCTCGGGCTGCAGGGTCTCGCCGCCGCAGAGCACGAAGCCGTGCTCCAGCGCGTTCTCGAGCTCCCGCACGTTGCCGGGGAAGTCGTAGTCCAGCAGGCACTCGAGGCATGCGTCGGACAGGCTGACCGGCGGGCGGCCGTGGCGCTTGGCCAGCCGGGCCAGGAAGTGGTCGGCCAGCAGGGGGATGTCTTCGCGGCGCCGGCGCAGGGGCGGGATGTGCAGGCGCACGATGTCCAGCCGGTAGAACAGGTCCTGGCGGAACTGGCCGGAGGTCACCAGCGCGTCCATGTCCCGGTGGGTGGCGGCCACCACGCGCAGGTCGACCCGCACGGTGCGGGTGGAGCCCAGGGGGGTGAACTCGCGCTCCTGCAGCACCCGCAGCAGGCGCACCTGCATCGCGGGGGAGATGTCGCCGATCTCGTCCAGGAACAGGGTGCCGCCGTGGGCCTGGGCCAGCAGCCCTGGCTTGTCCCGGCGGGCGTCGGTGAAGGCGCCGGCCTTGTAGCCGAACAGCTCGGACTCGAGCAGGGTGTCCGGCAGGGCGCCGCAGTTGACCACCACCAGGGGGCCGTCCTTGCGGGGGGACAGCTCGTGCAGGGCGCGGGCGAACAGCTCCTTGCCCGAGCCCGACGGCCCCATGATGAGCACGGTCGAGCTGGCGCTGGCCAGCTCGGGCAGGGCGGCGAACAGATCGCGCATCGCGTGGTTGCGGCTGATGATCCCGGCGAAGGAGTCGAGGCGCAGCAGCGCCTTGCGCAGGTCGCCGCGGGGGTCGCCGGCCACCCCGGAGAGGTAGCCCTCGAAGACCGAGGTCAGGTCACGCACGGTGCCGACGGCGCCGACCACCGCGCCCTCGCCGTCCCGCAGGGCCGAGGCGGTCACCGAGACCGGCAGGCGTCGCGCGCCGGGGAGCTCGAGGTACACGCCGCGGTTGAGCACCGGCTGGTCGTGGGCGGCGGCCTCGAGCAGCAGGGCCTCGAGGGCGTGATCCTCGGCGGCGAGCACCGCGCGGCAGGGCGCGCCCACCGCCAGGGTCGCCGGCACACCGATCAGGGCCTCGGCGGCCCGGTTGAAGCGGGTGATGCGGCCCTCGAGGTCCACGGTGAGCACCGCGTCGGCGAGGTGATCGAGGACCTGGTCGTCGGTAGGGGTGGGCATGAACGCCTGGTATCGCGCTGGGGCGGGTGGGGGTCACCCCTCCCAGCTGACCAGCCCCCGGGCGATGGTGCGCGCGTTGCCGTCGGTGTCCGTGGCGATGATCTCCACCAGGTGGGGGCAGGCCTGGGCCGCGCCCAGATCGTGGGTGCCGCTGAAGCCCACGCTGTCGCAGTTCGGGTAGCCGGGCCAGGCGGCGCAGACGTCCGGGCGCGCGCTGCCGTAGGACAGATCGACCCGCTCGGACTCGTCGATCAGGGCGTACACCGACGCGACGCCCCGGTTGTCCAGGGCCCAGCCCGAGATGGTGATCGTGCCGCTGTCCACGGTCTCGCCGGGGCTGTCCAGCCAGCCGAAGGGGGCGATGTTCGCCTGCAGCCAGGCGGCCTCGGTGGCGATGGTCTCGAAGCTGCCGATGATCAGGTAGGCCCGGGCGGTGACCGCGCTGTTGGCGGGGATGCCGAAGGAGGCCAGGGCGCGGACGTTGTTGAAGGGCATGGAGCGCAGCTGCCAGCCCTGGAAGTCGGTCTCGCCGTTCTCGTAGAGGATGCCCACGCCGTAGCTGGCGTCGTCGTTCTGCATCGTGACCCAGGGCTCGGGGCTGGTCATGTTGACGTAGTTGAAGCCGTCGTCGTTGCCGGCGGGCACGTCGATGTCCACCTGCTGGCCCGAGGCGTCCAGCAGGCGCCACAGGTCCGGCCCGCCCTGGCCGTTGGCGGAGTAGACCGTGGGGATCTCCTGCAGGGTCGAGGCGTGGTCAAGGCCGCCCTGCTCGTGCAGCTCGTAGCGCAGCTCCACCACGTGGGTGCGCACGAAGCGCAGGCTCTGGCGCAGGGCGACGTCGGCGGGGCGGCTGGCCAGGGAGCTGTCGTCGCAGCCGCCGTTGTCGCAGTCCGAGAAGTCCCAGTTGGGGTTCCACTGCAGCGGGGTGGTCCACAGATCGATCACCCCATCGGCGGTGGAGATGGCGTCGATGCCCGAGCCGTTGTTGCAGCGGTTGCCCCCCTGGACCGGGTTCCAGCCGAGCCAGGTGATGGAGTCGCCGCAGGCCGTGCCGCCGCTGGCGCAGGAGGCGTCGTGGGCGCAGCCTTGCATCTGACGGTCGGGGTCGTAGAAGGCGACCTGGACCTCTCGGCCGGTGTCGTTGGCGTCGATGGTGTTCGTGTCGTTCAGCCCGGGGCTGCCGTCGGACAGGCCCCAGAACACGATGGTGCCGCCCCAATCCTGACGCACGCCCACCTTGAGGTAGCTGGTGCTGTCGTACAGGTAGGTGTCGGTGAAGCCGTCGGCGCTGGTGGTCTCGGTAGGGCCGGGGGTGGACTCGCCAGCCAGCGGGGCGTCGCCGGGCTGCTCGGCCTCGCTGTAGGGGCAGTCGGTGTCGGCGTCGCTGTCGGTGTCTGCGTCGCTGTCGGCGTCCGCATCCGAGTCGCTGTCGGCGTCGGTGTCTGTGTCCGTGTCGGCGTCGGTGTCGGTGTCGGTGTCGGGTGGTGCGGTGTCGTCCTTGGTCGTGGTGCACTCGGCCGCGCAGGCTGTGAGGCCGAGCAGCAGGAACGTCGGGATGAAGCGCATGGGGCCCCCCGGTGGACGGGTCGACCATAGCATTGTCGATCGCCACGATTTCGGCCACTGCGGCGTCAGATGACGCATCTGCGTGCGGTGTGGCCGGTACTGGGGGGCGAATCCGGCCAGGACGGAGGCAGATGGCCCATCTGGCTGGGCTGTGGCCGGTAGTGGGGGTCGATACCGGACACAGCGGCGCCACATGGCGCATCTGGGCGAGCTGTGGCCGGTCCAGGACGGCGAAACCGGACATAGCGGCGCCACATGGCCCATCTGGGCGAGCTGTGGCCGCTCCGGGACGGCGAAACCGGACACAGCGGCGCCACATGGCGCATCTGGGCGAGCTGTGGC
>CAYZVO010000040.1:4669-26706 GCA_964481655.1 uncultured Enterobacterales bacterium | reverse complement strand
GGACGGCGAAACCGGACACAGCGGCGCCACATGGCGCATCTGGGCGAGCTGTGGCCGGTCCGGGGGGCCCGCGTGATTGGGTGCCCCTCGGTCTCGGACAGATTCTGTCCCTGGCGCCCGATAGACTGCCTCACGATGTCAGCCCTTCCCTGCGAGCCCCCCGTCCGGTACCACCTCGAGCCCGCGCGCACCCTCATGCGCGACTCGGGGCGCACCGATGCCTGGTTCCTGGCCCGCTACGGCATGAACCTCTACCGGGGCTGCGAGCACGCCTGCGCCTACTGCGATGGCCGGTCGGAACGCTACCGGGTCGATGGTGACTTCGCGCGGGACATCGTGGTCAAGTCCAACGCCCTGTCCCTGCTCCGCCGCGAGCTGCGCAGCCTGCCCGAGCCCGGGTTCGTCTTCGTCGGGGGCGGCGTGTCGGACGCCTGGCAGCCGGCCGAGCTGGACCACCGCCTGGCCCGCGGTGCCCTCGAGCTCATCGCGGCCCGCGGCCTGCCGGTGCACGTGCTGACCAAGTCCGCATTGGTCGAACGGGATTTCGACCTGTTGGTAGATATCAACCGAAAGAGCCGGGCGATCGTCAGCTTCTCCATCCAGTGCCTGGACGATCGCGTCCGCCAGCGCTTCGAGCCCGGCGCGGCGTCCATCGCGGAACGCTTCCGGGTGCTCGAGGCGGCCAAGGCCCGTGGCCTGGTCACCGGCGTGATGGCCATGCCG
The DNA here is from genome assembly GCA_964481655.1 of uncultured Enterobacterales bacterium. GTDB lineage: Bacteria > Myxococcota_A > UBA796 > UBA796 > JAFGLY01 > CALDOK01. Next base: position 25,983 of record CAYZVO010000040.1, on the reverse strand, counting down.
GTGCTGCCGGGCATCTCCGATCAGCCGCGGGCCATCGACGCGCTGATGGCCCGGGCCGCAGGGGCCGGGGTCGACTTCGTGCTCTGCTCGGGCCTCACCCTGCGCCCGGGCGTCCAGAAGCAGACCATGCTCGACGCCGTCGCGGTGCACGAACCCGCGCTGGTCTCGGGCTACCAGCAGACCTACGCCGCGGATCTACCCTCCGGCGCCGCCGATCCCCGCTACTACCGCCGGCTGGAAGAGCGCTTCCGCACCGTCCTCGATCAGCGGGGCCTGGTGGATCGCATCCCTCGGGCGGTGTTCTCGGGCCTCGTCCCCCAGCACACCGAAGCCGCGGTCCTGCTCGAGCACCGCCAGGCCGCCATGGCCCGTCGGGGCCGCCACGCCCCCTGGCTGGGTCGCGCGGGCTCGGAGCTTCAACGATGGGCTCAGGCCCGGCTCCGAGTGCGGGGTCGGATGCGCCACTCGGGCGCCTGGCAGCAGGTGGAACAGCGCTTCCGCGAGCTGGTGGACCGCCAGGAGCTGCGCACCATCAAGGATCTCGATCCCCGCGCCATCCCCGTCATCCACGAAGCGGTCTCCACGATGCCGCCGCCCAGGGGGCAGGCGCAGCTGTCGTTGCTCTGAGCGTCCCCGTCGGCGTCAGCGGCTCAGGATGATGAACAGCAGCGGCAGGCCCAGGTACGCGACGGCGATGATCACCACCAGGTAGGTCACGTTGCGGGACGCCAGCTTGGCCAGGCCTTCGGCGAGCTTGATGGGGATGGCCTTGAGCCACCAGAACATCCCGATGCCCAGGATGTTGAACAGCAGGTGGGCGAAGGCCACGGCCACGGCGGTCAGCTCGCCCAGGGACAGGGCGGCGAGCATGGCGGTGATGGTGGTGCCGATGTTGGCGCCCATGGTGAAGGGCAGCACCTGGGCCAGGGTCAGCAGGCCTGCGCCGGCCAGCGGCACGATCAGCGAGGTGGTCACCGACGAGGACTGCACCAGCGCGGTGAGCACCACACCCAGCAGCAGGGCCCGGATGCCCGTGCGGAAGATGTAGGCGTCGAAGACCCGCTGCACCCGGTCCAGCACCGCCGAGCGCATGATGCGCACGATGGCGGTCAGCGACAGCAGCAGCAGCGCCAGGCCGGTGAGGAAGATCGCGGTGGTCTTGTCGAAGATGTACTCGCTGTAGTGATCGACGAAGGTGGCCACGCCGGCGACGCAGATGGCCAGGAACACGACCTGGATCGTCGTCTTCTTGTCGTCACGGACCCGCTTGGCCAGCCAGGTGCTGGCGAACAGGAACACCAGCGCCATGGTCAGGATGACCACGAACTCCACCAGGTTCGGTGAGTTCTCGAACCAGCCCTTGACCAGCTTGGTCTGAGGGCCCACCAGCAGCTTGATGGGGCTGGTGAACTTGAGCCCGCCCACGCCCTGCAGGGCCTCGGCCATCCACAGCGAGGCGTGGCCCAGGAAGTTGGTGGCCACCTGTATCGGTAGCAGGATCAACACCGTCAGCCAGTTGAAGATGTCGTGCACCACGGCGGAACCGTAGGCCCGCTGGAACTCCGCCCGGTGGCCGGCCTGGCCCAGGGAGACCAGGGTGTTGGTGACCGAGGTGCCGATGTTGGCGCCCATGATGATGGGGATCGCCAGCTGCAGCGCCACGATGGGGTCGTCGCCCAGCACGCCCGCCGCCACCAGGCCCACCGTGATGGAGGTGGTGGTGGATGAGCTCTGGATCATCGAGGTGACCAGGATGCCGACCAGCAAGCCCAGGAAGGGGTTCTGCGCCAGATCCTGGATGAGGATCTCGCCGTAGCCGGAGCCCAGGCTCTTGAACGCCCCCAGCAGCTTGATGGCCACGAAGAACACGTTGAGCGCAAGCAGGAAACCTGCCGCCTTCGTCAGGCCGACAATCCAGCTTCGCGCTTGGTGATTCATGGCGTTCGTCCGTGGATGGAGCCAGAACTGCGGGAAGGTCCCCGCCGCGGGTGCTGCGCGAGGCGTGCGGTCTAGCCCGTTCCGGCTTCCGCGCCAGCGGTGCGGGGTATTTTTCGCGCGCCCTTGGCAGGGTTCGTCTGCGGTCGGTGAGCTACTTCGCAACTCGCCTACCGCCAGCCCCGCTCAGTCGTGATATCTCCAGCGCGCGCCACGAACACCGGGCGCGGAGGACGTCATGGCTCCTGGCTTCTTCGGTTTGCTCAAGGAACCCTCGCTGGTCGACGCGTCCCGCGCGCGGGCCCTCGAGATGCTCCGTACCACCCAGGAGATGTTCCGCATCGCGGTGGTGGCCCTGCGCGAAGACTCCAACCAGCCGGTGCAGGACAAGCTGCGGCTGCTGGATCAGCAGGTCAACCAGGGCCAGCAGGACGTGCGCCGCAAGGTCTTCGAGGCCCTCTCCCTCTCCCAGGGCAAGGACCTGCTCTCCGGGCTGCGGCTGCTCAACATCGTCATCGACCTCGAGCGCATCGGCGACTACACCAAGAACCTCGCCGAGCTCGACGAGATGTTCCCCCGTTCCCTGGACTTCGGCGAGTACACCTCGGTGGTCGAGGAAGTCATCGAGGGCACCGGGCGGCTGTTCAGCATCACCCACGACGTCATCATGGGCGGCGAGCGCGAGCTGGCCGAGAAGGGCCTGTCGGTCTACCAGCGCATCTCGGTGCAGTGCGACACCCACATTCGGCTGGCCATGCGCTACGAGTCCGAGGACAACATGGTGCCTCGGGACCTCGTCGCGCTGGTGCTGATGCTCCGCTACATCAAGCGGGTGGCGGCCCACCTCAAGAACGTCTGCTCCGCCGAGGTCAGCGCCTTCCACCGCATGGGGCGGCGGCTGTAGCTGACCTTGGGGAGGACATCACGTCCTCCCGCGTGTTCGCGACCGATGTCTAGTCCCAGTCGATGTCGCCGGACCCATCCTCGATGACCTCGAGGTCGCCGACGTTGGTGGCGCTGATGTCGCCGCTGCCGTCGTGGATGCGGACCACGCCCGTGACGTCGCGGACGATGATGTCGCCGGTGCCGTCGTCGATGGTGACGTCGCCGTCGATGGTCCGGATGATCAGGTCGCCGCTCTCGTCCTCGATCATCACGTCGGACTGGACCGCCTCGATGAAGGTGTCGCCGCTGCCGTCGAACAGCTCCACCGGCCCGAGGATGCCCACCAGCTCGATGTCGCCGTTGCCGTCGTCGATGGACACGGCGCCGCCGATCTCGAACAGGGACAGGTCGCCGGTGCCGTCCTCGATCTCGACGTCGCCGGCGATCAGATCGATGGTGGTGTCGCCGTTTTCGTCGTCCAGGTCCAGGGAGGCGAAGCCGGTGACGTAGATGTCGCCCAGGCCGTCCCGGATCTCGAGGGCCAGGTCCGACGGGGCCCGCACCGTGACGTCGGCCCAGTAGCCCATCCAGTCCTCGTCCACGTCCACCCACAGGCGGGCCTCGCCGTCGTCGGTGGCGTACAGCTCGTAGTCCATGTCGTCGAGGATCTCGCTGTCCCCGTCGCAGTCACCGTTCTGGGACCGGATCCGGACCTCGACCTGGATCTGGTCCAGGCCCTCGATGCCCTCGACCATCAGGTCGCCGGAGCCCACCACGATGTCCAGGGTGGTGAGGCCCTCCGCGGGGAGGCCGTCTTCGATGATCTCGACCAGGCGGGGCTCCGGGAAGCAGGCCACCGCGAGGATGGAGAGGGGGATCAGGATGCGCGTCGTCGTGCCAGCCATGCGTACACCTCCGAAGGCTCCGCGCGCCACGCGCGGGCTCGTCGTGTCCTGGGACACCGAAGGAGCGCGCAGGCGTCACCGTGTCACCGACAATGTCAGTCCCCGAACTCTCCGCCCTTGGCTGGGGTGAGCTTGCAGGCGCACTGACCCATGGGCAGCCCACCCACGTCCACGTCGGTGGGCCAGCCGCCGCGGTGCCACTCCACCAGCCCACCCGCCAGGATGGCCACCCGCTCGAGGCCGTGGTCCAGCAGCGAACGGGCCGCGGCCCGGGCGTGCATCCCGGCGGAGTCGGCCACGATGATGCCGCGGTCCCGGGGGACGCGGTCCAGTTGCCCCCGGAGCCGTGTGCGGCGGATGGTGAGGACCTCGCCGGTGGCCACGGTGCGGCCCATGATCGCGTGGGGCTCCCGGATGTCCAGCAGCAGCGCGCCGGCCTCGAGCTCCGCCGCGGTCTCGCTGGCGGTGAGGAAGAACAGGCCGTCGATCTGTAAGCCGGGGCTGGCAAAGCGATGCGCCATCGATCCTCGCGCTTGTGCGGTGGGGGCGGCTCGCTTAACGCGGAGCGCGGACCCCCCGGTCCCCCCTCCTGCCTCGGAGCCAGCCATGACGGACGCCGCCCCCAAGCGCCTCTCCTTCCTGGACCGCTACCTGACCCTCTGGATCTTCCTGGCCATGGCCGTGGGAGTCGGCGGCGGCTGGCTGTTCCCGCAGATCGTGCCGTTCCTGAACAAGTTCTCGGTGGGCACCACCTCGATCCCCATCGCGGTCGGGTTGATCTTGATGATGTACCCGCCCCTGGCCAAGGTGAAGTACGAGGAGATGGGCCGGGTCTTCAGGGATTGGCGCATCCTGGGGCTGTCCCTGGTGCAGAACTGGTTCGTGGGCCCCATCCTGATGTTCGTGCTGGCGGTGGTCTTCCTGCACGACATGCCCGAGTACATGGTCGGGCTGATCATGATCGGGCTCGCTCGCTGCATCGCCATGGTCATCGTCTGGAACGACCTGGCCCGGGGCGACACCGAGTACTGCGCGGGCCTGGTGGCCTTCAACTCCATCTTCCAGGTGCTGTTCTACTCGCTCTTCGCCTGGCTTTTCGTCACCGTGCTGCCGCCGGTGCTGGGCCTCGAGGGCGTGCAGGTGAGCGTCACCATCGGCGAGATCGCCCAGAGCGTCTGCATCTACCTGGGGGTCCCCTTCGTGGCGGGCTTCCTGACCCGTTGGGTGCTCATCCGGGTCAAGTCCAAGGAGTGGTACCACGCCGAGTTCGTGCCCCGCATCAGCCCCATCACCCTGGTGGCGCTGCTGTTCACCATCGTGATCATGTTCTCGCTGAAGGGCGAGATGGTCGTGGAGCTGCCCCTGGACGTGGTCCGCATCGCCATCCCCCTGCTCATCTACTTCGTGCTGATGTTCGTGATCAGCTTCTGGATGAGCTGGAAGCTCGGCGCCGACTACGAGAAGTCCGCCACCCTGAGCTTCACCGCCGCCAGCAACAACTTCGAGCTGGCCATCGCGGTCGCCATCGCCACCTTCGGCATCGACCACGGCGCGGCCTTCGCCGCCGTCATCGGCCCCCTGGTCGAGGTCCCCGTGCTCATCGGGCTGGTGTCCGTGGCCTTCTGGTTCAAGAAGCGCTGGTTCGGAGGGCGTGCCGCGATGGCGTAGGGGCGGCCGTAACGGGTGGTCACCCCCGCCTCGCGGGAGCACGTGAAGTGCTCCCCTACGTTGGGTCGAGGATCAACCGCAGCTCGTCGGTGGTCGTCTCCCCCTGGGTCATGCCCACCAGTTCGTCGTCGGCGTCGAAGAAGAAGATGCCCGGCGCCACCATGAAGGGGCGCAGCTCCTTGAGCATCTGCACCTGCTCCTTGTCCTCCGGCACGTCGGCGTAGATGCGCTCCACCGGGATGTCCTTCTTGCCGATGGCCTCGATGAGGGCTGCGTTTCCGGCGTCGATGCGCGCGCGGGTGCAGTCGCAGCTCTCCTTCTGGCCGATGAACACCACCCGGGCCACGGCGGCGGCCGGGGCGACCGCGGCGGCGGGGGCCGGGGTGGCGGGCTCGGTGCCGCCGGCGTCACAGGCGGGGGCGATGAGCAGGAGCAGGGCGAGGGTGCGAAGCGAGGCGATCATGGGAGGCTCCCGGGGGATCAGAAGAGCTGGTTGAGGGCGAACCACAGCCCGAGCAGGACGATGGCCAGGCCGGAGCCGCGCTTCAGCCAGGTGCTGGCGCTGGCCCACTTGCGGGACTCGATCATGGCGCGGGCGGCGCCCATGGAGGTGCCCGCCACGATGATGAGCACCGAGTGCCCCAGGGCGTAGGCGAGCATGAGCAGGCAGCCGTAGGGGATCGAGGCCCCAGAGCCCGCCAGGTAGGTCAACAGCACCACCAACATGGGGGCGGCGCAGGGGGCGGAGACCAGGCCGAAGAGCAGCCCGAGCACCAGGGCGCCGAGCACACCGCGCAGCCGGGGCGGCGCGCTCATGAGCACGGGGATCTCGAACTTCAGAATCCCCATCAGCTGCAGGCCCATCACCAGGCAGACCGCTGCAACCACCCAGTGGAAGGCGGCGGGGATGTCGCCGTACATGCGCCCGGCCAGGGCGGCGAGCAGGCCCATGGTGACGAAGGAGGCGGACAGTCCGGCCACGAAGACCAGCGAGTAGCCGAAGGCCCGGGCGGTGCCCAGGCGTTGATCCTTGCTGCCGCCCACGAAGCTCATCATCAAGGGGATGAGGGTGAGCACGCAGGGGGCCGCGGCCGAGGCCAGGCCGCCCACGAAGACGGCCACCACCGCCAGCCAGGGCTGGCTGTGGATGAGCTGTCCGGCGTTGGCGATGAGCTCGGCGAGCATGGTAGGCGATCAGCCTTCGTGCTTCAGGGCGGCGGTGGTCAGCCAGTTGGTCATCTTGGCGATGGAGGGCAGGCGTCCGCTGGACTTGACCTCCTCGTCGATCACCAGGGCCGGGGTGAGCATCACACCGTAGCCGACGATGTCGTCGAGATCGGAGACCTTCTCGAGCTTCGCGGGCACGCCGCACTGGGCGATGGCGCGCTCCGCTTCGTTGTAGAGCTTGTCGCACTTGGCGCAGCCAGAGCCGAGGACCTTGACGGAGACCATGGTCATCCTCCTGAGGGGATGGTGGATAGCGCCGTGTCGAAGGCGGCGCCGTAGATGAGCCCTGCGACCGTGGAGAAGACCACGACCAGGGCGACGAAGACGAGGGTGCGTTTGGTGCCCATCACCGAGCGGATCACCAGCATGTTGGGCAGCGAGAGGGCGGGCCCAGCCAGCAGCAGCGCCAGGGCGGGGCCCTTGCCCATGCCCGCAGACAGCAGGCCGTCGAGGATGGGGACCTCGGTCAGGGTGGCGAAGTACATGAACGCCCCCAGCACCGAGGCGGCCAGGTTGGCGCCGAGGCTGTTGCCCCCCACCAGGCCGGAGACCCAGCCGGGGGGGATGATGCCGCCGCCGCCGTGGGGTCCGCCGAGCAGGAACCCGGCCACCAGCACGCCCACCAGCAGCAGGGGCAGGATCTGCTTGGCGAAGTCCCAGGAGGCGTCCACCCAGTCGGTGAGCTCGTCGCGCTGGAACCAGGCCCACAGGGTGCTGGCCAGCAGCAGCCCGAACAGCCCCGCGATGAGGAAGCGCGCGGCGTAGATGTTCGCCCAGGCCCCATCAGCGCCCTCGGCGGGTCGGCCCCAGTTGGCGAAGATCAGGATGCCCAGCAGGGCGACGAAGTACAGCCCGTCCTGCCAGGGCTTGCGCTCGCTGTCGTTGGGCGGGATGGCGATGGCTCCCGCGCTGCGCTCGGCCTCGGAGCGGCGGAAGATCAGCTGCATGGACAGGCCGATGAAGACCGCGAAGACCACGGCCCCCACGGCCCGGGCGATGCCCAGCTCCGGGCCCAGCACCCGGGCGGTGAGGATGATGGCCAGCACGTTGATGGCGGGCCCCGAGTACAGGAACGCCGTGGCCGGCCCCAGCCCCGCGCCGCGCTTGTGGATGCTGGCGAACAGGGGCAGCACCGTGCAGGAGCAGACCGCCAGGATGGTGCCGGAGGCGGCCGCCACCGGGTAGGCGATGAAGCGCGGTGCCTGGGGACCCAGGTAGCGCATCACCGCGCCCTGGCTGGCGAAGATGCTGATGGCGCCGGCGATGAAGAAGGCCGGGATCAGGCAGAGCAGCACGTGCTCGCGGGCGTACCAGCGGGTGAGGTCCAGGGCCTCGTACACCGCCGCGGTGAAGCGCTCGCTCCCTACGGGTAGGAACCAGCAGGCCGCGAAGACGGCGATGAACAGCAGCAGGCGGGTGCGCTCGCGCATGGTCAGTCCCCGAGCACCTGGGCGGTGCAGTCGAAGAAGGCGAGGACGCAGGGGGTCTGCAGGCGGTAGTACACGCGGTTGCCGTCCCGGCGGTCGTCGACGATGCCGTGCTGGCGCAGCACCGACAGGTGCTTCGAGACCGTGGACTGGTCCAGGCCGACCAGCGCCGTGAGCCCGCCGACGGTGCACTCGCCGATGGCCAGGCGGTCGATCATCTGCAGCCGGGCGGGGTTGGCCAGGGCCTTGAGGATGCGGGCCTGCCGGCGGTAGAACTCAGGGTCCCGTGGTTCCGGCGTGGAGCAGGCGCAGGGTGTGGTGGGGAGGGGTTTCATGGTCACTCCGGTGGCGGCGATTATGGCAACATGGCCATAAAGGCAACTTCGGTGGCCGCGGGGCTGATCCCGCGCATGGGGTGGCCGGTCGTTCGGTTAGGGACGCGGTGGAGGTGTACGTGTCCCCTCGCTGGCTCCCGCTGGTCCCCGCGCTGCTCACCGTCGCCGGCTGCTCGACCCCCGATGAGCGTCCGTCGCCGGCCGAGACCCCGGCCGTCGAGGCCCCCGCCGAGCCCACCACGCCAGCCGAGCCCACCTCGGCCAACCCCCTCCTGGAGGTCGAGCTCCTGGGCGAGCAGGCCCGGCTGGTGCGCAGCTGGAAGGCGGGAGCGGTCTCCACCTTCGCCATCGGCACCCAGGGCGGCGCGTTGCTGGTGGGCACCGAGGACGGCCAGGTGTCCCGCTGGATCCTGCCCGCGGCCCTGATCGAGCGGCACTGGGAGGCCCCGCCGCAAGGGGGCGCCGGGTCGGTGGTGGCGGTGGGATCGTGGTGGAGCCACAGCTGGGCGGTGTACGCCATCGACGGTGAGCTCCAGCTGGTCGACCTGGACGACGCCAGGGTCGCGGCGACCACGCCGGCGCCGGCCGCGGGTGTGACGCAGATCCACTTCCCGCGGGACCGGGAGACCCTGCTGCTGGCCTTGGGCGATGGCAGCTACGCCAGCTGGACCCCGCCCGGGTCGGAGCTCGAGCCTCTGGCCGAGCCGCCGCTGGAGTCCGAACCCTGGGAGCTGAACCATCGCTTCCTCTCTTCCGGGCACCGGGACGACGAGCTGCTGGCTACCCGTCATGCCCAGCCGGTGACCCTCGGGTTCCTGCGCCAGGGGCCGGTCGCGCTGTCCGCCGACGGCAGGGCGCTGGTGGGGGTGGTCGAGGGGCGGATCGGGCTGTGGCACCTCGACGCGCCACCTTCGGTGCACACCTGGGAGGGGCAGGGAGCTGTCAGAGAGATCGCCTACACCGCGGGCGACCTGCTGGTGGCTGTGGACCGGGGCGAGGCCGGCATCGAGCTGCGGGACGCGGCCACCGGCACGCTGCTGGTGTCGGGGCCACCGCCGGAGGCGCTGATGGGCTGGGATCCCTTCGGTGAGGCCGCAGGTCGCCCCACCCCCGAAGGCCTGCCCGGCGTGGCCGCGGCGGCGCGATCCGCCGACGGGCGCTGGCTGCTCACCGCCGACGATGCGGGGGCACTGCGACGCTGGGAGATGGACGGCCTGAAGCAGGGGCGACTGCTCGACACCCGGCTGGATCGGATGCTCCGGGCCGATCCGTTCAGCCCGGACGCCCTGCTGGCCAGAGCCGAGCTCGCCGCCATCGGCGCGCGCTGGGGGCGGGTTGCCGATCTGCTGGAGCTCGCTGAGCAGCAGGGTGCGGCGGTGCATCCCGCGCTGCGGATCCGCGCCCTGACGCTGGCTGGGCGGCGCAGCGGGGCCGAGGCCCTCGTGGGGCGGTTGTCGCCCAGCTTCGCCGGGGACCCGGCGGTGCAGGCCTGGGTGGCGTACCTGCAGCAGGGGTGACCGGAGGGTGGGGCCGCTCACGATGTGAGCCCTCGGAGCTTGCTTCAGTTTTTTCAGTGAATACTGAAGCAAACGAAACGAGGCGATCATGACTTCTCTCGCCCCGCAGCATCCCCCCGCCCGATCTCCGCTGTGGACCCGCGACCCGCTGGTCGTGGGCCTGCGTCAGCGGGTGGCCGGCCAGCTCTCGGAGGCCGTCGTCGGCGACGATCCCGCCGCCAGGGCCGTGCGCGAGCTGCTCGCGGCCGGGGGCAAGCGCCTGCGGCCCCTGTTGGTCTACCTCGGCGGCCTGATCAGCGGGGCCTCGCTGTCGGAGCTGGACGGTCTGGCCGAGGCGGCGGAGCTGGTGCACGTCGCCTCGTTGCTGCACGACGACCTGATGGACGGCGCCGACACCCGGCGCGGGGTGCCCGCTGCCTGGCGCACCCTGGGCCCCAAGGCCGCGGTGCTGGGGGGCGATCTGGCCCACGTGCTGGCCCTGCAGCGTGTGCGGCGGGCGCCGGACCCCGCCATGGAGCGCTTCCTGGACGGGGTGGGCGCCATGGTGCGTTCCCAGGCCCTCGAGACAGAGCAGGAGGGCCAGCTTGGTGGTGGCGTGCCGGCGTGGCGCGCGGTGGCCTTCGGCAAGACCGCGGCCCTGTGCGGGTGGTGCGCCGAGGCCGGCGCCATCGCCGCTGGGCACCCGGCGGACGCGGATCGTCTGCGTCGCTTCGGCCAGGGCCTGGGGCTCGCCTTCCAGGCCGTTGACGATCTGCTCGACCTCGTCCCAGGCATGGACCCGGGCAAGATGCCCTTCGCCGACCTGCGCGCCCGGGTGCCCTCCCTGCCCATTCGGCTCGGGGTCGAGGCCGATCCAGCCTTGGCCCTCGAGATCGAGCGGCTGTGGCAGCGCGGTGGCGAGCCGACGCCTGCACTCGCCGCGCGGCTGCGCCAGGCCGGGGCCTCGCCCACTGTGGCCATGGTGGAGCGCGAGCTCGGCCGGGCCCGCGAGGCCCTCGCACCCCTCACGGATGGCCCGCACCGCGAGGTGCTCTTCGCCATGCTCGACACCCTCTCGCTGCGGGCGGCCGCCTGCCTGCCCGCCTCCCCCCTGGAGTCCCCATGAGCACCGCCGTCGTCCACCTCGATCCCGTGGGCCGCATCCGTTCCCTCGATCCCGCCGCCGAGGCCCTGTTCGGCCTGCGCGCCACCGATGTGGTCGCCAAGGAGCGGGTGGCCTCCCTGGTGCCCGGCGCGGTCGCCATGGAGCAGCTGCCTGGCTGGCTCGCCACCGCGGCGAGCGAGGGGATCTGGGAGGGCGATGGGCTCTGCCGCCACAGCGACGGCCGCCCGCTGCCCTGCCACCTGCGCATCACGGCCACCATGGACGATGGCCGCCCCACCGGCTTCGTGCAGGAGGCCTCCCTGCTCGAGGACGTCGACCCGGCCACCCTGGCTCCGACCATCAACCCCGTGAAGCGCGCCGTGGCCATCGTGCGGCTGCCCTTCGTGACCGCCTCGGTGCTGCCGGCGCTGCTGGGCCTGGCCGTGGCGGCCTGGGCCGGGGTGGCGTTCTCATGGCTGGCGGCGGTGCTGGTGGTGCTCACGGTGGCTCTGCTGCAGCTGGGCTCGAACACCATCAACGACTGGTTCGACTGGAAGAGCGGCACCGATCAGGCCAACCACGACTACGTGGCGCCCTTCAGCGGCGGCAGCCGCACCATCGCCATGGGCCTCATCAGCGAAGGCGGCATGCTGCGCGTCGCCATCGGCCTGTTCGCGGCCGGCCTGGCCACCGGCGGCGCCGTGCTGCTGGTGGGCTCCCCCTGGCTGCTGGCCGTGGGTCTGGCCGGCGCCGCCCTGGCCTACTTCTACTCGGTCGGTCCGGTGCGCCTGGTGGCCCGCCGCGGCCTGGGCGAGCTGGCCATCTTCCTGGCCTTCGGTCCCCTCATCACCCTCGCCGGCTACGCGGCTGGCGGCGCCCCCTTGGCATGGATCGGAGCGCTGGTGGGCATCCCGGCGGGTCTGTGGACCACCGGCATCCTGTGGGTCAACTGCATCCCCGACTGCGCCGGCGACCAGGCCGCGGGCAAGTGGAACCTGGTGGCCACCCTGGGCCGCCGCAACGCCCGCTGGGGTCTCCCGGTGCTGCTGTTCGGCGGACACATCGCCTCGGTGCTGCTGGTGGTCTTCGGTCAGCTGCCCTGGGCCGTGCTCGCCTCCCTGCTGGCCCTCCCGCTGGCCGTCCAGGCCACCCGCGTGGTCTGGGCCCACTACGACGACGACGGCGTGATCGGCGCCTGCGCGGCCACCGTCCAGCACCAGCTGGCGGCGGGGTTGTTGAGCTTCCTCGGCGTGCTGGGGGCGGGGCTGCTGGGCTAGCTCGGGTCGCCGGCGGTCAGTGTGAGCTCGGGGTAGCCCCACGTGAGCGGTTTCGGGGCTCGGGCCGCTCGGATCGGGGGACCCTGAGGCTCAGGGTGCCGGGTCGTGAGCGGTTTCGGGGCTCGGGCCGCTCGGATCGGGGGACCCTGAGGCTCAGGGTGCCGGGTCGTGAGCGCCCCGCTTCGCCCGGGGTCACCCGAGGGGCAGAACCGCGCGTCCACTGTAGGAAGCTCGAAGGCCGCGATAGGCCGGGGACATGACCTCCAGCACCCTGCTCGTCCTCGCCGCATCCGCCTTCGCCCAGTCCGGCCTGGAGCTGTCCACCTCCCTGCTCGGCTCCCTGGGGGACTACGAGCGCCGCAGCGAGCGCGCCGAGGCGGCCCGGGAGGCCGGTGAGGCCGCCATGGCCCGCGACGACTTCGAAGAGGCGCTGGCCCGCTACCAGGAGGCGGCCGACAACGGCACCTTCATGCTCGGCACCGAGCAGTGCGGCATCGCGCAGGCCGCCGAAGCCCTGGGGAAGACCGAGCTGGCCCTCGAGGCCTGGGACGCGTGCGACGCCCACAGCCTGGTGGGCAGCGCCATCGGGTACGGGGGGCTCGGTGGCTACGGCGAAGAGCCCGTAGACCACGCGGCCGTCCGCCGCTCCCGGCTCCCCGAGCTGATCCGGCTGCGCATGGAGGGGCGCCAGGCCCTCGCCGAGGGACGCCACGCCGACGCCCTCGCCGTCTTGGTCGAGGCCTACGATCTCGACTCCCACTGCATGAGCTACCGCTGCGCACCCTGGACCTTGCGGGCCACGGCCAGGGCGGCGACCGGCACCGGGGATTTCGACCGGGCCCGCCGCTTCTACGGTCGCTACCTCGAGCTGCGCCCGGAGGGTTGGGATCGGGCGGCCATCGACGCGGAGCTGGTGGCGCTGTCCGACGCCGAGGCCGCCTGGCACGCCGCGCGCGTCGACGGGGCCGTGCGCCTCGAGCAGCGCTGGGCCGCCCCGCCCGATTGGCTGCTCCCCGAGCACGAAGACGCCCATCTGTTCCAACAGCAGGACAGCGTGCGCGCTTTCGCCATCGGGCGCTACTCCGGGTCGGGGGCGTGGTACGGCCTCGATGCCGAGGGCCTGGTCGGCCCCCTGGCCATTCCCACCGACGCGGCCTGGGTCTCTCTGTCCGAGGCGGGCGTGGTCTACGTCCAGGCCCCCGACGGCCAGCTCTCCCGCGCGCCGTCCCTGCGTGAGGCCACCGAGACCGGCGCCTTCGCGGCGCTGGGTTCCTTCCCCGACACCACCTGGGACACGGCCGGCGAGACCATCGTGGGCCTGCGGGAAGATGAGGTGGTGGTCTCCTTCGACGCCGGCGCCAGCTTCGAGCGCCGCGTCGTCGACGCCCGGCAAGCGCTCGCCCGCGCCGACGGCGTGGCGGTCGTGGTGGGGCGGCCTGACAGGCTGCTCGTGCGTCGCGTCGGCGGAACGGACTGGGAGATCACCGAGGGCCTGGGGGTCGAGCAGCTCGTTCGTGTCGGATCGTTCATCGGCTTCGAGCGCGTCGAGGAGATGTCCTACACGGGCTCCATCTACGACGGCCCGACCTACGACTGGGTCTGCGCCGAGGGTGTGCTGGCGGACGACGGCGCCACCTGGGTGGCCTTCGGAGACGGCCCTGGCGGAGACGACGGGGGCGATCGACCCATGGATCTGTTCTCAGCGCCGTCCACCAGCCGCTGGGATCGCGACCTGAGCCCCCCGGCCCCGAGCGCCGACGGCGAGACCGCCCAGGACGCCATCGCCCGCTGTCTGGAGGACCCCGACGCCTACCACGGGGGCCGCTACGGCGTGGGTGGCCTCGCGGGCGGGGGGCTGCCGCCCTTCGACATCCGTCGCCTGCCTTTGGTACGGACCGCGGTGCAGCACGACTTCATCGGCGACGCGGACTGCTGGGGTGAGCGCTGCAAGCCCCGCGAACGGGGCACCCTGCTGCGCCTCGAGCCCGACGTGGTGACGCCCGTGCCCCTGCACCGCTCCTGCAACCCCCGCCAGCGCTACGAGCTGGGCGGGCCCGTGGCCGTGGAGTGCTGGGGCGGCGAGCTGCTGCTGCTGGACACCACGGGCGAGGTCGCCGAGCGGATCGAGCTGGACGCCGGGGCGACCCAGGCCACCGTGGGCCCGGACGGCACCATGCTGCTGCTCAGCTGGGACAGCGCCTGGGTGCGGCGCCCGGTGCCCCTGGGCACCCCCGACGCCTGGCGCAACGTGGTCATCGATGGCGCCCGCGCCTACCGTCCGGCCCCCGGCGGCGCTGTGCTGGCCTTGGCGAGCGACCTGCCCGAGTACAACAGGCGCGAGGACCACCACAGCCTCTCGGTCTGGTTGGACGACGGCGAGCCTGTCCCGCTGGCCGAGGGCCTCGCCTTCCCCAAGGGCACCATCGTGGATCTCCACGTTCGGGACGACGGCGCCCTCGAGCTCGAGGTCGATCATTGGGAGGGCGACCTGCGCTGCCTGCTGCCCCTCGAGGGGACGGAGCTGGACTGCCACCCCGAGGGGTGAGCCCGGCCGGATCGGGCTAGAAGAGCACAGGAGATCCCGTGACCACCGAGCCCAGTGCAGAAGCCATGGACCTGGCCGCCGAGACCATCGGCGATCTGATGGCGTTCTGGGGCTTCAAGCGCTCCATGGGGGTCATCTGGACCGTGCTCTACCTGCACCGGCGCCCCATGACCCAGGAAGACCTGGTGGACGCCACCGGCCTGAGCATGGGCATGGTCAGCATGACCATGGGCGAGCTCGAGGGTTGGGGCGTGGTGCACCGCCAGCACGTGGCCCGGGAGCGGCGGCGCTTCTACGTGGCCGAGACCGACGTGCAGGCCATGATCACCCGGGTGCTGCAGCAGCGAGAGCTGCGCAAGGTGCGCACGGCCATCGGCCACCTCGAGCAGGCCGCCGGCCTGCTGCGCGAGCCCCCGGCGGACGCCACCGGCGGTGAGAAGGCCGAGAGCATCATGATGGCCCAGCGCATGGACGGCCTGGTGGAGCTGGCGAAGGTCGGCGAGGCCATGGTCGAGCGCATCGTGAAGGTCGGCCAGGTGGACCTGGGCCCCTTGCCGGATCTGGCCCGGCGGACCCGCACGTGATCGTCCAGCGCCTGGGGTCCGAGCACGAGCCTGCGGTCCGCGCCTTCCTGGCCCGGCACGCCGCCAGCTCCATGTTCCTGCGGGCGGCTCTGCACCGATCGGGCCTGGAGCTGGGCGACGATCGCACCAGCGGGGTGTGGCTCGGGGCCCTCGAGCGCGGGGAGCTGAAGGGCCTGGTCGCCCATCTGCGCCTGGGCAACGTGGTCCTTCAGGCCCCCGGCTGCCTGCCCCTGCTGCTCGAGTACCTGGCCAAGGAGCCCCGGGACCACCGGGTGATGGGCTTCGTGGGCCCCCGCGCCCAGGTGGTGGCGGCCCGTCAGCACCCCCGATCGCCCCGCAGCGAGCCCCTGGTGGACACCGGCGAGGTGCTCTACGAGCTCGACCTGAACGCGCTCATCGTGCCAGAGCCCCTGGCCTCCGGCCAGCTGCAGTGCGTCTTCCCCGCCGACTCCGACATCGAGCTGCTGGTGCGCTGGGGCCTGGCCTACCACCAGGAGACCCTGGGCGCCGACCGGGGCCCGCGGGTGGAGCGGACCTGGCGCAAGCGGGTGCGCGAGGCCATCGCCGAGCGGCGCATCTTCCTGCTGCTGCGGGACGGCGAGCCGGTGGCCATGTCGGGCTTCAACGCCACCGTGCCCGAGTGCGTGCAGATCGGCGGCGTCTTCACCCCCCCGGCCATGCGCCGCCGCGGCTTCGCCCGGGCCTGCGTGGCTGGCTCGCTGATCTACGCCCGAGGCCAGGGTGTGCTCCAGTCCGTGCTCTTCACCGAGCCCGGCAACCCCGCCCGGCGGGCCTACGAGGCCATCGGGTTCCGGGAGGTGGGGCGGTATGGGATTCTGCTGTACGAGCTGCCCTGAGTCAGCCCACCGGTTCGATCACCAGCTGCACCCACTCCCCCTGCTTGGTGGTGGAGATGAGCATGTCCAGGCGGCCGCCGTCGCGGTCGACCCAGGCGGGGATCGACTCTGTGGGCTCGCCGGTGGCCATGGTGCCCTCGACGGCGTTGCGGACCGCGCAGGAGGTGCAGTGCACGGTGTGGCCGCAGCGGTCAGGCAGGCGGGAGTTGACGCACTCCATGAACTCACCGCCCAGCAGGCCCGCGGCGTCGCGGCTGTGGACGCCGGTGGCGGCGGCCATGGCCGCGTTGATGGCGATGACGCGGCCTTCGGGCGTCATGGCCGCGACCGGAGCGTCGAAGCGGTCGAGGTACTCCCCCAGCTGCATGCCGTCCCACTGCTCGCCGAAGTGGTCGTAGCAGTCCTCGCACATGCCGTGGGTGACGCTGTGGTCGTCAAGGGGCTCGCGCGTGCCCAGGTCTTTTTCGCAGAACGAACAGACGGCTTTCACGGTGTGCCTCCTTCCTGAGACGGTTCGGGCGCGTCCTCGGCCGGCGCGGGCGCGTCCTCGGCCGGCGCGGGCGCGTCCTCGGCCGGCGCGGGCTCCTGGATGAGGCCCAGCAGGCAGCCTTGGGGGCTCGCCACCCGGGAGACCAGCACGCCGCCGCCGACGTCGTTGATGGCCTCGATCTCGGTGGCCCCCACGGCCAGCAGCCGGGCGTGCACGGCCTGGATGTCATCCACCGCCCAGTAGGCGATGCCCCCAGGGCCGAGGGTGGACTCGTCGTCAGCCGGCATCAGGCCCAGCTCGGAGCCCGCCAGATCGAAGCCGACGTAGAAGGGCTCGTCGAAGTAGGGCTCGACGCCCAGGGCGTCGCTGAACCAGGCCTTGGCGGCGTCGAGCTCGGCCACCTCCATGCCGAGGGTGCGCAGGCCGCGCAGCGGTGACGCGGGCTCTTCGGCGGGTTCCTCGGGGGGCGGAGGCGGGGGCTCCGGGAGCTCCGGGACCACCCGCGCCAGCTCGAAGAGGTGGCTGCCGCGCTCGTCCTGCAGCTCGATGGTGAGCTGATCGTCGCTGACCTGGTAGCGCAGGGACTTGCCCGCGTTGGCGTCGGTGAAGACCGCCCAGCTGCCGGCTTCGGCTTGGGTCAGCACGAAGCTGACAGCGCGCTTGCGCTTTTCCCACCCGATCAGGCCCGGGTCGAAGTGCTTGAGGCGCATGACCGCCTGCTCGCCGTCCAGCTCGATCACCATGATCTCGTAGAAGGCCAGCTGGTCCTCCTGGAGGAAGCGGAAGGTGCCCACCATGGTGTCGGCCACCGGGGCCGACCAGCTCTCTTCCATCCAGGTCTCGCCGTCGCCGCCCTGCCAGGTGCCCTCGAGCCAGGCGAGATCGTCGATGGGGCCGGCGAGCGCCGCGGCGCAGAATATGAGCGTTGGTAACATGGTTCCCCAGGGACGAAGGCCGTTCTCGGCCTCTTAGCGTCCTTCGTCGCGCCCGTCTCGTGGCGCGGCGCTATGATGCTGCGATGAGGCGCATGATTTCGCACGTTGTTCCCCTGGTGGCCGCGGGCCTGTTGCAGGCCTGCTCCTGCGGCACCCCAGGCATCGGTCCCCTGGACACCGGCGATACCGCCGCCGTCGAGGGCCCGGACCTCACCGAGTGGGTCTTCGATCCCGACCACGTGCTGCGGGTGGAGATCGAGGTCGACCCCGACGACTGGGACGCCCTGCGCAGCCAGACCCGGGACGCCTGGGAGATGCTGGGCCACGAGGACTGCCTGGACGAGCCCTGGGGCAGCCCGTTCACCTACTTCCCCTCCACCGTCACCATCGACGGCGAGGTCTTCCCCAATGTGGGCGTGCGCAAGAAGGGCTTCCTGGGCTCCCTGAGTGAGGACAAACCCGCCCTCAAGGTCGATCTGAGCGAGTACGGCGAGACCGCGCTGTACTCGGGGGTCGAGCGCCTGACCCTGAACAACTCGATCTCGGACGCCTCGTTCCTGCGCCAGTGTCTGGGCTACGGCTTCTACCGGGACGCCGGGATGCCCGCGCCCCGCTGCAACTACGCCACCGTCAGCGTCAACGGCAGCGATCTGGGCCTCTTCGTCAACGTGGAGCCCATCAAGAAGCCCCTGCTGCGGCGCTACTTCGACGACGACGAGGGCAACCTGTACGAGGGCACCCTGAGCGACTTCCGCGAAGGATGGGCGGGCACCTTCGAGAAGAAGACCAACGAAAACGCGGCCGACTACAGCGACATCGAGGCGATGACCGCCGCCCTCGAGCTGCCGGACGACGAGCTGATGGAGGCCCTCGAGCCCCTGCTCGACATGGACGCCTTCTACACCCACTGGGCCGCCGAGGTGATCTCGAGCCACACCGACGGCTACGCCTGGAACACCAACAACTACTACCTGTACGCCGACCCGGCGGACGAGGGCCGCTTCCACTTCATCCCCTGGGGCATCGACGACCTGCTCTACGGCGAGTCCGGCGAGGGCATGCCCGCCTCGGTGTTCGCCTACGGCCAGCTGGCCAACCGGCTCTTCGAGCACGACGACGGCCGCGCGGCCTACCGCCAGCGGCTGGTTGAGCTCCTGGACGGCCCCTGGAACGAGGACGTGCTCAACGAGCGCATGGATCGGGACCGCGACATCGTCCTGGCCGAGCTGTCCGCCTCCCACGCGGCCTACGTGGGCGAGAGCATCGAGGCCCTGCGCACCCGCATGGAGCTGCGGCGGGGCGAGATCACGGATGCCCTGGCGGCGGACGAGCGCTGGGACTGGGGGCAGCGGGACAGCTGGTGCTTCGAGACCATCGGCGCGCTCGAGGCCAGCTTCGACACCGACTACCAGAGCATCTACCACCAGGACGCCTTCACCTACGGCGTCGCCGAGCTGTCCTTCACCATCGGCGAGGAGCTGTTCGCCCCCCCCGAGGTGGGCACCGTGGCCGGCGAGAGCCACGGCAGCGGCGTGGTCTACGTGGCCGCGTGGATCTCTGGGAACGAGGCGGTGATCGCGTACGTCTCGACCCCCGAGGACACCCTCGCCCCGGGCACCCTGTCCGTGGGCTTCGGCGAGTCGGTGGCGGCCCTGTACTACATCGATGTGTGGACGATGGAGGACTTCGAGTTCGTCTCCTACATCATCGGCACCGTCGAGCTCGAGGAGGCCGGCACCGAGACCGGCGACCCCATCGTGGGCAGCATGTCCGGGGAGCTGATGAGCTGGGGCTGATCCCTACTTCCACGCGACGTCGTGGAACCTCATGTCCATCTCGAACTTCTTGCGCATCAACGGCGGGCCGCCCACACCCTTGCTGATGATGCGCTCGGTGTGGAGCAGGCCGCCGGTCTCGCCGATGATCAGGCGGTTGTGGAGGCTCTTGACCAGCATGGGCTTGTCGATCGGTGAGAAGGTGATCCACAGGGGCCGGCCGGTGGTGGGGTCCCAGGCCACCTCGCCGGTGGCCAGGTCGTCGGCGCTGGGCTCGCCCTGGGCGGGCTCGAAGCTGGCCACCGAGGCCGGGCCCCGCTGGGTGGTGGGGCCGTAGCTGTAGCGGGGCAGGTCCTCGCCGGCGGGCAGGGCGATGGACAGCTCGCCGCCTTTCTTCTCGTCGTCGTCGTCCTTGGGCTCGTCCTCTACCGGCTCGCCGTCGCGGGTGTGGGACAGCTTGGTGTTCACCGCCTCGCCCGCGGCGTCGTAGCGGATCTCGGTGAGCACCACGTCGACGTGGGCGTCGTCGCCGTCTTCGTCAGCGTAGCTGGCGGTGGTGGTCACCCTGAAGTGATCGACCTGGTCGGCATCCGCCAGGCGCTGCAGCGCGGCGTCCAGGCTGTCGAGGGTGGCGCTGGGGGGTGTGGCCAGGGCGCTGGCCGCCAGGATCAACAGGCAGAGCATCGGTCCTCCGGAGGGCTGGATAACCCCCCGTCGCCCGTGGCTCGTCCCCGGTTAGGCTGCCTGGACCCGTGACCCCGGAGTCTCCATGCCTCGCCCCGCCCTCATCGTCGCCTTCGCGCTGCTGATCGCCTGCGACAGCGCCCCGACCGAACCCGTCGAGGCCCCGGCCGAGCCCGTGGCCGAGGCCCCAGCGCCCACCGCGGAGGGGTTCAACCCCCCCGCCGACGCCAAGCTGCTGAAGCTGGGCGACCCCCAGGAGCTGCCCGCGGATCTGCAGGGCAAGGCCCACGCCCCCCAGAAGCAGGACCCCCGGGTCACCTGCCGCAGCGGCCGGGCCCAGCTGGTGCAGCGCTTCGGCGAGGACGCCCTGATCGAGCGGCCCGTGGACCTGGGCGAGGGCGAGACCGCCCCGGGCACCGTGGTGGGCGAGGGCACCCCCTTCGCCCAGGAGGTCACCTGGGCCGATCCCGCCCAGACCAAGCCCGCCCGCATCCGGGTGCTGGGCGAGGGCATCCGCGATCCCAGCGGCCTGGGCCTGGGCACCACCATGGCTGAGCTCGAGGCCGCCATCGGGCCCTTCGAGCTGGCCGGCTTCGGCTGGGACTACGGCGGCACCGTGTTCCTCGAGGGGACCCGCCTGGCCGCGCTGGACGGCAAGCTCATCATCCGACTCGAGCCCACGCTCCACGACGGCGAGGACACCATGCAGCGCCTCTCCGAGGCTTCCGGTGACGTGGTCTTCGCCTCGAGCGACCCCAAGATCACGGTGCTCTCGCCCACGGTCGGCGAGTTCATGATGGTGTGTCCGGGGAACTGATCTCCCGCTCCACCCAGTCGCCCAGATCCCGCATCACCGCCTCGGGCTGGCTGAACAGCAGGAAGTGGTCCTCGCCCGGGTAGACCTGCAGCTCCACGCGCTCGTGGACCGTGCGCAGCTGCCGCACCCCGGCCTCGGTGTAGCCGAGGGGGATGCGCCGCTCGGCGTCGCCGGTGATCACCAGCACCGGGGTGTCGTGGGCGGCCAGGCTCTCGCCCAGCCCGATGAGCCGGTCCTGCTCCAGCACCGCCGAGAGGAACACCACCCCCTGCCAGCGGTCGGGGAAGGCCCGGGCCGCGGGGGGGCCCCCCCGGGCGCCCGGGGGGGGGCCCGGGGGGGGCCCGCGCGCCCCCCCCCCCCCCCCCCG